>SLRR01000225.1 GCA_007130865.1 Spirochaeta sp. | reverse complement strand
TCCGCGGACGTACGGCGAACCGCCTGGAAACTCTCCTCCAGAGTGAGCTCCAGGCGCAGCGGACGGCCGATTCTCGTCGCGAAGTACGCCAGAAGCGGTTCGTACTTCGCGTGCTGCTTCCCGCCGAAGCCACCGCCGGGATCGGGAGCGATCACCCGAACGCGGGAGATCGGCATTTCCAGAAACTCCGCTATCACCCGCTGCAGGTAATTGGGATGCTGAATCGCGCTGTATACGGTGATCCCGTCCCGAGTCGGCTCCGCCATGTAGGTGAACGGCTCGATCGCAAACTGTTGAACCATCGGAAAGGTGTAGCCATTCTCGATCACCACGTCAGCGCCGCTCGCACCCGCCTCAACGTCGCCCCATCCGAACTTCCACTCGTTGAGTATGTTCGTCTCCCGAAACGGACTGTGGGGACGCAGCGCCGGATCCTGTACGAGGTGCGCGTTCGAGGCCAGAGCATCCTTCACCGTGTAGATCCCCGGCAGCTCCTCGTAGTCCACCTCGACCGCCGCCGCACCCTGTCGCGCGGCCCACACCGTGTCGGCCGCTACGATCGCCACCGGTTCTCCGTGAAATGCTGTTTCGTCGATCGCTAGTATCGGTCGATCCTTGTTGGACGGACCGAAACGTTTAACCGAGGAGGGCAGATCTTTCCCGCTCAGCACCGCTCGTACACCCGGCACCTGAAGCGCTCGCTCCAGGTCGATCGCGTTTATCTTCGCCCGCCCGCAGTCCAGGTGGACAAGCTTCGTATGCAGCACGTTGGGTATCTTCAGGTCCCCCACGTAACGGTACGACCCCGCTACGCGTTCCGTACCCCCAACCCGATTCAAGGGTCGACCGACCGTCTTGTAATTTGTCGCGCTATTGGTCATTTTCCGGCAACTCCCCGCACCGCGTCGACGATCCGCGCATACCCGGTACACCGGCACAGGTTGCCCGACAGCCCCTCCCGCACCTCTTCCGGGGTCGGCTCGGGGTTGTTCATCAGGACGTACTCCGCAGCCATGAGCATCCCGGGCGTACAGAATCCGCACTGCACCGACCCCTCGTCGAGAAACGCCTGTTGCAGCCTCGCGCCGGTCCGGGTTCCGCTGAGACCTTCCACTGTGAGGAACTCCGACCCGTTCACCTCCGCCGCAAGAATGAGACAGGAGTTGACCGCGTGCCCGTCCATCAGGACAGTACAGGCCCCACATTCACCTTCGCCGCAACACCGTTTACTTCCGGTCAGATCGAGTCTGTCCCGCAACAGTTCCAGCAGAGTTAGATACGGTGGTACATCCAACCGGTAATTGTCTCCGTTAACAGAGATCGATATGGAAACGTTTAAAGAGGACATGGACTTCACTCCTCCCCGACCGATCGGGAATATCGCTGCATCGCGCGTGTCAGAACACGTCGCGCCAAAACGAGAAGCATCGCCGATCGATACTCAGCCGTTGCACGAACGTCGGAAATCGGCTTTGTTTCGGCGATCAATGCTGTGAGCATCCGGTCCCGTTCCTCATCAGAGAAATCCGGATCCGCAAGGCGACCGGAACTGTCGCGGGCCGTTATAGGAGTCGGCCCCACCGCCCCGAACGTTGCGGTCACGGTCGCGTCACGGTCGACTCCGATTGCCACGTTAATCGACGCCAGGTCAACCCCGTGGCGTCGCGTCACTCTGTCAAAAGCGGCACCGAAGGGCATCGTATTACGCGGTATAACCACCGCCGTAAGTATCTCCTGAGGCGACCGTACCGTTTTTCCGGGACCGAGGAAGAAAGTCTCCAGCGGCACTACCCGCGTCCCCGCGGGACCGACGAGTCTCACCGACGCGCCGTATACCGAGAGGGGTGGTACCGTATCCGCTGCGGGAGACGCGTTACAGATGTTTCCCGCAAGAGTCGCGCGGTTCCTGATCTGCACCGACCCAACGGTGGCCGCCGCCTCCACCAACGCCGGATACTCTCGCAACATCCGCTCGTCCCTCACGATTCTGGACATTACTACGCGAGCACCAACGGTAACGTTCTCGTTACTCCAGTCGATGGAGTCACCGATGTCCCGGACACCTTTTATATCCACGATCGCGTCCGGCATAACGTGACCTTTCTGGAAGCGCACGATCAGGTCGGTGCCACCGTTCAGAATTCTGGCTCCCGCTCCGTACCGCGCGAGCGCTTCCAGCGCCTCCGCCGTCGTACCGGGTCGCACGTAGCAAAGTTCGTTCATCGGGTAGTTCCAGACTTATTCCTTCAGGCCTTTGATCTTCCGGCTCTGCAGAAAAAAGAGCTCGTCCTTTTCAAAGGCCCACTCGATATCCTGCGGTACACCGAAGAGAGCTTCAATCTTCTCCCCCTGCTCCGCGAGTTGCATAAGCTGCTCATCCGTGAGCGAACACTTCTTGGACATCTCCTCGGACAGCTCGTATTTCTTCCGACCGATTCCCTTTTCACGGTCGATCGTGACCATAATGTTCTTCTCCTGCACCTGCTTCATCTTGATCTGCGGTGGACTGGTCCTGCTCACGATAAAGAAATCCACCAGCGCTTCACCCGACACGAGTGACTCTCCGAGGCCCCAGTTCGATTCGATCACAATCTCGTCGCGGGCTCCGCTCACAGCGTTGGCGGTAAACATCACACCCGCGACGTCGGCGTTCACCATGCGCTGCACGATCGGCGCAATCACACCCTTGTCCTGGGGAATAGCCTGCTGGTGTCTACGGTATATCGCACGATCCGTAAAAAGGGATGCCCAGCATCTACGCACGTAATCCACGATCTGGTCCTCACCTTTGATGAAATGGTACGTATCCATCATCCCGGGAAACGAGGAGATCTCACTGTCCTTTACGGCTACCGACGACCGCACGGCGACAAAAGGATCGTTTCCGTCACCGTCACGCAGGGTCTCGATATTACCGACGATCTCCTCTCGCAGATCATCCGGCAGCGGAGCCGCAGCTATCATCTCACGGATCTTCACGGCTTTTGACTCGATATCGTTGTAGCTGTCGAAGTTCATCGACACCACGATCTCCATTATTTTTGGCCAAAGGTCATTGGATTCGATCAGGTAATCCAGGGATTTACCGGTTACACAGAAACCGGGAGGCACGTTGAACCCGGCTCGCGTCAGCACCCCAAGCATCGCGGCCTTACCACCGGTCTCCTGGATCTCGTCGGCGGTCATATTTTCGATACGTTTGACAAACTTCATGGGTTTCTCCCTTCAAGAATCAACACGGGTGTATCGATCAGGGTATCATCACGTCGAACGATACATATTATCGATTATCGATAGACTACCATCGAAACCTGTGTCTGTCAATCTTATATTGAGTCGCGTCAGCGAAAGCCGTTAGACTATCTCCACATCAAGGGAGGGAACGATGAATCAACAGGACGTACACGCTACACTGAACAACATGTTGGAACAACCACGT
>SLRR01000179.1 GCA_007130865.1 Spirochaeta sp. | reverse complement strand
TGTTTGAAGCGCAGGGCAGCATTGGCCACGGCTGGGAACACGTCCGCCGCGTGACAGTAAACGCAGCCTGGATCGGCCGGGAAGAGCAGGCGGACCTGGATATAGTGATGCCTGCGATCATCCTGCACGACATCGGATTTGTCACGCATCCGGACGAGCCGAAAAACCATCCGGAACACGGAGCGCGGGAATGCCGGCGATTTCTCACCGAGTGGAGCACGGAGGATCAGGAGAAAATCGCGCTCTGTATACTGAAACACAAAGCAGCATATCCCGGGTACAACGGCACGGAACCGGAAACGCTGGAAGAGCGGGTGGTTTGCGATGCCGACCAGATCGATAAGTTCGGGTGGTTAGGCATCACCCAGATGGTGAAGGTATACGCGGAGTACGGTATGAACGGGAACGACAAATACCGGCGGCATGCGGGACTGGTGGATGCTCTGAAACATATCGCGGAAATCCAACTGTATACGGAAACAGGCCGGAGAATTGTGGCGGAACGGGCTGAACCCGTTCATCTGGAAGCGGCGAGACAACTTCATCAGGAATTGTCTCTCTCGGAAACGTGGACCGATCCCTGCTAGAAAGTCCCGTTATCCGGCCGAGACTGTTCCTCCTCATCTTCCTCAAGAGCCTCCAGGATCGGTCGGCCCGCTCCCTCGATATGCTCCTGGATCGCTTTGGCAGCCAGGTCCGGGTCCCGTTTACGCAGAACGTCGATGAGCTCCCGGTGACGTGAAGCGATCGCCACAGGATCCATCGGTGAGAGACTACCGGTCATGAGGGAGTAGCTTCCGAATTGCAGATTATCGAACAACCGGAGAATTAGCTTGTTACCGGACGCCCGGATCAGCGCCTTGTGAAACTCAATGTTAAGCATGGAGCGCCGCGGGATATCTTTGTCCTCGCCGGCCTCGACCATCTCGTCCACGATCTCCTCAAGCTCCTGGATCTGCTCATCGGTGATCTTCGGAGCCAGCTCGCGAATCGAGAGCGACTCCAGCGTTGATCGAACAGTATAGACTTCCCAGAGATCGCGACGCGTAAACGACCGGACCGTGATTCCTTTGAACGGCTCGCTCTCGAGAAATCCCATCGCGATCATAGTACGCAACGCTTCGCGCACCGTGGTCTGACTGACGTTGAGCTCCTTCGCCAGCGCGCTTTCTACCAGTTTGTCCCCCGGCTTGTAACGGCGGTGAAAAATATCCTCGATCAGCTGTTCCTTGATCTGTTCGCTGATTACCACACGAAAAGCTTTTTCCCGATTAGTCTTAGGCATTCGGTGTCTCCTGCTCTCTCCTGTCTATCCTAAAATCGCACATGCAACGTAAAAGATCAATTCGTGACAATAATAATGACGCCGACGACCATCGATCGCCGGCGTCACCAACTCGTGAGAAGACCGGATTCGTCCGGACTCCCTTAATTGATCTACCCGAGAATCGTCACAAGGCCGTTGTCTCCGTCTACACGGATTCGATCACCGGTCTTGATCTGGCGCGTGGCGCTGCCGGTTCCTACGACGCCGGGAATCATGAACTCCCGCGCGACCACGGCAGAGTGCGAAAGCACGCCACCGGAATCGGTAACCACCGCTTTGATCTTACTGAAAACGACGACCCAGGCGGGGTTCGTCATGATACAGACCATAATCTCGCCGTTCTGGACCTCGTCAAACTGTGCCGGGCTCTTGACGACGCGGGCCGTTCCCTCGACAACACCGGGGGATGCACCCAGACCCTTCACTTCGCCCTTCACCGCCGCCGGGCCGGACTCCCGCTCAAACTTCTCCGGGTAACCCCAGAGGGTGTGGTACGGTTCCTGGTACATATTCCATTCGGTAACCGTTCCCACCCAATCGCGGGGCTGGATCTTTTTGGCCTTCTCGATCGAGGCTTTCGCGTCGGCGATCAACTTCCGTCCGGGATAGTTCTCGGGATCACCCACGTACCGACGAAGCTGCTCGTGCTCGAGCATGAAGATATCTTCCGGATCGTCCAGCATTCCCGCTTTTACCATCTTTCGCGCGACCCGCAACAATACCAGCCGCATCCGTGCAAACGTTCCCTGGTCCATGTAGAAGTGATGGTCGGGAGTGAGGGGGAACATGCGCAGATGCAGGTCCAGCGCTTCCTCGAACTGTTTCTTCTCTTCGGCGCTCTTGTCCTTGAGCTTATCGCGAAGCCATGCGATCGCCTCGTCCTGTTCCTTGATCGACTTGTTATAGACTGCGTGGTAATCAAAGTCCGACGCCAGGTAGTTTCCGATCTGGTCGTAGATCTGCTTCTGATCTTCAACGTACAGCGGGAATACGTACTCGTGCGTATAGATCGCCTTGTAACCGAACTCCTCGGCGTACTTACGTACCGCGGAGATAAACTCTTTACCCTTGGCGGATTCTTTCAGCTTGGGCTCAATGTCGGCCGGGCTCGTGGCACTCTCGAAAATCTTCTTGAGCTCCGCGTCTCCCTTAACCTTTTCCTTGAGTTCCCACAAACCCTTCAGGCTGTCCCAGTTGCGATCCTTGCGGCTCACGTTCACCTTGCCCAGCGTGTCTTCCGTCACGTCCGGGACGAGCTGCTTGGCGACACCGACAAATCCCATCGACGCAGCAAACTGCGCCCAGTTGAGAATCCAGTGCAAGCGAAAATGTCGTTCCTGGATATCGATCGCCTCTTCCAGGTAGATCATCAGTTCCTGCAGGGTGGCGTTTTCCGCGTCAAAGTTGTCGATGTACTCAAAATTTCTGAGGATCTCCGGCAGGTATCGGTTTTCCCACCATTCCGTGAAGTTGGTGGCGTACGTCGACATGATCCACCCGTAATACTTGCCGGCTTCCGCGGCGTCCTTCTCCGCCCGGGGAACGATCGCCGTGTACAGGTACCCGTTGATCCGCTTGCCGAGCCACTGCTGACCGGAATCAACATCAAACCTCTGAAAGAGGTATTCACAGGTCGGTCCCCACCATCCGTTGAGGCTGAAGTACATCGGCGACACCGGAAAGGGGACGTGGTTGTCGTCGTAAAACCAGAATAGCTTCTTTTCGTCTTCGTTCTCCCACTCCACCGGGAACTTCTCGTCCCCGTGAAACTTTGCCAGCACTTTGCTGGAATCATGAATCGCCATAGCTACCTCCCGTAGATTCTAATAATCGATAATCGATTTTAATCCATGATCGCCCCACCGGGGCGATCTGTCAAGAAAAATCTATCGATACCACCGGTCAGACCAATCCTTCCTTCGCGAGAACGTTCTCCACCTCGTCCCAGAGAAGCCCCGGGTTCTTGGCCCGCACCATGTAGTACGGTTTGTCCTGGGCAAATCTCCTGACGAAATCGCCACGCCGCACGCGCAGCTCATCGGAGTCGATAATCGGCATCACGAGTCCACCGGGTGAAAGCAGCTGGTTGAGACCGAGATAGTTCATCACGCTGTGGAACGTTTGATACTCGCGTTCAAACTCTTTCATCGGTATCACCTGTGTGGCGAAGTGACCATCCATACCGGGCATGATCACGAGATCCACCGGAGCTTTCTCTTCAAACGGCTTGTATTCCGGTTCTTTGTCAAAAAATTTGCGTACTCCTTCGTCCTGGCTGGGAAGATCCGCCCGCTCCGTACCTTTTGCACGAGGACCGACGTACACGTTCTTCGACCCGGAGATTACTATTCCCTCGTCATCGGTTACGGTCGTCTCGGTGGAGATCAGCAATCCGCCGCGCCGGCACCCCTCGATCTGGCTCATGCTCTTGCCGTGGTTGTTTTCGCCACCCAGGAAGAGGATCGTCCGATCCTTGAACCGTACCGACGACGAGTGGAACGGGTGTATGCCTTCCCTGTCCATTCGGGAACCCATCATAGCGACCATGATCTTGTTCAGCTCGCCCTGCTCCCAGTTGCCGGTGAGCAACAGCTGGTCGTTCACGTACCGGATACCCTTCTCGGATGCTGCCCGGTCCCAGATTACATCGGCCTTTGCTTTTTTCACCTCGCTGCGAACGCTCACCGACGCGAGCCGGTAATTGATAAAATGCATGTCCTCGAGCACGTGCTCCATCTCGCCCGCTGACTCCACATCAACTCGCAGTACCGCATCTCCGCTCAGAATTTCTTCACTTAGAATTCCCATTAAAATCTCCTTTTACGTATTATTTGGCTTTATCGCTATTTTAAGGGATTTTTCCCTTCTATTAACAAATATATCCAGAGCTTTCTCAAACTCTTCCAGCGGAAACCGGTGCGTCAGGAAAAATGCCATATCCACGCCGTTCTCCTGGACTAGACGGATCGCCTGCTCCAGCGTATTGGGATTGGCACGGCACCCGACGACGTCGATTTCCTCAAGCACGATCTTTTTCACCGGGAGGACAACGTCTCCCTCCGGAGGGATTCCCACCATCGCGATCCGTCCGCCCTTCGCCACCGCGTCGCAAGCGGTTCGTGCACCGACAGGCGTTCCGGCGCATTCCAGGACCCGCGGGACACCTTGGCCTCCGGTAAGCTCACGGACACGATCGACAACGTCTTCATCGCGATAGTTGACCGGTATAGCGCCGAGCTTCTCGGCGATCTCCAGGCGAAACCCGCTTCCCGAAGCGATCACCTTCCCCGCGCCCATGGCACGAGCCAGCAGGATGCTGAACAAACCTTGCGGCCCGGTGCCGTTAACCAGTATGTCTTCGCCTGCCTTGAGACCGGACCGCTGTACCATGTGTAATGCGATGCTCAAGGGATCCATCATCGCTCCCACGTCGAAATCCATTGAATCAGGAATGTGAGCGACGCTCTTGACGGTCGCGCTGATATACTGCGCGTACGCACCCCGCGTCGTGTGCCCGTACTGGCGGTGGTTGAGTTCATGGTTGCCGTAGTTCCGGCAGAGCGTGAAACGACCGGCGAGGCACATGTCACAGTACCCGCATCCGGAGTGGCTGATTCCACAGACCCGGTCGCCTTCCCTGTAACCGAACTGCCTCGCCCGTTCATCGGCGGTTACCACCGTTCCCGCCCACTCGTGCCCGGGAATAAAGGGATAGCCCGGTGGCCAGAAACCCGGAAAATCACCGTTGATAATATGCGGATCTGTCCCGCAGATAGTGACGCTCTCCACCCGGCAGAGCAGCTCGTACGGACCCGGCTTCGGGACCGGCACCTCGACCAGAGAAAAATCGCCGGGACCGCTCAATTGTATAGCATTCATTTTATCCGGAATCATCTTTGTTCCTCCTCGTTCCAGTGAACCATCGGTAATCCCGCTACGGGGGAGCGGAAATAGGGAATAGTCGTCCCCTTCAGTGAACCGATATAGACGGTACCGAGATCGGACCCACCGAAGGTAACGCTTGCCATCCACGGGGCGATGCCTCGACCGGTCCTGAAGAGCAGTTCCGGCGTGACGGATTTGTTGAAAAACGCTTCATCCAATTCCCGCACCAGGTCCGGGTCGCCTTCATCGAGCAGGGTGATGTGTTCACCGTCCGGCGTGATGACCCAGAGCTTGTCGGAATAGACCATCGTCCCCCAGAGATTACCGTAGCTGTCAAAAGCGATCCCGTCGGGAAACGCTCCCGGCCCCAGGCGGGAAGGCCCAAAAACTTCCCGGTTATGCAGGTCTCCGTTCTCATCCACCCGGTAACGAAGTACGTTCCCACCGGTTGTTTGAACCACGTAGAGGAATTCCTCGTTGCGATCCATGCGGACCTCGTTGGTGAAGTGCAATCCATCCGCTACGATATGGATTCCCCCTTCGTCGTACCGCGCGATATACCCGTCGTCCAGGTCGGGCACGAGCGCGTCTATCCAGTTCTTTACCTTTGTAGTGATCGTGATCCAGAGACGATCTTTGGAGTCCCGCAGGACGAAGTTGACCTTGCCGATCGGCGTCCCGTCGATCGTGTCGAAGAGGACCTCCGTCTCCCCGGTCCGTTTCATCCTCTCCAGACGGTCGGTACCGAAGTTGGATATGAGAATATCGCCGTTCCGCGCGAACGCCAGCCCGTTGGGCAACGTCCCGGCGGTAAATCGCGAGACCTCGTCGGCGCTTACGGTAAAATCCTCCGAGAGCTTTTGCGTTATGATCTCCTGTGCACCGTCCGCCGCGATCCGCATGACCCCACCGCGAGCGTCGGCGGACCACAACGTACCGTTCGGTTCCGCGAGGATGCACTCCGGTCTCTGCAGGTCCGAGCCGATATACCTGATCTCGTCCGGATCAATCGAAAACCCCTTGATCGGATTTCTGCTCATTCGTAGTCCTCCCTCCGGAACGAGTCGTTCCGTTCAAAAGGGACCCCCTCGTACATGCGGTAGTTGTCCAGTCCCGTCGGCGGAGCGAAGAAACAGGCAACCTTCATCTCCACCGTTCCCGTATTACGGATTTGGTGGACGTGTCCCTTTTCAAACAGCACAGCCGTACCCTCCGTCATCGGCTTGATCTCACCCTCCACCCAGGCTTCGCCCTCACCGGAGACGATGTAGATCAACTCTTCTCCTTCCGGATGAGAATGAGCGGGCTGAACCGTTTCACCGGGTAGCACCCGGATCACACAACTGGACAGGTATTGCGGCTGCAGCGTCTTCTCGTCCGCGATCCAGCGGATGTACCGGCCGGGAATGCGCTGCTCCTCGACATCGGATTCATGTATGATTTTCATTTGCCGTCCTTATTATCGATAATCGATTAGTCAGAATACCATTGAGAGTGGGGGGTGTCAATGTTTTTATACGTTCCGCTCTTACGGACGTTCCACCAAAAAAACCGGCGCACGGTACAACGTACGCCGGTTTGAAACTGCCGTAATACTCCCCGTCACTAAGCCATTGCGGCGGTCATCCGCTTGTACAGCGCGTTCACGTTGTTTTCGATGACGTGGTCCAGCATGTATTCCTGCCCGATATCGACATTGAAGCGGCTGCCGAACTCCTTCTTCGCCATTGCGAGGCACTCTTCCTTCGACCATCCTTTAGCCACACCTACTGCAAGGGCAGTTTTCCATTCCATCAGGAAGGCTCGCTGCACGTAAAGCTGCTCTTTTCCACACAACTCGCCATGACCGGGGATCACGACGTCTGCGTCCAACCCCATGAGGCGTTCCAGCGACTCTATCCACTGCTCGATATTCGAGACGTACAGCCATGTCTGGCACCCGTTAAAAACGGTGTCGGAGGCAAAGACAACGCGCTCCTCCGGGATATAGACAGCAAGCTCACCCGGTGTATGCCCGGGGGTAAAAAGCAGTTCAAAGGTATGCTCTCCCACCTTCAATGTCGTATCACCGGTGATAACTATATCCGGTCGGTTGGGATCTTCAAAGTAAGTCTTCTCGTCCGGGAAGATCGAGATACCGTCCGGATCATCCGTGGGCATCGCTTCTTTCGCGTACGCAAAGGGGTTAATCTCCGGCGAGACGGTCATGAAGTTGTCCGCCGTCACCTGGTGAGCGATCACGTGCTCCGCCGACTTGAAGTAGTAGTTACCGAAGATATGATCGATATGGTACTCGGTATTGATCAGGTAACGGATCGGACCGTGTTTCTCCGCTTCTTCGCGCATCTTCACCGCGTGAGTGGGCAGCTGAGGCGTATCGATCACCACCACGCCGTCACTGGTAATGACGTACCCGGGATTGCATCCGCGGATCTTCGTCTCCGCAAAAACGTTCTTGGTTACTTGCTGCATAATCGTTCTCCTTCGGAATTACTTGTCTCAAGGCGATGCCTGTTCTACCGGGACAACCGGCCGCGCACCCCGCTTCTACTTATCGATAATCGATTATCAACCGAATAAGTGGGACTGTCAACAGGCAAGAACCTCCGCGGCGGCTCTGTCGGAATGGTACAAGCGTCACCGCGCCGCCGATGGCCGGAAAGGTGCTACACGTTGATATCGTACTTCCTCAACAGCACGACGGCTTTCTCCAACTCTCTCCGTGTCCCGAGAATTTCCACGCGTCGGGTAGGATTGCTGTCCTTGTGGAGCAACTGTACACCGTGAATCTTGAAGAGAAACACAACGATGAACGTTGCCGCCGCCAAACCTACGGCAATATAGGTCCCTGCCTGTTGTGAAAGAGCCGTCAGCAGCAGGAGGACACCATAAAGGAAGAAGAGCGTGTTGAAGGTCCGGAAAAACTCACCCCCCGTGATGTCGCGATAAAACACATCGACGAAGTACCGCTTGAATCCGAATTGTTTTCTCCGTACCACAAAGAGACGACGATCGGTGAAGCAGCAGGTGGCTTTTTTCAGGATCAGGGTGTCCTGGATGCGCTCGTTTTTTTCCAGATAGGGGGTCAGTAGTTGTACTACACCAGATTCCATCGTAGTGTCGCCTCCCCGGCGTGGTTTTAGGAAAGACCTGTTTGAAAGTAGTCTTCGGGTGATGATTGTACCGGAGTGTAATCGTCTGGGCAATCCGGAACACAGCACGAACGACAGAGCGGCGGGACGTTACCTCGACCCGCCGTCGTCTTGTAGTTGCCTTGCCGCACCAGCGGCCGGCGGTAGCCGCGCCGGCCGCTGGTGCGTGGGGTCGGATAGAGTCGTACCTGGGATCAGGTGCGCGCCTGCGCGGCACTCTCCACGTCTTTGCTCTCTTCCGGTTCCATGAGAAGTTCCGGTTCGATCTCTTCCAGTCGTTCCGACTTCTTCGAGCGGAACTCCATCAGGAAGTAGAGTACGATACCGACGCCGAGTCCCCAGGCCGCCCCACGAGTGGCGATGACCATTCCCATCAGCAGGGCGATCCCCGCCTGCTGGGTGTACTTGACCATCCTCATACCCACGTAGGCACAGACGAATCCCTGACATACCAGCGCGAGTCCCAGGGCTATGCCCGTCATCTGAGCAGCGCCGAAGACTACCGGCCCCAGATACGCACCGAGTATGAGAAAGAGCGTCGACGACGCGGTCGCGTCGTAGATCGAATCCACCTGGTCCTTACCCTGCCCCCAGCGAAGAATATGAATCGCGGAATACGCGGTAAACGCCGGCCCCGCCAGGATCGGGTGCGGACCAAAGAGCATATGCGCAACGTTCCGGATACCGACGATGATATGAGCCCGGGAGTTGTTGATGTCGACCTTCTCGTCGGGTCGCCGCTTGTTGTTTGCCACCACCATCGTCTCGATGAACACGAAGTCACCGTAGGCGATGACGTAGATCAGCAGCGACAACGGGAAGACACCGAGCAGGATGGAAGCCGGCGGAAAACCGACTCCGAAGATCGAAAAGGTCTGCAGGAAGCTCCAGTCTGCGGGAACGAAGAACGAGCGAATCTGCGGTGCGGGAATCTCGCCAAACACCGTGCCCAGAACTCCTCCCAGAGCAAAACCAAGGGGCAGGCCGAACATCGCGATCCGGTTAAGGAACGGTTGCGTTTTACGCCTGACGAGCAACGGATAGGACCAGATCAACGTGATCGTAAGAGCGCCGGCTACACCGATACCCATGGGGAAATTCTGTACGGTCTGGCTGGCGGTCGACATCGGGCTGAAGAGCGTCCAGAACGCAGCCATACCGGCGCCCAGCAGAATTCCCGCTTTGAGCGTCTGCGGCATGTACTCCACCGCTTTCTTCGCAAGTCCGGTAACACCGAGCCCGAGCATGAACACCGCGAGCCAGAAGTGGATCGACATCAGGCCGTGTATTCGGTCGACGCCCTCGGGCAGCCCTCCGAGATATCCCATGATCAGCGGCAGCGACGCAGTTATCCATCCGCCCATCGCGTAATCACCGAAGTGGTTATGCAGAAGCAGCAGCCACAAGCTGAAGTGGATCAGCGCCCAGGCCTGCTCCAGCGGCAGATCAAACAAGCTCTGATACAACGAAACCGGGATAAAATAGATAAACGAAACAAACAGACCGATCAGTGCGTCCGGCCACGAAAACCGGTAATGCACGAACGGCAACCGAATTCGGAACATACCCGCCGGTATAAAAGGTTGTTCCTGTCCATCGACTCTTTTTTCCATCTTTCTCCACCTCCTCACAAGTGTACCCCTGGGCGAGAGATATTTTTCGCCCCGGGTTTCTGCTGGCCACCGCGATTATCGATTATCGAATATCGCATATCGATAAGGTTGATCGTAAGCCCGAATCGGCTTGCTGTAAAGTTTTATTTTCTAAAAAGCACCCTGAATTATTCGCGGATCGCGTTGAACGTGACGAGGATTACGAAACAACCGGGAAACACGTCAGTTATTCTCAACGTGAAGGGACGTAGTCACTTCACGTTGAGAATACGCCACCACGATGTAGGAAAGAAGCAAAATCAAGACGTTTTCGGCGCGTCGTGGCGGATGCTGTTTAATAAGGACTACGATGAAAAGAGCCGTGCGGATTCGACCGTCATCGCTACAATTACGGTTCGGTATTGCCCGGCGTATCGGTCGACGTATCGCCCGGCGTATCGACCTGCCTGTTCCCTACTTTCCAGAGAGAGATCCCCATTACCGCGCCTGAAAAATAAAACAAGCTCATTGCGGCAAACACCGAGGCAAGCCCGAACCGGTCCGCCAGAAAACCGGACAGCGTCGCCGACAGTGAACCTATACCAAAAATCATGAGGTACTTGAACCCGAAGGCCAGACCCTGCTTGTTCCGGCTCAGATACTTGGAGACAAGGAGATTCTGCACGGGCTGGGCAGCGAACGCGCAGAACGCCTGTGCGATCGCGACAACCACCAGCAGCAACCCGCTGAAGAACGACATAGCAAGCGCCAGAACCCCCGCCACCGCGGTAGCACCGGCGTAATAGACTTCCGGCCTCACCCGGTCCGCGATCAGCCCTCCGGCGTACTGACCCAGCATTCCGGAAACCAGGGCAATCGTCGCCACTGTCCCGCCGACGATTACAGGATTCACCAGCGCTCCGCCCAGTCGTACCTCCTGGGCCATATACGCAGGCAGAAAGGTAGTCATACCGCGGTATGCCAGCCCGAGAACGGCGAAGGATGCGTACATCAACCCCAGCATCAGAACCGTTTCGCGCGAGCGTGGCTTATGTTTTTCCTTCGGTTTTCTCGACGCGTGCCGGGACGACGAAGATACCGTCCCGTGGTTCAGAGACCAGATCCCGAGCATGATACTGAAGACTCCGAATACAACGTGCGGCGTACGCCAGCCGAACTGCGACCCGAGAAACGCCGCAAGAACCGGGGCGAGAGCAATACCGAGACTGCCGCCGATCCCGTGAATCCCGAACGCGCGACCGCGTTCGCAAGCTTCCTGGCTGATGAACGTCAGCCCCGCGGGATGGTACAGACTCGCCGCAATTCCCACCAGCGCCATGATCACGAGATAACCGGGATACGAGTCAACGAATATTACCAGTACCGAGAGCAGTCCCGCCGATACGAAGAAGATCGACAGCAGTCGCCGTGCTCCGATATAGTCAACGGCGACTCCCGAGGGAAGCGCGCCCAGGCCGAACAGGTAGGTGAATACCGTGGCAACAAGGCCGATACGAAAATAGTTTGTACCAAACTGGAGCATAAGCAGCGGGATGAGCGGAGGAATCACCCCCTCCAGGAGGTGTACCATTCCATGACCGGCAAACGTGAGCCGCAGTACCCGCGCTTCGCTCGCCCGTTCGTGAGTAGTAAACGCCTGGTCGCTATCCGCTTGTTTCACCGTTCCTGTTCCATGGCACTTCGTGTTCGTTGTCGTTACCGCGGCGACCAATGCAGTGTAGATCACGAACCGGTCGAACACAAGGAACGGTTGGTATGATCCAGGTATTATGAGCGGTTCGAGAACGGCGGTTCTTACCGTCGCGTCGCTGTCATTGTACATAGATCGTGAGGTCGAGCAGTACCGTCAGCTCCGGACCGACTCTCTCCCTGTAGGTCAATCGGGTTCCGGATTCGACACCGGCAGGTACGGCGATCGTCCGCTGCTCGTCGGGAAAGTTCACCTGCAACGACACGCCCGAAGCTGCTTCCAGTGCGTTGAGCACCACCTCTGCGTCGAATCGCCGCACGTCTGAGGACCCCCGGCGGAAAAATAACGCCCCCGCGCGCAACATATTCGGCCAGGACGGCACGTTACCGAAGCGCCCACCGGAAAAAAGGGAATCAAACAGAACGTTCCATCGTTCGTCCAGACCGCAGTTAGATCCACGAGCGGCCGCAGGTCTACCAGTTCGCGCATTTCCGCTTCGGAACACCCGGCTCTCGCCGGAAAAAGGTGATACATCCGTCGCCGAACGGGAGCCGGTCCGATCACGGAGGCGTTCGCGTTCGTACGTCTTCCGACGGTTTTCGGTTCGAATCGTCTCGTACGCTTCGTTCAGGCGGCGGAACCGTTCCTCATTGCTCCCGGCGTTACCGGCCCCGGCATCGGGGTGTTCCTGTTTCACCAGCCGCCGATACGCCCGTCTGATGTCTTCGTCATCCGCGTCCCGGGAGACACCCAGTATACGATAGGGATTCCGTTTCATACCGCATACCCTGCGCTCATAAATTTATATCCGAAGAAAAAAGCGTCAAGCCCTTTTCGGAGTGTCTTTTACTTTCTTTTTAGTTCGTTAATGCTTTGCTTATACTTGTGTATATATTGCGATACTATTATTATTAACCCGATAAAGGAGAGGAATTAATGAGCGAGAAGTATCCCGAGTCCCCGGAACTCACGGACGTGCAAACCGGTCCGGTCCTGCGCGGCGTTGCGGCGACGGTACAACGGAAACCGCATGCCGTGTCCGTGCGGTGCGGTCCCGGACCGTGTATGCGTCTTGACACCAGTGTTACGCCGGACGCGTTCGACCGCTCCTCAGATCGCCAATTGAAACTGCGCGCACCGCTGACGCCCGACCATGTCGCAACGCAATTCGTGAACCGATGCACCGAAGGAAATTGTCCGGATCGGATCATTCTCCCTTCCGGCGCACAGTGGATCGTTGCAGACTCGGGACACGCGGTACTACCAACTCTTTCGCGGGAAGAGGTCATGTCATCAGGTGCCGATCTCGACCCCGGGGAACCGCAACCGGGAGATCTGACGCCAACGGACCTGGCGGAATCACTCACCGGGCGTGTTGCCCTCGTGACCGGAGCCGCCCAGGGATTCGGGTGGGAGATCGC
>SLRR01000154.1 GCA_007130865.1 Spirochaeta sp. | reverse complement strand
CGATACACGCACCGCCGCGTCGCGTACGGCGAGCATGGCCGACTCGGGGGCATCCTTCTGGAACCACATCACCTTCTCCAGTGTAAAGAGCGCCTGGCTTACCGCTTTGAACATCTCCCAGCTGTGTCCGGACGGGGGCGTTCCATGAAGCTCTTCGTGAACCTCTGCAATCGTGGGCAGTTCCGGAAAAGCGGGATCCCGCACAACTTCACCGTCGCGAACCTGACCGAACGTAAAGAGCGGCACTGCATGACCCTCGTCCACCAGGGGAAGAACGTTACCGAGATAACCAATCGTACCGTCGCGGTTGATATTCACTTCACCCTGCTCGAAGGCTATCCGGATCGCGCCGCTGCCCTCGTACCCGAAGATCGTCTGAACGTCCAGGTCCAGAACATCGAACGCCAGAAGCACGATCGCGTCCGTGGAAGCTACGCCGATCGATCCAAACCGAAGCGGCTCGGAGGGATTGAGCAGATCCTGAACGGAGGTGACGCCCGCGTTGGGGTTGGCATAAATGACCGCACCGGCGGGTACACCGAAAGCCGGCTGCATGTCCGCGAAATCGAAACGAATTCCCGGCTCATTGAGGAGGTACGCCATCTGGGACGACCCTGCACTGAAAAGCATATTGGAACCGTCCGCGCGTCGGCGCAGGGCGAACTCGTTGTGTCCCTCGATACCACCACCACCGGTCACGTTCACAACCTGTACGTTGGGTTGTCCGGAGATGTGCCGAGAAAGATACGGAGCGATGAGACGCCCGATCGTATCCGTACCACCACCGGCCGACCAGGAAATGATCATCTCGATCGTATCGCTGGAGCTGTAAAACGCATCCGGAGAAACGTCTCGTACGTCCTCCGCTGCTCCTCCCGCGAATGCCATGGGTAGCACGGCCACCATAAGAACCATCGCCAACAAACCAATAGATACTCGTCGCATACAATATGCTCCTTTACTCGTTTTACGAATCTCCGCCTCGGTCTGTTATTAACAGACCGGGATCCCCGTGAGTTCGCTGGTCCTGTACGGACTGTTATTGGGATGGGCCGAGAATACTTTTTTTATCACTTGATGTCAATAAAAATCGCGTCGATCACAACAACTTTCTCGACCCGTGTTTAAAACCCCCTATATACGCCGGTTGCCAACCTCCGGTGTCGGGCGGTAGTTTGGAAGGAATGAATACACCCAAACGCAATTTCACCGGATTCGGCCTGAACATGAACCCCGTGGTGTCCGTGGCGAGCGCCCTGGTAATCGTGGTTTTTTCCGTGTATGCCCTCGTACGGCTGGAGCAGGTGAACGCGCTGCTGCAGACCATCAACGACGTGGTGATCAGCAACTTTGACTGGATCTTCATCCTGAGCAGCAACGTGTTCATCATCGTGTGCATCGGTCTGGCGGTGTCGCGACTCGGCCGAGTCCGGATCGGCGGGCTCGAGAGCAAACCGGAATTCTCGGACTTTGCGTGGTATTCGATGCTGATCTCCGCGGGAATGGGTATCGGGCTGATGTTCTGGGCGGTGGGAGAGCCGCTGACGCACTTCTCCGAGGCGCCCCCCATCTTTGGCGGGTCCGATTCCGCGGTTACCGCGATGGCTGCTACGTTTCTGCACTGGGGACTCCACCCCTGGGGAACGTACGCGCTGGTGGCGTTGGGGCTGGCGTACTTCGCGTTCAACCGAAAGCTGCCGCTCTCCTTCCGTTCGCTCTTTTATCCCTTCTTCGGCGACAGGATCTACGGCGTCCTGGGAGACGCGGTGGATACGTTTGCAGTACTGGCCACGATGTTCGGCCTCGCCACGTCTCTGGGCCTGGGTACGATGCAGATCAACAGCGGGCTGGACTTCATGTTCGGCACCGGAACCGGTACGGGTATGCAGGTGGGGATCATTACCGGCGTGACGCTGCTCGCGGTGGTGTCCGTCATGGCCGGCATCAACAAGGGGGTGCGATTTCTCTCGGAGATTAACATCAAGCTCTCCCTGGTATTCATGCTGCTTATTTTTCTGTTGGGACCGACCCTGTACATCCTCCGGATTTTCATCCAGTCGGTGGGCCTGTACTTCGGGGGACTGATCGAGCATTCCACGTTTCTCTCGTTGAACGGAAACGGTGACTGGCAGGGAGACTGGACGGTATTCTATCTCGCATGGTGGATCTCCTGGTCCCCGTTTGTGGGGATGTTCATCGCCCGAATCTCCCGGGGACGGACGATCCGCGAGTTCATCGTGGGGGTCCTGCTCCTGCCGTCGCTTGTCTCGTTTTTCTGGTTATCGGTATTCGGCGGAACCGCAATCCGGCTGGACGGTATCGCCGGGGGCGCACTCTTTGAAACCGTTCAGGACAACTACCCGATCGCGCTCTTTGAAATGGTGGATCTGCTCCAGATAGCGATCGTCCCCGGGGTCGTGCGGATGCTGCTGTATATCGTTATCACCGCCCTGGTGATCTCCTACTTCATCACCTCCTCCGACTCGGGGTCTCTCGTGGTGGACAAACTCACCTCCGGCGGCGTGATCAACTCGCCCCGGCACCAACGCGCGTTCTGGGCTATACTGGAAGGGATGCTCGCGGCGACGCTCCTGGTGATCGGCGGCGAAACCGCGCTCTTCGCGCTCCAGACCGCGGTGATTACCGCCGGGCTGCCGCTTGCGGCACTGCTTCTGTTCATCTCCTTCGCGCTGGTGAAGGACATCTCCCATACCCACAGGCGGCAGGAGGCGATGACCCGAAAGCACAGGATCGTCACGCTGCTCTCGGAACTCGAGCGTGAAGAGATCGGGCAGCACCGGGAGGAGTCGGGGGAAAAATGAACGTGCGGGCGACCTCCCGCGGAAGCTCGCCGGTAGACCGTCGACGAGAACGGCCTCGAGGGTTTATGGCTGCGTTATTAGAAACTACTCAGTCCCCGGCGCCGGTCAGCGCGCGGTGGACCGCGATTATGATCGCCTTGCTTGATCCCGTGGCGCCGGAAACCATATCCACCAGCGGTGTCTGGTCGTGGACGATCCGGTCGACCGTTTCCGCGGCGTCGTGGTTGGGGCCGCTCTCCTGGCGGATGATGCGGATCTCCCGGATCGCCCCGTCCCGAACGTCTACTTCCAGGTCAACCATGACCATGAAGTCGCTGAACGATCCCCGGTACGTACCGTCCCGCAACGACTCCAGTTCGATCGGGGAAACCTCGGCGTAACCCCGGTTCAATCGGTTCTGCATCACTACCATACGAACCGCCGCCGCCCCCGCCACAAGCACGACAGCGATCAGGCCAACAAAAATGACGCGTTTCTTTCCGGACATGGACACCCTCGTAAATAGCAATGGTAGGTTCAAACCGATTGTACCACAGCCGGCAGCGTGGCGCGACCGATCTTGTCGGAGCCTCGCGCCTCGTATAGCATGCATCACAATGGGAGGCACAAGTTCTTGAAAGCAGAGATTATCGCCGTCGG
>SLRR01000066.1 GCA_007130865.1 Spirochaeta sp. | reverse complement strand
CTTTTACCAGTATATTTTAAATCGTTGGTTGCAGAATGCCTCTTTTTATTGTCGCCCCGGATACTCCAGGTGTCAATATTTATGTCATTTTTGCTCAGGATAGTGGGCGGGGGGCGGCGGCGGGCGGCAGCGCGGGCGTCAGCAGGGAGCGGCTTCGGGAGAGTTGGCGGCGGCGGGGGGCGCCGCGGAACGCGGGCGGCAGCAGGGGGCGGCTTCGGGAGAGTTTGCGGCAGGGGGACGGCGCGGAACTCGAGCGGCAGCGCGATCGACAACTCGGGCGCTCACACAGCGGCCCCGTGCTCGTATCGGCCTGCCGGCATGACCGAGTGCACTTGACCCCGCGCTGTCGGCACAGCAACTTGTACAGGTAGATCCTCATGTAAAGAGGGAGGAAATAACATGAAGAACACATCGATCCAGGCCCAACTGGCGGAGCTAACGGCAGAATACGACCAACTCCGCACGACCCTCGCCGCAGACCGGCAGAAGCTGGAAGAGGATTCAAAACGAGCTGCCGACTTGCGCGACAGAATCAACGAGCTGACCCGCCTCACTGAAGAATCCTACCCGGAACCGACTGACGACTGACCCGGTATACACCGGGTATCGTTCTATTGTAGCAGCGCGGAGCGATCACCTGACACTACCCCAGTTACGCCCGCCTCCAGATCTGAACCCACCGTTATCCATACGCCCTCACCACGGGGCTGATTGACCCGGCGGTTCCCGGGTTGTAATCCCGGGGTATGAGCATGTCGGCAGCGAAGATTGTTACCGAGGCACTGTCCCTTCCCCCGCAGGCACGCGTTCGTGGCGGTGATGCATCTCCACCGGGATCCAGACTACTGGAAGACGCGAAGGTCTGAACCGTCGCTACCGCAGACACTCGATCCTGTCGGGATGACCTGCTGCTACCCCGGAATCTCGCAGCGACGATACTTGTCGCCTCACTCCCGACTTCACTGCGACATAGCCGAGCGATTCATCGTTGAGCCCGGTCTGCCGGTGAACGGCTGGCGAAAAAATCGCCACCTTAACGGCTCGAGCCGGAGTCTTCCAGCACTTCAATTGAGTTATCGAAGGTGGCGTCGAATTCGAGGCCGGAAGCCCCGGTTAAGATATCTATTCTCCGAGGTGCGACACCGATCTGGAAAACCGTGTCGCTTCGTTCAAAGTCCTGTTGCGACAGATTCTGCAGCGGTGTTCCGAAGCGCTCAAGTGCACGCAGGAGAGCAGCTGCGTTTACGCCATCCGGCTTGACCCAGATATCGATATCCATTGTTGCACGCGGATACCCGTGAGCCGCCAGTGCGTATGCTCCTACAATAAGGTATTTAACATTCTCTTCGGATAAGGCGAGTAACAGATCTTTGTAATCTTCGTTCAGCATCGTGTCTTGTGCTTAATGAGCACACCTCGAGAGTAAGCGGCCAATCCAGCCCGATGCGGTACGAGGGCGTCCCGGGTACTGTCTCTGCGATGGGAGCATCGGACAAACGGCTCATCCGTGTCAGCGACCTGTCCATACCGTCATTCTACCGGTTTCGATGCAGGTTATCAAAAGCACAGTCTTCATTACATCGGCGTAATCGTAGACGCGCACATCCTCCTTGCCGGCGTGACGGAGGTGGGATCGTAGTTCGTGACGATACTGTTGGAGATTAGCGTACCGTCCTCTGCGTACGCGGTTTCCCAGGAATTGATTTCCCGCCGCGTCCCGGCTCTACCCTTCCGCGAGTTTGATCGCCTGCCGCTCCAACTGCTCGCTTAGCCAGATTCCGTTATCGCGCATCGATGATATTGCAGACGAGATGATTCCGAACTGTCGAACAAGCGTTCCGATTATTCCGAAAGCCTGCGAAACGCAGCGGCGATTTCCGGTTTACCGAGATTGCTTTGTGCGACAGCCATCATCATCACGTATAGCGTCCCTTCGGGATCAGAGATCGTGATCCCGTTCAGATCGAGAAATACCAATGCGGAAGCAAGCGCCACCCGCTTGTTTCCGTCCAGGAAAGGGTGGTTCTGGCAGATATGAAACGCGTATGCGGCCGCCATTTCATACACGTCCGCGTGAAGCGTTTCGCCTCCGAACGCAGCTTGCGGTACGGCGATAGCCGAGCTGAGCAATCCGAGATCACGGACGCCGAACTCGCCCCCGTATCGAGTGATCTGGTCGCGAAGGATGGTAAGTACTTCCGATAGAGTGAGAAATCGTGGTGTCGATTCCATTCGTTATTCGCCGAGTTTTTGCAGCGTTTGAGAGAAGCGTCTGTTGATCCTGTCGAGAGACGCGGTGAATTCGGATTCTGCAATCGTGGAAACCGGTGAAATCACGATGTTCCTCCCGTCCGTCGTGATCTCCAGAGGCGTGTCCATCGTCACATTCAGCAGATCGAGGATCGGCTTATCCAGAATGAGAGCGGCACTATTACCGTGTCGGACCAGCTTCTTCGTCATATTGAAATGGTAAACACGATGTATATCCGGGTCAAGACCCTGGTGTCATATAATGTTCCCGGCGAAGGCGTCGAATCGTTCCTGTTATACAGCCGTGGCAAAACCGAGCTACGCGAAATCTCTGAGGATTCCGTCGATCGACAAATCTTCGTCTACCAGAGGCCAGTGGAGCCCGTAACCCGCGGCGCTGACCACGATCGACTCGCGAGCTACCCGGGGCGCCTCAGCAAGTCGCGCCGAGAGTTCTTTCCATTCGGCAGATACGATTTTCCCGTCAATCTCGAGCGTCAGTTTATTATCATCGACGGACACTATTCTGACTCGATGCTTCGTCTCGATCATGACATTATTCTCCTTGAATATCCTTCCATGCATCCAGAAACTCATCGAAATGGTCCAACAACGTTCTGCGGATAAAGGAAGATCGGCGGGGGATATATTGTCGGCACCAACACCTCCCGTGTAATAGACTACTACCGGACGAAGACCTGTTCAACGGGTAAGGGTCTTGATGGTGTCCTTCGCGTAGCATTCGACCCCGGGAAATCAGCGTACTGTTGCACGATTCCTTTCCAGCTCACGGGAAATGTAAGGAACAGGGTATCGAGTCCGGGGTCAACGATGCATCTGTTTGATCGGACTCAACGCGGTCGCCTCTTAGATACGCGTTCTCACGTCGCAGGCTCTCTATTTCCTGCCTGAGGCGCTCAATCTCGTTCTGGAATCGTTGTATTTCGCTCATGCCGGCGGAACGTCACACACCCTGCCTCTTCAAGTTTCTGAACGAGATCCCGTGGGACGGACCTCGGGGATCCGATCCTGGGAAAGATCCTCAAAAAGATCTCGTAAATGCTCTTTCAGATCTTCGACCGTTTCCCCTTGAGTCCAATAGTCGGGAAACTCTTCAAGGTACCCAAGCCATTGGTCTCTTTCTTGCCAGTAAACGTACCGTACTGTCATAGTTAAACGATAACCGTACCCGACCACTATGTAAATGTGACGGGTTAT
>SLRR01000035.1 GCA_007130865.1 Spirochaeta sp. | reverse complement strand
GCGCCGGGCCCACTAACGGCACCGAAGACGGAGAAACCCGGGACTGATCCCGGGTCGACCGATGGATACACCGGCGGAACCGATCCGTACCGAGATCGAAGTGCGCCGGTCACGCTTTATAACCCACATAGTACCACTAGCAAATCGCGCAGAGGCGGAGGCGGAGATCAGTCGCCGTCGCGGAGAGTACGCGGATGCTTCTCACGTGGTCTACGCGTTCATCACGGGCGATCCCCGGAGTGAAGTCTCCGGGATGAGTGACGACGGAGAGCCGAAGGGAACGGCCGGTCGCCCGGTTATGGAAATCCTGAAAGGCAGCGGACTGACCAACACCCTGGTGACCGTCGTGAGGTACTTCGGAGGAACAAAACTCGGCACCGGCGGGCTCGTACGGGCATACGGAGACGCCGCCCGAGCGGGCCTGGCTCTCGTCCGACGCGTTCCCTACCGACTGTTCCGCGAGTACAAACTCACCTGTCCCTACGAGTTGCACCAGGCAGTACGGACCGTTCTGTCCGACGCCGGGGCGGAGATCCAACACGAAGCGTTTCTCGAACAGGTTATGATCCAGGTGGCACTTGAGGAAGGCGCGGAGGACTCTGTTTCCGCGGCACTTCGGGATGTTTCACGTGGAACACTCATACTCTTTCCGGTGTGACCATGGTGGTTTACCCTATCGGATGATCGGGTGCGTATCGCCACGACGCGGACAGGAGCGCCACGACGCGGACAGGAGCGCCACGACGCGGACAGGAACGTCACGACGCGGACAGGAACGTCACGACGCGGACAGGAACGCCACGACGCGGACAGGAACGCCACCTCACGACCAAAAACAAAAAACCGATGTTTCACGTGAAACATCGGCATCGCGGCGAGAATCCCTGTCTATATCCGGTGCTTCTTCCGGAACGCCGCGATCGCGGCGTTGTACCGGTTCTTCAGGTCCGTTTTTTCCGTATCCGGGAGGAAAGCGCCCTCGATCGCGACCATGTTGAGCGCCACCAGGTCGTCCAGGGTAAGATCAAAGTAGTCGCAGGCCTTCATGTAGTCGTCGGTTAGATCCGTATCCTGAATCGTGGGATCGTCGGAGTTGATCGTGACCGGAACGCCGCTGCGAAAGAGACGCCCCAGGGGGTGGTTCTTCTCGTCCGCCCAGGAGCCGGTCTGGTAGTTCGAGGTGATGCACTGCTCCAGAACGACTCCTTCATCGATGAGGCGTTGCTGGAGTTCCGCGTCGTCGATCGCGGATGTGCCGTGGCCGATACGCTGCGCGTGGAGCAGATTGATGGAGTCCCAGACCTGGTGCGCCGGAGTAACCTCGCCGGCATGGATCGTTGTGCCGTACACGCCGTCATCCCGGACGACCTTGAAAAACTCCGTGAACTGCTGCGGGGGAAACTGCGTCTCGTCACCGGCCAGGTCGATTCCCACGATCTCCGGCCGTTTCAGATCCCGCAGTGCGTGGTAGAGGTTGATCATCTCGTACTGGTCCTGTTTGGCCCGGTTGAAAGTGATCAGGTACCGGATCAGTACTCCCGCATCCTCGGCAGCCTGGTTGGACGCGTCCATAACGATATTGGCGATCTCCATCCGGTCAAAGTTGTTATGGAGCGCAAAGTGCTCCGGGGAGAACCGCAGCTCTATAAAGAAAATACCGTCGGAAACAAAGTCCAGTACGGAGTCCCGAACGATATCGTGTACGTCCTGGTGCGAACGATACCAGTCGTTCTTGAACTTCGATAGAAACGTGAGGAAATCCGGTTCAGAGTCCCGGGGAAACTGAACGGCTTTCTTGAACTCCTCGAAGTCGCTGCTGTAGGGGAGTTTGTTGGCCAGGGCGATCCGATGCAGCGTCGGCAGAGCGAACGTCCCCTCCAGGTGTCGATGCAGTTCCACTTTCGGAAACGCCCGCATAATTTTTTTGTTCGTTCTGAAATCGACTGCCATAGCCTTTACTCTATTTAAAACTGTCAGGACATGCAAACATCCTGCGTCCTGCTCCGTCTATCGGCACTTTCTTACGGCAGGATTAGCCGTCTGCTGCTAAAATTGTTTACGGAGTCCGGAGGAGACCCGAACCGGCACGAACGGGACCGAATTATCGGGGTCAGAGGATGTGGTCCAGGAACCGCCGCGTACGTTCTTCCCGGGGATCGTCGAATACCTGAGAGGGTGGCCCCATCTCGATTATCTCGCCGTTGTCCATGAAGACGACCCTGTCCGCTGCGGCGCGCGCAAAGCCCATCTCGTGGGATACCACGAGCATCGTCATTCCCTCACGGGCGAGCTGCAACATCACGTCCAGGACCTCCTTTATCATCTCCGGGTCGAGCGCGCTGGTGGGCTCGTCAAAGAGCATCACCTTGGGCTCCATCGCGAGCGCCCGGGCGATCGCTACCCGCTGCTGTTGTCCTCCCGAGAGCTGGTCCGGGTAGCTCTGTTCCTTGTCCGCGAGCCCGACCCGGGCAAGGAGCGAGCGCGCCCGTTCGTTACACTCCTCCCGGGGCAGACCTTTTACCTTACGCGGTCCCAAAGCGATGTTGTCCAGCGCGGTAAGGTGCGGAAAGAGGTTGAAGTTCTGGAACACCATCCCCACCTCTTCCCGGATCTGGCGGATATTTCCGTTAGGATCCGTGACGCGGTCACCATCGACCCAGATCTCGCCGGAGGTGGCGGTCTCCAGGCGGTTAACGCACCGCAGGAGCGTGCTCTTGCCGCTTCCCGAGGGTCCGATGATCAGCACCACGTCGCCGGCATTCACCGTGAGCGAGGCGTTTCGTACCGCTTCGACGGTACCGAACGTCTTGGTGAGGTTTTCTATTCTGATTCTGCTATCTGCCATGGTTGTGCAACCTGTCTTCCATAATCGCGACGAGCTTGGAGAAGAAGAGGGTAAACACGAGATAGATCAACGCTACCATCGTGTACGCCTCAAAATACAGAAACGTGGTCGCCGCGTACTCCCTTCCGCGCCGGAGCAGGTCGCTCACGGCCACTATCGACACCAGGGACGAGTCTTTCAGGAGCGCTATAAACTCGTTGCCGATAGGCGGCAGGATGATTCGCATCGTCTGCGGCAGGATGACCAGTTGCAGCGCCTGACGCCGGCTCATCCCGATCGCGAGGGCGGCCTCCATCTGACCCTTGGGGACCGACTGGATACCCGCGCGGAAGATTTCTCCCATGTACGCGCCGTAGCAGATCGACATCGCCAGAATCGCCGCCACCATCCGGTCGAGGCTCAGGAACCGTCCCAGAGCGAAGTAGATATAGAACAACTGCACCAGGAGCGGTATTCCCCGGATAACCTCCACGTACACCGTGGCGAGGCGGTTGATGAAAATGTTCCGTGAGATGCGACCGAGACCGGTAAAGAGCCCGATCACCAGGGCAAAGAAGATCGATATCAGCGTCACCTGGAACGTCCGGAGAATGCCGTCGGGAAGGTAGCGTATGATTTCCCGGTACGGTTGCGGCGAAAGGACCGGCAGCAACACCAGCAGACCCAGAGCACCGAAAAAGCTGATTCGCCAGGCGCTCAGCAGAGAGCCCTCACCCTTGTCAGGGATGAGGGCTCCGTCGCTGATAGTGATCCGGGTTTCCGGGATTTTTTCCGGCTGTTCTACCGAAGCCACTTTTCCTGCAGTTCCTCTACGGTACCGTCGTTGAGCACTACTTCAAGTCCGGCGTTGATCAGATCCAGAACTTCGGTGTTACCCTTGCGGACCGCCACGCCGTAGAATTCCTCCGTGAAGGGCTCGCCTACGATCTTCAGGACCGCCGAGTAGTTCTCGTTCTGCAGCGCGAAGTCCGCGGCGATCGGCGTATCGGCGACGACCCCGGCAATACGCTGTTGCGCGAGATCCTCGATCGCCATACCGAGTTCGTCGTAGGTGCGCAGGTCCAGGTCGTCCACCTTCTGAATCTCAAACGCTCCGGTGGTACCGATCTGGGCTCCCACGGACTGGCCCGCCAGGTCCTGCAGCGTCGTGACGCCCGCCGGGGTATCCCGGTGAACGATCAACACCTGACCCGCGTTGATGTAGGGAGTGGAAAAGTCCATCGTCTGCCGGCGATCTTCGGTGATCGTTACCGACGAGATCACCGCGTCGTAGTCACGGTTCCCGAGACCGGCAAAAATACCGTCCCAGGCGGTGTTCCTGATCACCACCTCAAAACCCGCTGCGTCCGCAACCGCGTTGATCAGGTCAATATCGAACCCCACGATCTCCTGGTTCCGGTCGACAAACTGCATCGGCGGCCACGTTGCGTCGGTGGCTACGGTAATGACTCGGGGTGCGTCCGGATCCGCTTCCTGTCGGCCCCCGGCAAACGCCAGTGAAACTACGAGCAGCGCCATAAGCGCCGTCAGCGCAATCTTCTTCATCCTTGTGCTCCTTTTGATAAGATTCTAACAGGTTGTAAGAAGTATTCCGCTTTTGGTCAACGTGTGTATAAATATTCGCTGACATTCCGGCGGAGTATCGACTATACTGCGGGACAATCATGGGAACGGTAATAACGTTTGCAAATCAGAAGGGCGGCGTCGGGAAGACCACTACTGTGGTCAATCTGGGGGCGAGCATCGCCGAGACGGGGCGCACGGTTCTCCTGGTGGACTTTGACTCCCAGGGAAACCTCTCAAGCAGCGTCGGCGCTGACCGTTCCCGGAACGGAATCTACCAGGTGATCAGCGGAGACGTTTCCGCCGAGGAGGCGATCCAGGAGACGCCGCAGCCGGATATGAGCATAATCATCGGCGGGAGCGATCTTACCGGGGCGAGCGTGGAGCTCGTCAACGAGGATCGGCGGGAGTACTACCTGCGGGAAGCGCTTGCACCGGTGGTGGATCGGTTCGACTACATCTTCATAGACAGCCCGCCGAGCCTCGGACTGCTCACGCTCAACGCGCTGGTGGCGGCAAACCACGTGGTGATCCCCCTGCAGTGTGAGTACTTCGCGCTGGAAGGGCTCACGCAACTCCTGCAGAACATCAAGCGAGTCCAGACATCCTTTAACAAAGAATTGGAGTTATTCGGAATACTTTTCACAATGTATGACAAACGAACTCGTCTGGCGGACGACGTGGTTCAGGAGGTGATCGGCTACTTCGGAAAGCGTGTGTTCCGTACGATCATCCCCCGAAACATTCGGCTCGCGGAAGCACCCTCCCACGGTATCCCGGTCAACCTGTACGACCCCGCCTGCGTAGGGACCCGCAGTTATCAGAAGCTATCCGAGGAGGTCTTGAACCGTGTCAAAACAACGACGGCTCGGTAGGGGCATTGACGCGCTCCTGCAGGGGCGTGACGTCACCCAGCTGGAAAACGATACCGCCGCGGTGATGACGATACCCTTGGCTCGTCTCTACCCAAATCCGGACCAGCCCCGGAAAACCTTTGACGAGGAAGCGCTGGGAGAACTGGCTCGTTCGATCGAGGAACGCGGAATCATCCAGCCGATCCTGGCGGAAGCGGACGAGCAGGACCGGTACATGATCATCGCCGGAGAACGGCGGTGGCGTGCGGCAAAACTGGCGGGACTCACGGTGGTTCCCGTGCTGTCGGGCACGTTCTCCGCGGAAGAGAAGCTCGAGATCGCGCTGATTGAAAACATCCAGCGCCAGGATCTCTCACCCTTGGAAGAAGCCCGGGCGTATCAGGACCTGCTGGAGAACATCGGCCTGAGCCAGGACGAACTGGCGCGGCGCCTCGGCAAGAGCCGCCCGGCGATCGCCAACAGCCTGCGCCTGCTGAAGCTGCCCGAAACGATCCAGGAGCAGGTGAACCGGGGAGAAATCACCGCAGGACACGCCCGCACGTTCCTGGGACTCAGCGGTGAAGCGCAAGCCTCCATGGAAGCCGTGGCAAACCTGACGATCGAGGAAGATCTCTCCGTCCGTGCCGTGGAGAGACTCGTAACGATGCTCAATCGCGGAACCGCCCTGGAGGAAGCGCGCGGACTACTGTTCGTCGCCTCCGACGCGACACCCTCCCTGACACCGGAACTGGGCGACACAGGACCACACCTGGACATGCCCGGGAACCACGCCGGAGATCTTGACGACCGCGACGCGGAAGACCACACCGTCACCGACTCGAAGGGCGGTACGGGACGTGGTACCGGCACCGGCGACGACTCGCGTACCGGAGGTCACGGAACAACGCGCAAGACCGTGGAAATGGAACAGATCGAGCAGCGCATGATCGAAGCCCTGGGAACCCGCGTCGTTATCTCCGGAACGGACAGGAAAGGCCGCATAGAAATCTCCTACCTCTCCATGGAGGACCTGGAACGCGTCGCGGAAATCATCATCGGGAAGGAGAACCTCTCCACGTGATACTGCACGACCGCACGACGAAGTTACCCATCACCACCTACGGAATCCAGATACCGATCACCGGATCCAACGCGGGACGAACCCTGGACTACCTGCTGTCCCGAGAGGACCTGTCGGAGCGTCGGGACACCTGGTTGCGGGAGGAGAACTTCCCACCGCTTACCCGGGAAGCGATCGAGCGCGTGCATGACCCGGCGTACGTGGAACGGCTCCTCTCCGAGGACGAACGGTGCGACCGCGAGATCGAACGCACCTTTGAACTGGTCAACCCGGACGGAACGTACAATCGTTACGACCCGGTAACCGCGGAACGGGACCTGAAAGCGCTGCGCGACCAGAGCCTGCGCCTCGCCGCGGGAACCACCCGCGCAGTTGAACTGGCGCTGGACGGACGGGATAACCGGGCGGAGGACTTCTGGTTCTACCTCGGCGGTGGGATGCACCACGGTCAGTACGATTTCGGAGAAGGATTCTGTCCCGTAAACGACCTGGTAATCGCCGTACGAACGCAGCAGGCCGCCGGCCGGATCAGGAACGCCTGGATCGTCGACGTAGACGCGCACAAAGGGGACGGCACCGCAGCACTAACCGCGGAAGACCCCACGATCCACACCCTGAGCGTACACATGGCCCGCGGATGGCCCCTGGACCAACCGCGCGAACTACCCGACGGACGACCCAACCCCTCCTGGATCCCCAGCGACATCGACGTACCGATCGACAGCGGCCAGGAGTCGGAGTACGTCCCGCGCCTGCAGAACGCACTGGTTGAGCTGGAAGAGAAGTTCGGCGTACCGGACTTTCTGCTGGTAGTGGACGGCGCCGACCCCTACGAACGCGACCAGTTACCCTCGGCGGAACTACTCAGGATGAGCGCCGAACAACTCCTGGAACGGGACACCCATCTCTACCGGTGGGGCCGCGACCGCAACCTGCCCATGGTGTTCGTCATGGCCGGCAACTACGGATACCACTCCTGGGAAGTCTTCTCAGCGTTCCTGGAACGCCAGATCGCCGGCGAGATCTGAGCCGGCGAGATCCAGGCCGGCGCGATCTGCACCCCGTTTCCGGTCACCATCGGGACATGCTCGATCGTCGTGCATGCTGTCGTCGAATCCTCCGAGTCTGCTGACCAATCGCTCCCCCTAAAGGTTTTACAACCGCGCTCCAGCGACGTTCGACCAGAACATGCTCCAGAGTGAATCCGCCGTGGGTCAGTTTGTAGATATGGTTGTGAGTGAGTTCGAGAAATGCGAACCCCCACATAAGCCAGAAGACAACCGATAAGCGATCTTCGAAAAGAGCACGCCCTTGAGGACCGAACAAAGCAAGAGCAGGTACCGACAGCAACGCCACGAACCCGGCAATACCTGTTATCCGAGAGATGTATCCCACACCGAGAACGACAAACCCTCGCTTCATCCGCGAACCGTTCAATCGCAATGTCCAGAAAATGAAAGCCGAACCCGAATCGATCGCCAGGACGGTTATAGGTACCAAATGAAGCCAGTTCTGTCGAGAAACCTGCAGGAAGAAAAGAAATACGCACGAGCCGAAGACGGTCAGCGGATAGGTGTGCGCATATCTGTTCCATACGAAACTCCTGGTTCGCGTCAAACACCTGTTCCTTTCACGAAGGCATCGAGGTTAACGCCTGTGAGTCGTTCCACTAAGCGACTGTCGGTACAGCGCGCTACTGCGTTTAAGCCTCGTTCGAAAACAGGCACTGCAGTGCCTCCGGGACGCGCGCGGGACGCCCGGTACGCGTGTCAACGAACGCCCCGATCTGCGTGGCATCCGCGCAGACAACACCACCCACGGTAAACTCCGCCCGCAGTTTGGCCCGCACCGTCCCGACCGATTCGATCCACATACAGCCGCGTACCGTCTGGAACAGTTCGACCTGACGACGGTAGCGGATCGACGTCTCCGCCACCATCGGAACCGTACCGGACTCCATCTGCGGCTGCAGCGGAAGGTATGACTCGAGAAGCGCCAGGCGCAGATCCTCGAGCCATCGGATATAGGAAATATTGCTCACGTGTCCCGCAAAATCGATATCGTAGGTCTTCACGGGAAACGAAAGTTCCGTCAGGAGCGGTCGGGCTCCTTCGAAGCGAGCGTCCTGGTGGTGGCCGGTCCGTTGATCCATGGCCACTGTTATACCGGAGGCGATATTGACACCGCAACCGGAACTTTGTATAGTTTGCGCCACACTGGAGAGATGTCCGAGTGGTTTAAGGAGGCGGTCTTGAAAACCGTTGTGCCCTCGCGGGTACCGTGGGTTCGAATCCCACTCTCTCCGGTACCGGACAGTTATCTCGGGCGCGTGACGCGCTCGGCGGAGCACGGTCCCGCACAATGCGGAACCGCGGATCCAGACCGGAAAGCCGGTATGCGGCGGAAGCGTCGCTAACACGGTTCACCGGGACGATAACAACAAATTGGAGGGGTGCGAGAGTGGTTGAATCGGGCTCCCTGCTAAGGAGTTGTACTCTATCCGGGTACCGAGGGTTCGAATCCCTCCCCCTCCGCGAGTGTGAAGGATGATCCGGCACCACGCCGGTCCATCCAGAAAATGTGCCCATAGCTCAGTTGGATAGAGCGTTAGATTGCGGATCTAAAGGCCGGTGGTTCGAGTCCACTTGGGCACGTACGAAGCGGGAAGTTGCGATATGCAGCCTCCCGCTTTTTTTCTCTCCCGGTCGACTCGGGGGTTTGTAGAAGCTTGTTGATAAGAAGCCCCTGGAACCGCCGTAAATCACCGTGCGAACAGAAGTTCGAGAGACCCGATGTCCGCACATCGACCGTTCATCGATAACTCGTTACCTGGAAACCGGTTGGCCGATTATATCAACAGGCTCCTGAATACCATTGATTGTCCGAACCGTTTCCGGTAGTATCTGGGTCGCGTAATCACAGGAGAGGTGCGAGAGTGGTTGAATCGGGCAGACTCGAAATCTGTTGTACGGCTTGTCCGTACCGTGGGTTCGAATCCCACCCTCTCCGGTTCGCCGACGCGAGTGGGAACGAACTTCCGCTCGCCGGAGTGGTGAACGCGAACGGGGTACTACCCCGGACATAACAAGTTTGTTCTGGAGAGGTGACCGAGTGGCCGAAGGTGAACGCTTGGAAAGCGTTTGTACCCTAACCGGGTACCGAGGGTTCGAATCCCTCCCTCTCCGCTCTGCCCCTTCGGCGTTGAAGCCCGGGCCCTGTGCAAGTCGTCTTCACCCAACCCCGTCAGGTCCGGAAGGAAGCAGCGGTAAGTGACGGACGGCTGTGCCGCAGATCGCTTGGATGGAGCCGGAGGGGTTTTTTTTGATGCCGCCGGATCCAGGCTGCAGCGTCGGCCGCTCCGGCAATCGACGGTCGGGAGTTGATCGAGAATGAGTTATGAAGTTACCGCCACCAGACGCCGTCCCCGCACGTTTGACGAACTGATCGGTCAGGAGTTCGTCGTGGCGACCCTGAAAAACAGTCTCGCCTCCGGTCGAATCGCGCACGCGTACCTTTTTTCCGGACCGCGGGGTGTGGGTAAAACCAGCGCCGCCCGAATCCTGGCAAAAGCGCTGAACTGCCCCGAGGGACCCGGCGCAGACGGGTGCGAGACCTGGGAAGGCAGCGAGGAGATCGCGCGGGGCACCGCCCTGGATGTGATCGAAATCGACGGAGCATCCAACACCAGCGTGAACGACGTTCGGCAGATCAAAGACGAAGTCCTCTTCGCGCCCAACAGTTCGCGCTACAAAATCTACATCATCGACGAAGTTCACATGCTCTCCAACAGCGCGTTCAACGCGCTCCTGAAGACGATCGAAGAACCGCCACCCTACATAATCTTTATATTCGCCACAACGGAAATCCACAAAGTCCCCGCCACGATCCGCAGCCGGTGCCAGCAATTCAACTTCCGGCTGATCCCGATGGACCGGATTCGGCAGTCCCTGGCCGCAACGATCGAAGAACTCGGCGTCAAAGCAGAGGAGGACGCGCTCGGGTGGATCGCCCGGCAAGCCACCGGCAGCCTGCGCGACGCATACACGCTTTTTGACCAGGTACTCGCGTTCTCTCATGATCACATCACGCTCGACCTGATCCACGAGAAACTCGGGCTCCTGGGGATGGAGCAGCTCAACGTGCTCTTCGCGGCGATCGTCAACAGGGACGTAAACACCGTACTGGAAATAACCGAAGAAGCGCTCCTGGGAGGCGTCTCGGTAGAACGGTTCACGATGGACCTGGCGGACTACCTCCGGACGCTGCTGCTGATCCGCAACGGCGTAACCCGGGAGTCGGTGATCGGCATCAGGGTCGACCGCATCCCGCAGGAAATCCGCGAAGGATTCTCCCGGGAACAACTCGAAGCCGCGAACGAAATCGTTCTGCAGCTCTACCGCGACCTGCGCTACACCGTGAACCAGCGGTTTGACCTCGAACTCGCCCTGAGCCGCCTGGCCAACCTGCGTTCGTATCTCGCACCGGAACAACTGGTAAAACGCGTGGAGGACCTGCAGCACGAACTGATCCACTCCGCCGCGCACCACGTTCGCCAGGACGACCAGGTCGGCCAGGAGATTACCGGTAGCGGAACGGAAAACGCGGTCCCGCCGAGCAGCGACACCGCCGCACCGTCCGGTTCAGCTCCCCCCCGCGACACCGACACGTCCGCGGCCTCCGACGCAACTACCGGCGCACAACCCGACGGCGCCCCCAACCCGACAACTACGACCACCGGTGCCCCTACCACAACTACCGGTGCACCTACCGCGAACGCCGGTGCCACCGCTGGCGCGCAGCCGACCATCGGTGCGCAGCCGACCGGCGCCCCAACGTCGAACTCCTCGGGCCCGGGCGCCCCTACAACCACTTCCTTGGGGTCCACCAACGCATCGGGGTCCACGACAGCCCTCGCGTCCAACAACGCCTCAGCGTCCACCACAGCGCCAACCACATCCTCATCCGTCACATCCGTCGCCCCGAACGAACCCGTCGCCCCGAACGAACCCGTCGCCCCGAACGAACCCGCCACCGCGCCAGGCGAATCCACCACCCCACCGGACGAACCGATCGTCCCCGACCCGGACGCCCCGCCGGCGCTCCGCGGCATCACTTCGGACCAGGTGGAGGCGATCATAGCGCGGTTCCGTACGCAACGGATCAGCGTGGCGGCGATACTGGCAAGCGCGCGAGCCTGGATCCTGGAGGGCGAACGCCTGGTAATCGGATTCAAGGACAATTTTGCCGCCCACGCACTCGACCCGGACCGCGATGTGGTTCGCCAGGCGGCGCTGCACGTACTTGACCTGGACTCGCTCAAGGTTGAACTTGTGGTGGACGGTGCTCAGTCCGGGGACGGATCCGGGACCGAACTGCCGGAAAACATTGAGATGATTCGCCGGGTATTCCGGGGAGAAGTAGTGGAGGATCAACGATGAATCCGATGGACATGCTGAAAAACATGGGACAGCTGCAGGAGAAAATGCGCGAAGCCCAGGAGCGGATGCGCAGCGTCGTGGTCACCGGGACCGCCGGCGGCGACATGGTAAAAGTCACCATGAACGGCGAGTTCCAGCTCCTGAACGTGGAAATCTCTCCGGAAGCGGTGGACCCGACCGACCAGAACCTCCTGCAGGATCTGATCCGGGCAGCGCACAACGATGCATCCGCCCGTATCAAGGAAACGCTCCGGGAGGGACTCTCGGAAATGGCCGGGGACATTCCCATCCCGCCGGGAATGTTCGGGGGTACCTGAAAAATGGCGATCGCGGCAAATCCGGCGGCAGGCCGATCAACACGCTTATGAACACCCTGGATTTGCTGATCCGGGCGATAGCGCGACTACCGGGACTCGGCAGGAAAAGCGCCACCCGGATCGCCTACCACATGCTGGCGAGTGACCGTTCGGAAGCACAGCGACTCGCCGAACTGCTGCACACGCTTCACGATTCGATCATCCGCTGCTCCGTCTGTGGAAGCTTCACTGAAGACGACCCCTGCCCGGTCTGTACCGACTCAGGCCGCGACCGTGCCACAATCTGCGTCGTCGAACACCCCCAGGACGTAGCCGCCATGGAAGCAAGCAACGAATACCACGGCCTCTACCACGTCCTCGGCGGGGTGATCGCACCGATCGAAGGAGTGGGCCCCGGCGACCTGGCGATCGGCAGCCTGGTCCGGCGCTGCACCGAACCGGAAATTCACGAAGTGATCATCGCCACCAACCCCACCGTGGAAGGCGACACCACCGCACTCTACGTAGCACAGCAACTCGAAAACAACACAAACGTAGCAGTCACGAGACTCGCCCTGGGCCTGCCCGTAGGGGGCGACCTTGAATACGCGGACCGCTTGACCCTGGCACGCAGCCTGCGCGGCCGCACCAGCCTGGGACGAGATTAGGGAACGGAAATGGACGAACGACGGTCTGAGAACAACCGCCGGACGCTCAAAGCATCAGACCGTACCGTGACGCGAACGATAACGGCGATCCTGTCGGCAGTGTTCGTACTCACCGCCACGCTGCCGGCCGGAGCGATCTCCTGGCGGGACACCGTGGACAGCGCCCTGGAGGAATCCGCTCGTACCGGAAAACCGGTGCTGCTCCTGGTATCGGCGGGAATCTGGTGCGACCCCTGCGTATGGCTCGAGGACAACACCCTGGAAGAAAGTTCGATCCGGAGCCTGGTAAACGCGGGATTCATACCCGTGCGGATACCCGACACCGAGCCGGGATGGGAGCGGTGGGACGTGCGACGCTTGCCGACTGTACTCGTGCTCAACCCCGACGGAACCGAACTCGCCCGTGTAGCGGGTGCGGTCACCGCGCCGGTGCTGCAACAACACCTGGCGCCGCTGGC
>SLRR01000210.1 GCA_007130865.1 Spirochaeta sp. | reverse complement strand
CCGTGGGCCGGATACCCGAGACCAGCAGCACGATGGCCACGGTGACCAGGCCAAAGATAAAGTTGATCAATTGCGTGAGCACCACGCTGAAGGGAAAGATCGCTTTGGGCAGGTAGACCTGGGTGATAAGCGCAGCTTTTCCGGCAATCGCGGTGCTGGAGATCGTGAGCGACTTGGCAAAATACTGAAACACCACCAGTCCCACCGCCAGAAACGGAACCGCTCCCGGACCAGCAGTCCCCATAAAGACTATTCGGACGAAAAGAAACACCACTACCATCAGAAAGGGGTCCAGAAGCCACCAGAAGTAGCCCAGGAGGGTGTTCCGGGTGTCGGCCTTCAGGCCTGAGGTAACCAGATAGAGTAACAGGTCGTGGCGTTTCCAAAGGTCGGCGATGTATTGGCGTATTTCAATAAACAATCGTTGTTTCACTTTCGAAGAAGATATGGATCGGGACACAGCTCGCCCAACGGCACCACCCGGTGTCGCGGATCACGCTGCACATTCCGGCGCACAGTCAGAGGCGGCGCGGCCGAAACTCGCTCCCGCATGGCTGGGCACACAGTTGTCCCTGGGTAGGTATAAGCAAAAGGCGGGCCAACTTCCGCGTCGGGAAGCGACGGGAAACAAATCGTGTTTGTACAGATACTTAACGGATCCGGCGCCACCGGGGTAACGGAATGATCAGGCATTTCTGTGCCTGCCGGAACAGTCCCACCGGTCCTGGTCACGATCAGAACGGTTCTTAAATGAATAATTTCAATTGAGACTGACCGCACGGCGCAAGGCACGCTGAACGTGACCGGTGCGACAGGACGTGGGCTTATCCCAGTTGCGAGCCATGCCGATCATGAGTGCGCGAAGCTCCCGGACGTTTCCGGGAAAGTGGTAATCCAGTAACCGGGAGACGGTACGCCGGGTGAGTACCGCAGGTACCTGTCGCGGCGGCACCCCCGCTTCCAGAAGGAAGTACCGGGCAAGCACGGGTATGTCCTCCGGTCGGGCTCGAAGGGGCGGGAGTTCTACACGCCAGGGGGAGGCGATCGCCGCCAGGGGCTCGCTCCAGTGCGGCCGGGTGGCAGCGAGAATGAGGGAACTGTGATCCTGCGTGTGAAACGTGTCGCTCCAGATCGGGACGAGTTCGTTCTGGATCTCCCGGGAGAGGTCATCCACCGCGGGGACGTAGATCGTCCGGGGCTCGTCCAGAGTCCTGAAGCGTTGCCTGAACTGCCTGGTTGTGAGACCACGGCCGTCGAGCACCTGAAACCCACCGGGACCGTGTATCCGGTGATGTAACGCCCGGGCAACGGTCTCACGGCCGCATCCCACTTCCCCACATAGAAGCAGCGGTTCCTGCCAGCTGATCTGCCGCTCCGCGGATTGAAAGGCGGTTTCCATGGCGGGACTCCGGGTCACGATCGGGGTGGTATCCGGGCGGAACGGGGCGCGCTCCGCAAGGATCGTCTCCTTCCGGCGGAGAAATCCCACCCTTGCGGACCTGGCCTGCCAGGATCGCCGCACCAGAACGGCCAGGAGAGGTAGCGCGGTCCGGGGCAACCAGCGCGTTCCCTCCGTCCTGGCTCGCAGTTCCCAGGCGGTTAGGTCCGCCTCGACGCTGATCGCGAACACGTTTACGTGCGGGAGGGTACGGCGAACCTGGAGGATCTCCCCGATCACGGTCTGATCCACGGTCCAGAGATCACACACGATGACCGATGCTCTGGTCGTCACCGCGGCTGTCGCGAGGGGCGTTGTCCCGAGGACGTGGGAGGCGGTACTCCTGATGCCTCCCTCGTGCAACGCGCGCGTAACCGTGGCGCCGGTCATCGTCGGCGCGGAGGCTACCAGAACCGTTTTCATTCGGTCCGTCGCTTTTTAAGTCGTTTACTCACCGCCGAGGGGGTGATCCCGATCATCTCCGCGGCGCGACTCTGGTTACCGCCGGCTCTCAGGAGAGCTTCATCGATCAGGAGGTCCGTAACGCGGTCGATCGTGGGAAGCGTCTCCGGAAAACTGACCCGGCCATCCTCATCGTTCCCGGCCGGCGGTGCATGCTCGTGAACAAGCTCGTCCACCTCCTGATTGATACCAAGAAGCTGGTCCCGCGAAATGATCCCGTTAACGCCGGACTCCACCGCGTGGAGGGAGATCGCCTTGAGTTCCCGCACGTTTCCGGGGAAGGAATAGTTTCGGAGGATCTCGATAACCTCCGGTACGATCTCAAAAGTGGGCCGATCCAGGTCCAGAGCGCACCGCGCCACAAAGTGCCTGAAGAGCACCGCCACGTCGCCGTTACGCTCGCGCAGAGGCGGGAGTTCGACCGCGTGAGTGGTGAGGCGGTAGTACAGGTCAGAGCGGAAGGACCCCTCCGCCATGCGTTGGTCCAGGTCGCGGTTGGTGGCCACCACAAACCGGGCGTCCGTCGTCCGGGGCTCGTCGGAACCCAGAGGGTAGTACTCGTTGTTTTCCAGCAGGCGCAGCAGTTTGACCTGAGAACGGATATCAAGATCGCCGATCTCGTCGAGAAACACAGTGCCCCCCGCCGCCTGCTGCACCAGGCCCGGCCGGGATCGCTCGGCCCCGGTGTAGGCCCCCGCCTCGTGCCCGAAGAGCGCATCCGAGAAGAGAGTGTCGTCCAGGCCGGCCACGTTTTCCACCACCAGAGGTCCCTTCCGACCGCTCGCGGCGTGAATCGCCTGGACCAGGAGATCCTTCCCGGTGCCGGTCTCGCCGGAGATCAGAACGGGAAACTTGCTTTCCGCCACGGACTCCACAAACATAAACACACCGAACATCCGCGGATCGGTGGTGATGATATCGGAGAAGTGCTGAGGCTCTTCCAGGTGGTTCACCATGAGATGGCGGCGCAGCTCTTTACTCTGTGCCCGGAGCGACCGCTCCTCGAGGAGCCGTTCGATCGCGTCCACGCCGTAGGCCGCGTTGTCCCGGGGTATACAGTCCACCGCTCCCTCTCGAATCCGCTCGAGGACGGTAGAGAGATCCTCGTCGCCGACCACGACCACCACCGAGATATCCGGGTTCTCACGACGGAGTGTTCTGATCACCGTACCGGACTCACAGAACTCGTCGGCTACCACGGCGATGTCTATATCCTGGTCCTGCCGTTTTACGAGTTCCACCAGTTCCTGCGGAGAATGAACACGGACAAATGTCGCGGGCAACGCTCTTTCCAACATACGCTCCGTGGGAGTCCAGCCGGGCGAGTCGGGCATTGCTATAACGATCGATACGGCGGCACGCATACTTTCTCTGGTTATACAAGCAAAATGCGTGCCTACAGAACGAACTCGTTTGGTAACGCTGTAAGTTATGTATTTATCAATGTTTAGCTCATGATTCCGGCCTGAACCCGCGATCATAGGTCTGCCGATTCGTGATTTATGTCACAACGGAAGACGACGCGTCCTGACGGTGGAGTCGTTTGTTCACAGCGGACGCACTGATACCGAGCAATTCCGCAGCGGCGGACTGGTTACCCTCGG
>SLRR01000220.1 GCA_007130865.1 Spirochaeta sp. | reverse complement strand
TCCTCGCTGATCGGACCAAAGGTGACGTGCTTGTGAAATCGGCGGCGGAGCGCCGGGTCCACGGCGTCGACGCGGTTGGTGCACGCCACGAGGATCCCGGTGTACTCCTGGATCTGCTGGAGGAACTCCGCTATCTGGGAGTGCTCCCAGGATCGCTGCGCGATCGAACGATCGTAGAGGAGGGCGTCCGCTTCATCGATGACCAGGACCGATCCCGCCCGGGCGGCGGTGCGGAACGCCTCGGCGATCTGCTGTTCCGACTGCCCCACGTACTTTGAAAGCAGGTCCGAGGGTCTTTTCAGAACCACGTCCCGTCCCAGCCGCCGGGCGAGCCAGAGTGCGTACTGCGTTTTCCCGCCGCCGGGAGGTCCTCCGAACAGCAGACGCAGACCTGAACGGGCTTGCGCTCGGCGCAACGCCTGGCGTTCGACCCGATCCAGCGATTCCGAAGTGGAACAGAAGCGCGGGTCGAACGTGGGTGAAACCGTGGGCAGACGGCGGACGTCGTGAGCGAGGGCTCCCGTCGAGATCTGTTCGATATAGCCGGTGACGCGGTTTCTGACATCCGCGGGGTTCAGCTCCCGGGCGTCCAGTTCGGCGGCGATGATCCGGGCGGTACGGTCGATCGCGGCGGGGGTGATGTCGTAGCCAGCGGCAAGATCCCTGGTCCAGGTGTCGCTGCTTCCGCCGGTGAGGGGAGAGAGGCGCTCCGAGAGCATGCGGACCCGGGTATCCACGGTGGGATGGGGGAAGGCAAAGACGTGACCGAATCGGCGCAAGGCGGATGCCGGGATCATGCGATGGTCGTTGGTGATCCAGATCGTGGCAACCGGCAGGTTCTCCAGGAGGTCGTTGAGGACCGCTTTGTCGTAACTGCCCCCGCCCAGGGCGCCGCCGAAGAGGCCGAAGAATCCGGCTGCGCTCTGGAGGATCGCGTCCGCTTCATCGATTATAAGCACATCCCTGTCCGGGGAGAGGATGTTGACCGCCATGCGGATCGCGTTGAAGCGGCCTCCGTCGTTCTCGCCTCCCCGCGGTCCCTTGAAAAAGTCGGAATGTCGGTTGGTGGCGGCCAGAGTGTGGGCGTTGCGGTCGAGTGCGGCGATGAGGGTGCGCACGAACTCGGTTTTACCGATGCCCGGTTCTCCGGCGATCAGCAGGGGATGACCCCCACGGACCGCGGCGACGCAGGTACGAATCTCCTCCGGGGGGACGGAGAACTGGGAGAGTTCAAACTGCGGGGACGGGGTTTCGTCAAAGAAGCCGGCCTGGAGGTCGTCCAGGGTGTTGGAGCGGAGGGTGAAGAGGAGCGGCCGGCTGATATTGATATCGGAGATCTCGTCGCGGCCTCCCCGGAACACGATGAGACCGAGCCGTTCCAGGTTGGATCCCGGAGCAGTCTGCTGCGCAAACGCGGCGAGGTCGACCCCGGCGACATCGGCGAGTATCTTCATCTGTGTCCGGTGGGTAGCCTTGTGCAGCATGTTGGACATCACTTCTATGTCATCAACGGCAAAGAGAGCGAGGAGTATCCGGACGTGCTCGTCCGAGAGAGAAAAAAGCGAGGCCACGTCATGGACGATCTCCGGAAACGCAGGACATTCCGGAGAGATCCCGACAGTGTCGAGAATATAGTCGACCGCGATCGACTGGATCGAATCGTTGCGACCGACCACGCGCGAGAAGAGCTGCCGGAGGCGCGCCGCGGAGGTTGCGTTAGGAACGGGTGCCGGGGCGGCCGTCGTGGCGTGTGTTACCTCGGCCGCCCCCGGGTCCGCCGTTGCTGATGCCGCTGCCGGGTCCGCCGGGAGGACGGCCCCGGCGCCCGCGACCGACTCTATGTCCGCGATCGCGTCGGGCCGGAGGTTCAACTCCTCCTTGCGCGTAAGAATGTGCGTGGCCAGACCGGTGAGCTCCTCGGAATCGGCGATAACGAGAGCAAACTGACCGAGCTCATCGGTCGGAGAAAGATGTTTAGCGCAGATCAGGAAAACGTAACGGTGGTATGCCTCCCACTGGGCGTCGACCGCTCCCAGGTCGGTAGGGAGCCCCCGGGATGTGCGGCCGCGATGGATAAGATGTCTATGGCGTGCTTTCATGGATAACACCATAACCCGGGGCCTGCGACATGGAGTGTCGTCGGTTACGAAAATCCGCCTTGCCCATGGAGCTTTTTTCGAACTCCACACCCCGCGCCGACACTCGGTGAACCATGCGTTCCGCGGACGGTTCCTGACCGGAATCGGCATCACGACGGAAAGAGACCTCGCCGCATGGGGCGAGCGGATCCAGTAGGCGCGGGGCCAGGATCGGCGTCAGTATACTCGAGAGATGGGCATCCAGGAGGCTGTTACCCTTTCCCCGCAATTTGAGGTGACCGGACATCGCTGAAAAAAGCGAATATCGTTCTTCCGAGACAAGCGGGAATGCTCCCGCGCCCCTTTATATAGGTATAGACCTGTAGGGAGGAGCGATGGGAGAACGGAAACGAAAAGGTGCTGAAGAAACCGGAACGCCCGGTGAGCCGGGGCAGTCTCACGATGAAAGGACGTCTCAGGACAACAATGTTGACCAGGATTCGGCGTGGAAGGATCTGCTGCGTACATATTTCTTTGAGTTCCTGCAGTTCTTCTTTCCCGCGGTAGCAGCGGAGGTGGATCCGGTTAAAGCGCCCGAGTTTCTCGACGCCGAGCTGAAACGGTTCTCCCGCAGAAACGCCGCGCCGCACCGTCTGGCGGATCTCCTGGTGAAGGTGCACCGCAAGACCGGTGGGGAAGAACTGATCTACTGTCACGTGGAAGTGCAGAGCCATAGGGACGAGTCCTTCGAACGGCGCCTCTTGCAGTACGCGTATCGAGTTCTGGACCGGCTTGGCCGGTTGCCGGTTACGCTGGCTGTACTAACCGACTCGGCGCCGGGATTCCAACTGACCGGCCACTATCGCCTCGAGACAATTCCGGGAAACAGCCTTACGCTGGAATACCGGGTTGTGAAGCTATTAGATTTACAGGAGAGGGTAGCGAGCGTCCTGGAGGCGTACGAGCACGGACTGGAGGAGTTCGAGCGCGGCCGAGCAAAGCAGCTCAACATCTTTGCGGTCGTCGTGGACGTGCACTCGAGGATGCAGCGGGAGAGAGCGCATGGAGACTGGAGGAACGACCGGTTTCGTTTCAATTTGAAGCGTCGTTTGACCGACGACGTTGTCAATCGATACGGCCGGGACGCGCGCATAGCAGCGGACGTGTTACGGTTCCTGGACTGGCTGATCGTGCTCCCTCAGGAACTCGACGCGTTGTATCTTGAAGAAGTACGTGCGATGCAGGAGGATACTATAGTGGCATACGTGACAAGCTGGGAACGGATCGGTGAGGCCCGGGGAGAGGCCCGAGGTGAGGCAAAAGGCATTCTGAAAGAAAAGCGGCAGATCCTGGAGCGTTTGATTAACCGGAAGTTCGGTGCGGAACCGGAAGACCATGATTTGATCGCCCGCTGTGACGATCCAGACGGTCTCGACGCC
>SLRR01000214.1 GCA_007130865.1 Spirochaeta sp. | reverse complement strand
GGTTGCCGCCGAGCGTCCAGAACAGCGAACACGCCTTGTTCCGGCTGGCAGTGCCGCGCTCGCACTCGCGCAAGAGATCATCCATCGACGCGACACCCAGCCCCTCGACCAGATGCGCCTGTTTCGTCCCGCCCGGCCGCGCCGGATAGAAGGGCCGTTCCAAGGCGATATCCTCCGGTCGTTCGGCCAGATCATAAAACCGTTGCCATCGCCCCGCCCCGAACTCGGGCAGAACCTCGCGGAAGGAAGCAATTCCCGCGCGTTCTGCGTACGCGGCGGGCAGCCCGATGGGAAAGTCGAACCCAATGACCGCCGGCCGGCCCTGCGCCTCGCGGACACAGGATTCGGCAAGACGATCGGGGGCGGAAACCGCTTCGGGCGTGCCCACCCGGTACACGTCCGCGTTCAGGGACGCCTTCAGCATCCAGCGTTTGCCCGGCGCCGTGCTCCAGTCCGCGTGTGCAACTAGCCCCGGTAACATTCAGACACTCCCTGCCCGGCCCGGCCTGTAATCCTCAGTCCTGAGGCAGATCAGTAATCGCAATCTACGTGCTCAAAAATCTCGATTTCTGAGCACGTCCGGCCGCATCTTCTCAAGCAGTGGTCATTTTGAATGGAAATCCCACCTGTCGGGTATGAGCGTCAACGTCAGCGCCAATGGCGGTATCCGCTGGCGATCTGACTGGGTCGATGTGTCGATCGTCTGTGCCGGTGAATACGTTGGCCTCGAAGAGATCGACGATGGCGTATGGAATGTGTACTTTGGACTTTTCAAGATCGGTCGACTACTCGAGCGTCACATGAGAATCGAAGATGCGTACGGTAGAAAAAACGACACCGGTAGCTGTCGCTCATGATTCCCGACAGTTTTGTTACCGATCATCCCGGTTTCTCATGCCACGCGACCTCTGCCGGCTTTGTATTGCCAAAAGAAATATTCAGGAAAACCGCACTCAGAATTATACTTTCTTATCTGGCCAGGTTCCCATGCTATCCCCAATAAATCTAGTTCCACACACCTGACAGACGTAGAAGTACTCATCATCACGACTACCATGATAGCCAACGCTGCTCGACAATCCGGATCTTCGGATGTCGGAGTGTCTCCTATTTGTCTTGCCGTCCAGAAGATCTTGGCAAGCCATACATGGTTCCGTCATCGTGGGAGTCTCCTTTTTAATCCGCTAACGTATAGGCTAACCGGCGCCGGTCCACGCCGTTCGGTTGAGCCATTTGTTGTACGTCACTGATTCGCCATCTTCGCCAAGCGCTGGCAACACAGATAATCGGATTGCGTCCGCAGGTCCACATACCGTCCAAAACGTTCATACATCGAACCTCGGACCTTTCTTAACATGAATTTGCCAAGGCGTTTATCGGGAGCGAGTGGAACCTCCGTTCCTAGCATCGACGCCGTATCCGGTGGCGGCACAGTTCGGCTACGATATAACCACTTAGCCTCGTCTCTCTTGCGAGTGTACCGGTGCTGGAGCTCAATATGATTTTTTGCCGCAATCTGCTCGATCCACTCCTCGACTTCCGCTCTTTCCACTCCCAACAAGGATGCCACATGCCCCGGATCTACAAAATAGCTCTCAATGTCGCATCCCTCAGTGACAAACGCTTCAGCACCCGCCGCCTCAATATCCTCCACAACCCAATGCACTTCCTGATCCGTCATCATGTCTCGATCTCGATGAATTAGGACAGAAGTCTTTGGTACGATCTCGGAGAGAAACTCTGAAAGCAGCAGTGCGGATTGCATATTGCTAGATGATTTATAACTATATATGACGTACTTATCTGAATCGAACCCGGAGGACCTGAGTAGGGTATCGACAAGATCATACGATGCGTCTTCCGTGAGGATTGCCCAATTAATCCCTCCTTCTCTCAGCCTTTCAAAGCTATCAAGTGCGCCAAGATCCATCAGTAACGGGATTCGCGATACAGCCTCTCCTTGGTCATACACCGCACCTTCTCGAAGCCATACGATATTCGCCTCATCATAAAGAGCATCGACCAAGTGCCTACTATGTGTGGTAGCAATCACCTTTGTGTCGGTCTCCGTGGATATCGTCAACATGGACTTCGCAAGTTGCGCTTGATTGTTGGGGTGTAGATGCGAGTCCGGCTCGTCTAGCAGCAATACCGAGGGCCTGAAAAGCGCAACGTAAGAAAAAATCTGTAGCGCTTGCTGAACGCCGGTACCTACGAGCTCTAACGGAACCCTTTTACCGTTCGGACCCGTGAGGGAAACGCGCACGGAAATGTGGATATCTTTGCGAGGGTCGAATTCCACATATAAACGCAGTTCTGGAAACACGGATTGGACAAGCTCTGATAGCTCCTGAAGCTTGCCACTCTGATCAATTAAGAGAAGAACATTCCGTAGGTACAGGTTGGCATCACCACTCGCAACACCCCTTCGAACCACGCTTTCCGTTCGGCATTCTTCCGTCTGTGGAATTCCTGATAACCCCGGAACGTAAACCGAGAAAGGCGGTTCTTCGCTCTGCACCGTCCGTCGCAATTGCGGCGATCCCAACACCTCACATCCAACGTTTCCTTCGTTTCTTCCGCGATATATACGAATAGTGCAGATACTCTCCAGTTCGTCGGCTTCTGAATATATGCGGAGATAACCGAAGTTCGACTGATTTTTGTATGGCCCTCCGTTTCTCAAACTCTCGAAGTCCTTGGTTGGACAGAACAGTAGACTTTCCTGGGTGATGGTCTTCGCACCAGATGCGCTTACCGCAAGCGCAGCAACTGCTGAGAAGTGAATCCCCTCCAGAATGCTACTTTTACCTGAGTTATTCCCTCCAACCAGGATGTTTATCGCCGACAACCTTATATCGGCTTGCTCGATTCTCTTGAACCGCTCGACGGCTATACGAGTCACTTCCATTAGTGCACAAACTCTCTTTTTGTCGATGACGCATAACTAACCGGCGCGAGGTACGAGCGTCCGGTTGAGTGCCGTGTTATATGCCAATTGATTCCAACCCATGAACCTCGTTATTTCGATCCACAGTCGCTATATGAATGCCAGCGCGAACAATCAGAGGCGCTTTTCTCCAACGTACAGCAAGGGCTTCGAACTTCTCCGAGAACGGAACTGCAACGGCGAGAATATCTGTGGGGTTTACCTCTTCTACAGTGAGCAGTTGCCCCAATGCCTCCCGAAGAAGAGGATACTCACTCGACGAGCGTGACCGGACCAGAGTGCCCTTTTTGGATTCGACGCGTAGAGTCCTACCGTTTGAGAGCGGCGCGACCACGTCGCCGGTCCCTGACGAAGAATGAACCCGGAATCCGATTCGATGGTTCTCATGGGTATAATTCCCGCGCCAAGTACCGTTGCCGTTGCCCAAAACCCAGCCACATGCCTCAAGGAACTCATCGATAGGGAAGTGTTCCGTTTCGCCGGTTCGGATTTGAGCCCCATCCAGCGCGACGTCAACCTCTCCGACGGCTGCGCCAGACTCGATAAGGCCACACGCGAACCGGAGGCTGACCTCGGCTTCTG
>SLRR01000217.1 GCA_007130865.1 Spirochaeta sp. | reverse complement strand
CGGCCACGATATTGCCCCATTGGTCATCGCCACCGATCTGCAAACTGCAGCCGCGGGTCTGATAGAGCTTGAGAAAATCATAACTCTGAAGAAGCTGGTAATTGAACTCGATAAAGCTCCAGCCTGTTTCCAGCCGCGCTTTGTAGGTCTCAAAGGTGAGCATACGGTTTACCGAGAAATGGCGTCCGATATCACGAAGAAACTCGATGTATTTCAAGCCGTCGAGCCATTCCGAGTTTCTCACCATGGTGAATGAGGCGGAACGCGGCCCCAGGTGACCCCGCAGAAACCGGTCGATCTGCTTCCCGATCGCGGTGGCGTTGTCGTCGATCTGCTCTACGCTGATCATCCGACGCATCTCGATCTTACCGGAAGGGTCTCCGATGCGAGCGGTTCCGTCACCCACGATAACGATCGCCTGGTGACCGAACTCGACCATGTGCGCCATCGCGTAGAGCGGCACAAGGTGTCCGACGTGCAGGCTGTTTCCGGTGGGGTCGATGCCCACGTAGAACGTGACCGGCTCCCGGTCCAGGCGCTCCTTGAGCGCGGTCTCGTCCGTGCACTGGGCAAAGAAGCCCCGCTCTTTTAGACGCTCAAGCGCTCCCGGACGTACTGCGCGGGCATCGGCTGCTTCACTCACGTCCCGACCCTCCGGTATTCCTTCACGGCCGCCCGTATCCGGGTGTCAAGCTCCGAGATCGCCACGCGCTCCTGCTTCATGCTGTCCCGGTGGCGCAGCGTTACCGTGTTCTTTTCCATTGTTTCATAGTCGATCGTGACACAGAAGGGTGTTCCGATCTCATCCTGGCGGCGGTACCGGCGTCCGATCGCTCCGGACTGGTCGTAGAAGGTGGCGTAGTCCTCCCGCAGCGCTTCCTCGATCTCCCGCGCTTTCTCCGCCAGGCCGTCCTTCTTGACCAGGGGGAATACGCCAACCTGGATGGGTGCGATCGCCGGGTGAAAGCGCAACACTGTGCGCACATCGTTCTCTCCGACTTCTTCTTCCTCGTACGCGTCGGAGAGGACCATGAGCACGCTTCGCGTCAGTCCGGCGGAGGTTTCCACGATATAGGGTATGTACCGCTCCTTGGTCTCCTCCTCCAGATAGTTGATCTCCTTGCCGCAGAACTCGCTGTGGCGAGAGAGATCGTAATCGGTGCGGTTATGGATGCCTTCCAGTTCCTGCCAGCCAAAGGGAAAGAGATACTGGATATCAAACGCCGCCTTGGCGTAGTGCGCAAGCTCGTCCGGTCCGTGTTCCTCAAAACGCAGGTAATCGGCGCGGATACCCAGCTTGTCGTAGTACTTCATCCGTTCCGCTTTCCAGTAGTCAAACCAGTGGTCATCGTCACCGGGTTTTACAAAATACTGCATCTCCATCTGTTCGAACTCCACCGTGCGGAAGATAAAGTTCTTTGTGACTATCTCGTTGCGAAACGCCTTGCCCACCTGGGCGATGCCGAAGGGGATTTTTACCCGGGAGGTCTGCACCACGTTCTTGAAGTTGACGTAGATCCCCTGAGCGGTCTCGGGCCGGAGGTACACGGTACTGCCGGAGTCGGTGGCGGGTCCGAGGTGTGTCTCGAACATCAGGTTGAACCGCCGCGGTTCCGAGAGAGGATTGCCGTTGGGGCTGGTTTTCGACTCGCGCTGCTCCTCCGTGAGGTGGTCCCAGCGGTAGCGCTCGTTGGTGACGGTATCCTCCACCATGAGATCCGCAAAGTTGTCCACGTGGCCGCTGGCCTTCCAGACGGTGGGGTGCATCAGGATCGCCGCGTCCAGTCCCACGATATTTTCGTGGAGCTGCGTCATCTCTCTCCACCAGAAACGCTGGATACGGTTCTTGAGTTCCACCCCGAGCGGTCCGTAGTCCCAGGCGGATGCGAGGCCCCCGTAGATCTCCGAGGAGGGAAATATAAATCCCCGCCGTTTGCAGAGGCTGACGATCTTGTCCATCGTTTTGGCGTCCACCTGCGCCGCTTCGGCGCTCCCGTTGTTACTCATTATCCGTTCTCCTTGTTGCGCGCATCTCGCGAATTATTTCGGTCCTGGTGCGGTGTCGACCCGTGTCGTGTCGACCCGTGTCGTGTCGACCCGTGTCGTGTCGACCCGTGTCGTGACGACCCTTGTAATGTCGACATGTAGTCAGGTGCTTGCGGCAAGTACCGCCCGGGCACCCTGCACCCGCTCCCGGGCGCGTTCCAGGCCGAGCTCCCGGATCGACCCCACCAGGGGCGGGGAAACGGTGCTCCCCGTGATCGCCACCCGGAGCGGCATCATCAGGTTGCCCACTTTGGTCTCCATCTCCTCCGCGGCGGCGCGGATCGCCTGGTCCACCGCGTCCTCGTCGTCGAGACCCGTCTCCTCGATCACCCGCCACGCCCCGTCGAGCCAGCGCAGCGCATCCGCGGCGGTAGCTTTTTTGGGCACCAGGTCTTCCGCGGTCCAGGAATCGACGTTCTCGTAGAGGAACCTCGTAAGCGGCACCACCTCGCTCAACAGCTTCAAACGCTCCCGGATCAGGGGAAGGAGCCCCCGCAGGCGCTCCCGGTCGGCTTCGTCCGCGGGCTTTACCGTCCACCCGGCGTCCTCAAGGTAGGGCAGCAGTTCCTCCAGGAGTCGATCCTCCGGAAGCTCCCGCAGGTACTGTCCGTTGAACCAGTCAAGTTTCTTGTAATCGAACACCGCCGGAGCCTTGTTGATCTTCTCGATGCTGAAAAGCGCTTCCAGGTCACTGCGGCTGAAGAACTCCCGGGAGTCGTCGTAGGACCATCCCAGGAGAGTCACGTAGTTGGTGACCGCCTCCGGCAGGTATCCCTGGCGCCGGAACTCGATCACGCTGGTAGCGCCGTGGCGCTTGGAGAGCTTGGACCCGTCCTTGCCCATCACCATCGGGAGGTGGGCAAACCGCGGAGGATTCCACTCGAACGCCTCGTAGATAAGCAGGTGAAGCGGCGTGGAGGGTACCCACTCCTGAGCGCGCAGCACGTGGGTGATCTCCATCAGGTGGTCGTCCACCACGTTGGCCAGGTGGTACGTGGGGAACCCGTCGGACTTCATGAGGATCGGATCCGGCGGCAGGTCCTTGTTCTTGCGTTTGATCCGGCCCAGCACCAGGTCCTCAAACTCCGTTTTTCCGTCCTGCGGGACCAGGAGCCGCACCACCGGTTTCACGCCGGCCGCTTTGTATTCCTCGATCTGTTCAGGCGTGAGATCTCGTCCCTCGTAGTTGTAGGGAGACGGGGCGGCGGCCACGGCTGCGGCGTCGGCCCCGTCGCGAGCGCCGGCGGCGTCCTCGGCCCCGTCGGCGATGTCGGCACCGGCGTTATCACCCCGCGGAGCCGATGTATAGTCATAGTACGCGCGGCCCGCGGCGATCAGTTTTTCCGCGTACTCCCGGTAGAGTTCCTGCCGCTCGGACTGAACGTACGGTCCGTGGGAGCCGCCCCGGCGCGGGTCCTCGTCGGCGGATATCCCGAGCCACTCAAAGGTGTCGTAGATATCCCGCAGGGCTTCCGGGTGGAAGCGTGAACGGTCGGTGTCCT
>SLRR01000110.1 GCA_007130865.1 Spirochaeta sp. | reverse complement strand
CGAGGACAGCAGCAGGCGAACCGGGGGACTTTGGTCGGAGAACTCCCGGGGACCCGCCGACAACTGGCCGCGTATCACGGACGGTCGGTGGCGTCGGAACCACCGTACGATCGCGGGATGAAACGACTCGATGCAGTATGGTCCATTGTATCGGTCGAGCAGCGTCGCCGCGGCTTCGCTCAGTTCCCGGTGCCGCGCCGTGTCCTTGAGTTCTACGATGAGCGGTACCGAGCCGTCGATCTTCCGGAGAACGTTCTCCAGAAGCGGAATCCCCTGGTCGGAGTCGAAGAGCCGCAAGGTCTGCAGTTCCTCCCAGGTCTTCTCCTCGATACGGCCCGGGACACCGCAGGCGCGGTCCAGATCTTTGTCGTGGAACACGACCACCCGGCCGTCCCGGGTAATGTTGAGGTCCAGTTCGATCCCGTACCCGGCGTCCCGCGCCGCGGCAAACGCGGACAGGGCGTTTTCCGGGACGCTCCCGTCGCGGCGGTGAAGCCCCCGATGCGCAAACGCGTTGCGGAAAAGCGATTCCAGGTCCGACCGGTCCGGTTCATGCGCAGAGAAGGTGCGGGCGCGTGGGAATCGTCGGACGCTCCGTGCCGGTGCCAGTAAGGCAAGCCAGAGAGCCAGGAGAACCGCAGCGGCCCCCGCCAGGATTACGAGGCCGGTTACGATAACGTCAACCGTCACTGTCGGGAATCCCCCCGGCCGCCGGTTGGTGCGCTTCACCACCGGTGACACGTCCCATGATCGTAAACGCAACAAACATCATGACCGCCGCATAGAGGAAGATCATCCGCAATCCCACGGTACCACCAAAGAAGAAGGAGAAGATGTCGATGAATCCGCCGCTGATCGGGGGCGAGGTAATCGCCGCCCCCTGGCTGAAAAAGTAATAGAGACCGGTATATATCCCCATGTTCCCGAAGTGCGCCATCTGCCAGAGCATCGGGAAGGAGTTGGTAATGACCGAGCCCCAGCACATGCCGAACACGAAGAGGAGCCCCAGGAAGATCACCCACGCGGTAAACGGCGGAAGACCGGCAAGTCGTGTGAGCGGTTCGTGGACAAACATAAGGAGGAGCGCGATGACAATTCCCACCAGGCCGAACCGGATCACCCGGCGACGACCGAAGCGGTGAGCGATAATCCCCGAGGGAATCGCCAGGAGCATGTAGCCGATCGCCACCGCTCCGGGGGAGAGACCCGCCAACCCCTCGCTCACGCCGAGTACCTGACGGCTGTAGATACCCATGAAAGGCAGCACACCCTGGTACCCAAGGAACCAGCAGAAGAGCGATAGCAGGATCAGCATCGCGCTGCGGTCCTCACCGCCGAATACGAGGCGTAGGGACTTCATCAGGGGAGTCCGTTCCCGCTTCTCCTTTGCTTCTTTGCTCTCCCGTACAAAGGTGAAGAGCAGGATCGTAGCTACGATCACCAGCACGCCGGAGATCAGGAACGGCAGGCGCCGACGGACCGAGCCGATCACCGGTAGGAAAACGTCCAGGTCCATGAGCGGTGCCAGGACGATCGTACCTACGATCGCCGCGATCGCCCCCATCGTGTTGATCACACCGTTAGCCTCGCTGCGAAACTCTCCGGGGATCGTATCCGGCATCAGCGCCACCACGGGGCCGCGGGCAGCCTGCTTGGCGAGGTTCAGAACGAAGATGAGGACGATCAGCAGCACAAGGCTGCCCGACGGCAGCGCGCCGTACGGGAGCAGCGCAAAAAAGATACCCGAGAGCGGTACCGTTACGAGGATCCAGGGCATGCGCCGCCCGATCGGACTGTGCGTATTGTCCGAGAGATTGGAGACGATAGGTATAAGGAAGAGCGCCAGCAGGTTGTCCAGCGTCATGATCGCTCCGATCAGGAAGCGGGAGGAGAGAAAATCTTCCAGGAAGATCGGCACGTACGTGTCGTAGAGCGGGTCCATGAGACCCATCGTGAAAAAACCCAGGCCGATCAGAATCGTGATCCGGTAAAACCCCTGCGGCAGTTCCGCGTTCGATTTACTCATAGTGGGACGTATCCTAACACGGAACATGTCCGTGGCGCATAGCGAAGCGGATAGGAGTTGCTTTCTCACGGCAAAATTCTGATAATTATAGTGCACAATTAATGCTGAGCCCCGGGTAGGTCGCGGACGCAAGAACCCATGTGTAAAGGATAATAAACGTGAAAAACATCAAGCTGAGTGTGAAGATGATCGGCGGCTTTATCATTGTCGCTGTAATCGTGCTGGCGGTTGGTCTGGTCGGGTGGGACGGCGCGCGACGGCTCGGTAACGAGATCGAAGAGGTCGGGCTTGTGCGTCTCCCCAGCATCGAGGCGCTTCTCCAGACGGAGATCGAGATAGAGGAGGTGATGGTAGCGCAGCGCACACTCATGGTGGAGTTTCTCACCCCCGAGGAGCGTCGGGCTTACCGGGCCGAGTTCGAGCGCTCCCGGCGGGAGATGGAGGAGTTCTGGGAGTTCTTCAAGACGCTACCCGCCACCGCCGAGGAGGAGCGACTCAGCGAGCAGTTTGACCGGGAGAACGCCGAGTGGCAGGTGCTCAACGACCAATGGCTGTCCATGGCGGAGGAGTTCGACCGCCGGGGGCTGCTCGATCCGGGGGAGATCCTGGAGGTTTTCTTTGAAGCCCGGGGCGACTACTACGCGATCCAGGTGGCAACGCTGGAGTACCTCCATAACGGGGTGCCCTTTGAGGGAGGCGAGCAAGCGGCGGAGACAGCGCTCGCGCAGTGGATCCCGACGTTCCAGACTGAAAACGACCAGCTCCAGGGAATCTTCGGAGCGATACCTCCGGTACAAGAAGAGTTTCACGGGGCGGTCCGGGAGATCAAAGCGCTCCTGGCGCAGGGACAAACCGACCAGGCCGCGACGATATACAGTAACCGCCTCCTTCCGTCGGAGGAAGCGCTTTTCGAACTGTTTTACCAGGGTATCGGCTACGCGGAGGAGGTAAACCAGCTCCGGGACGAGATGAACGAGCTTGTCCTGGGCGTGCTCTACGACGAGGCCCGGGATGCGATGGAGCTGCTGGACGAGCTGATCCATATTAACGAGGAGATAGCCGACGCGGCGGTTCAGGACGCGGTCGCGGTGGGCCGGCAGGTTGCGATCACCATAATAATCGGTATTGTCGCCGGTTTCGTGCTGGCGCTCCTGCTGGGAGTGATCCTCACCCGGGGCATCACCGGACCGGTGTACAAAGGCGTGGCCTTTGCGCGGCAGCTCGCCGAGGGAGACCTGACGTCGCAGCTCGACGTGGACCAGAAAGACGAGATCGGGCTACTCGCTCGCGCACTGCAGGAGATGCGGAACAAGCTGGTGAGCGTGGTAAGCGACGTGCAGAATGCCTCAACCAACGTCGCCTCCGGCAGCGAGCAGATGTCCGGTACCGCGCAGCAGCTCTCCCAGGGCGCCACGGAGCAGGCGGCCAACGCGGAGGAAGTATCCTCCTCCATGGAAGAGATGGGCGCCAATATCCGGCAGAACGCGGACAACGCGATGCAGACGGAGAAGATCTCCCTGCAGG
>SLRR01000184.1 GCA_007130865.1 Spirochaeta sp. | reverse complement strand
GTACTGGACGAGTCCCGGGGTTAAAGCGTACCCTTCCGGTGCGGGTGACGCGCATTCAGCGATTCATCTCTAAGAACATTTCCAAAAACGTCACGTAATCAGGTCGTATTTCTCTGCGTCTCGTGTCACTCGCGCTGGAGGTATGTTCGATGAAAATATCCACGAAGCTGAACGGTATCATCGGGTCCGTGGTAGCCGGGTTTGTCCTGGTGGTAATCGCGATGGTGCTGGTTCTGTTCGCTATCGGTTCCGCGCACGATCTGGAGATGACGATGATGGATCTGACGCGTCGGGCGTATCGGCTCGCTCTGGAAACCAACAACGTTCTCGTATCGGAGCAACCCCTAGATTCTCTCTACGAGTCGTGGATCGACGCGGAGCAGAGGATTCGCGAATCCCTGGCGGAAGCGGAGTCGCACCGGGGGCTGCGCTTCATGGGTGACGAGGTTCGGCGGCGAGCGGCCGCTCCTCAGGAGTTCTGGGAACTGGGACAGCTCCGTCTTCAGAGACTGCAGCAGACCGTCCAGAACGTCCTCGAGACCGACGCGATACCGCATAACCGGAAGACCGGAATCATCACGACGATGCAGTACATGCTTGCCCAGGAGGAACGATCCTCCGCGGCACTCGCGGAGCTTCTGAGCGCTCGCAGCGCTCTCGAGCAGATCGGCGGCGAGACCACCTATCGTCTGATCGACGTGGCGGAGCAGGCTATGCGCGACGTCGCCGCCGAGATCGCCGCGTTACAGCAACGCGTCCTGCTGATTCTGGCGGCGGTGGTGCTCGTGATCATGACGGCGGGATTTCTTGTGGTGCTCCGCTTCACCCGCAGGTTGGGACATCGCATCGTGGGGATGGAGAAAATCATGCGCACCGTAGCGGAGCGGGATGTCACGGTACGGATGGAGGAAAGCGGTCGAGACGAGATCGGAAGTCTCGGTGAACACGTCAACGAAGTACTCGCTACACTGGTCGAGTTTTTTCGCGGAGCGCACGTCGCGATCGACCAGGTATCGGAGCTCAAGGATACGATGGCGGCCAGCTCCAACGAGGCCGCGGCGGCGCTCAACGAGATCTCCCGGAACATCGGATCGATCCGGGAGCAGTTCGAGACGCTCGACGGCGATATCGTGACGTCCACGGAAGCGATCGAAGCGATCTCTTCCGAGATGGAGAGCCTTTCCGCGGAAATCGAGCGCCAGGGAACCGCCGTGGCCCAGTCGTCGGCGGCGATCGAACAGATCAACGCGTCGATCCAGAGCGTAGCCCGTGTGGCGGTGGAGCGGCGGGACCGTGTAGACAACCTGAGGATAGTCGTGAACGACGGCAGCGAACAGGTGAGCGCCACAAACGAGATCGTCCGTGCAATCACCCGGGAGATAGACGTAATCACCGAGACGATCGAGGTGATTGACAGTATCTCCAGCCAGACCAACCTGCTCTCCATGAACGCAGCGATCGAGAGCGCCCACGCCGGCGAGGCGGGACGCGGGTTTGCCGTGGTAGCGGAGGAAATCCGAAAACTTTCCGAATCCACCGCGGAGAACGCCCAGCGTATCGGTTCGACGCTCAAATCGATTACCGACCAGGTCCGCCAGGCACTGGCGTCGAGTGACCGCAGCGCTTCGTCCTTTGAGGACATCGCCACGGAAGTGGAGGAGTTTGCCCACGCGATGAACGAGATCGCCGGCGGGATGCAGGAAGTCTCCAACGCGGGCGAGGAAGTACTGGAAAGTTCCGGCGAGGTGAGCCGGTCCTCCGGACAGATCCGGGAGGTGTTCGGGACGGTGAATGAGCGGTCCGGGAATATCAGCTCCGCCATGGTGAACATTCGGGATGTCTCATCTCACGTCGTACAGGGGATGAACGAGATCGATACGGGAGCCCGGGAGATCCTCGAATCAATGGTGGCCGTCAGCGACGCCACCAACGAGAGCAAACGCCGAATGGAGGATCTGGCTAGCCTGATCGCGACGTTCCGGGTCGGCGAGGAGCTCGCGGATAAACAACTCCAGGGTGTGTCTGTTAACGATCCGGGCGGCGAAGGTATTACCGATTCTTCCGCGGGCTGACCGTACCTGAAGCGACAGGTCGGTTGGACGATCACGTATTACCGATTCTTCCGCGGAGTTGACAATTTCGTCCCGCGCTAAGCACCCCGGGCGAACACCGCCCTGGGCTAAGCCCCCGGGGCGAACACCACCCTGGGCTAAGCCCCCGGGGCGAACACCACCAGGAGCACCGTAAGCGTCACGATCGAGAGCAGCGTGCTCACCAGGATTGACCCCGTGACCGGCGCCACGGCGGCGCGATATCGCGTGGCGAACACCGATGCATTGATCCCTGTGGGGAGCGCCGCCGTCACGACCGCCACCCCCGTCCAGAGCGGCGGCAGTCCCAGGACGACCGCCGCGGTAAACCATACCAGCGCGGGGTGTACCACGAGCTTCAGTACCACCATCAGCCCCGTTTCCGGCAGGTGCCCCATCAGACGGTATTGTTGCAGTGAGGCGCCCGTCACAAAAAGTGCCGCCGGCATCGCCGAGCCGCGAATCCACCCCGTAATCGTCGCCACCGACGCCGGTATCGGGATCGCGAACAGGTTGAACAGCAGACCCACAACCAGACCTCCCACGATCGGATTCCGGAGCATTCCCAGCGCGGTCCGAAACCCTGCCGTTACGATTCCGCCATCCCGGGATCGACCGGATTCCGCCAGCATCGTGGTCAGGGAAAAGAGCACCGCCGAATGGACCGCGATGATCATCATCAGCGGCAGGATGGCTACATCACCCCAGGCTGTAGTGATCACCGGCAGGCCGATCAGTACCGTATTGGAGTAGGCTGAACCCATCCCGAACATGCCTTGTTCCGTAAGTTTGAAACGGAACGCCTTCCGAACGATCGACATGCCGAGGAAAAACACGAGAAGTGTAGGCACGTAATAAGCAAGAAGGAACGACCACCGTACCGCCTCCGGCAAAGCCACCCGCGACATTGAATCAAAGAGCATCACCGGAAGCGCGATATAAAAGACGTATCGTGTCAGTCCCGGAACGTCCCGAGTCCGTAACACGCCGAGCCAGGTGAGGACGTATCCGAGCATCGCTACGGCAAAGACGGGAAAGATGATCGAGAGGGTATGCACCGGGTGATAATGCCCGAAACGTGAAGGAGAATCCAGCGGTTGAAAGGAGTTACAGCACTTTGCAGCTGGTTCGGCCCGTGGCTGACAAATGCCACAAAAAATGTGGCAGCAAAATCACAAATCCTGTCGCATACAGGGTCTTCTCCGGGAGCTATTCTTGTACACATGATAAAAGCGGGGCGGAAGGTTCTGATCGTGGACGACTCGGTCGTAGTACGGCGGAACCTGAAGCAGCTGTTGAGTGATCAGCCGGGAATCGACGATGTTCAGGAAGCGTCGAGCGTCGCTTCCGCGCTACGGTGGATCGTGGAAGAGCAGCCCGACGCGGTTATCGTGGATATTCAGCTTCCCGACGGCACCGGGTTTGAGGTGCTGGAGCACCTGGCGGAACAGGTGCCCCGGCCACTGGCGGTAGTGCTTAC
>SLRR01000054.1 GCA_007130865.1 Spirochaeta sp. | reverse complement strand
TCGTTTCGAACGGGATGACGCAGGTTGAACACACCGCGTTCCGGGTCTCCCGGATGATCCAGGGGTCCGGTATCGAGAACCCACCCGCTGGTACCCAGGTAACAGGAGCGACGGTGCCCGGTCGCCTCCATCGCGAGGACGCTCGCTCCAACGTCACCCACGCCATGAATAACTCGAACGTCCGGAGGGAGCCCCAGCTCCTCGGCGCGCTCCGGCTGTATCGGCCCCATATCCCGGTCGCCCGGGACGATCGGCGCCGGGGTCTCCGCGTCGATCGGTAGCTCCCGGAGGATCTCCGGCACCCAGTCACCGCCGACCGGATTCATCATCCCTGTGGTGGCCGCGGTGGTGGGATCGGTTCCGGCGTGACCGGTGAGACGCCAGGCCACGTAGTCGTGCGCGCCGCAGAGGATCGTTCTCACCGCCGCGAGCATTTCCGGCTCCTCCTCGGCGAGATGCAACAGCTTGGCGGGAAACTGCGCGGTGTCCGGTGTGTTGCTGATAAGGCTGGTCAAGCGGTCGGGACCGATCCGGTCTAGAAATCGCTGGTACCGTTTACCGGGGCGCTGCGCGTAGTACAGCACCGCGTCCCGCAGGGGCCCGTTCTCACCGAGCAGAATCAGGTTCTGCATCTGTCCGGTGAGGACGATAAATTTCACAGTCTCGAGTCCGGTCGGGGAGGTCCGGTCGACGCCGGTATTCCCGTCGGCGAGCGACCGTATCGCACGGTAAAACGCTCCGTACCAGACCTCCGGGTCCAGTTCGTCATCCCGTCCGCCCGGTGCGCCGTCGGGGTACGGTTCCACCACGCGTTCCACGACCTTCGCGTCCTGAGAATATCCCTCGACCTTGACCGAACCGGTCCCGATATCGGCCAGAAGCACGTACACAGCGTTAACCCTCACTTTCGCTCACCGGCGTCACTGCGGCGGCGACGTCCTTCGCGTATTCCCGAAGCGCGTCGATACCTTGGTTCAATGCATCCACCATCCCTGTTCCGACGATTACCAGGTCCGCTCCGAGCGCGCGGGCGCCACGTACCTGCGCGGGCGTTCGAATTCCGAATCCCAGCGCAATTGGTACGTTCTCCGGTGCGACAGCCCTGACTTGCCGCACCCGTTCGGCAAGGAACGTGTCCGGTTCGAATGCAGTACCGGTCGGCACGTCCGCCGTCTGAAGATACACGAACGCGGTCTCCCGTTCGATTTGAGGCGTGTCACCGACGGCGGCGACAAACGGGACCACCGCGAGATCGTGTCGGGCGCAGTGGCTACGCAGCAGACGGAACTCCTCCCGAGTCGCGTCCGGTACGAGAATCGCTAAAGAGCCGTGTTCTGCCGCGGCATCCACGAACCGTTCGATCCCGACCCGGTCGAACACCGTCGCGCGAAACGCCATCACTACCGGAATGAACCCCCGCTTCCGCGCCGCTGACGTACTCGATTTGATCACATCCAGCGGATCGAGTCCGCGGTCTTCAACCGCCTCAAGCGCTCGCGCAATCGTTCCTCCCTCCAGGTCACCGATCGCGCCGGGGATCCCGATCTCGAGAACGCGAATCCCCGCGTCGTACAGACAGTCGAGCGCGTCGTTGAAGGCGTGCTCGGTGGGGTACGCCCCCGGCAGATAACCGACGATTCGGCTGCCGGCGGTAGCGTCGATCCGTTCCAGGAGGGCCGGTCCCGCTCCGGCGGGATGGGTGGCGTTGTAGTTGCCGGTGGTGCTGCTCGCCATCCTCACAGGTCCTCCCGTTGCGCCAACCCCGACAATAGTACCGCCAGCACGAGGATAGCGCCGGTAAGCACCGACTGAATGTAGGTGTTTACGCCGACAATATTCAGCCCGTTGCTCAGGACTCCCATGATCAGAACGCCCAGAAGCGTACCATAGACGTTTCCCTGTCCTTCCCTGAAGGCAGTCATGCCGAGAAAGACCGCAGCCGCCGCGTTGAGCATGTACGGTGCACCCGCCTGGGGATGGGCCGAGAAGAGCCGACTCGTCAACACGATCCCCGCGATCGCCGCGGTGAATCCTGAGTAAACGTATGCGAGAAAACGAACTCGGCTCGTATTGATTCCCGCCAGAAACGAGGCGGTTCGATTACCCCCGATCGCATAGAGCTGCTGACCGAAGGTTGTATAGTCGAGCAGGATCCAGGTAACGACGATTACGATCGCCATGAAAACCACCGCAAAAGGGATCGGTCCGAGAAATCCCTGACCGATGAACCGAAACCCCGCAGACAACCCGAACACGGTGGTTCCTCCCGTAATGAAGAGGCTCAGCCCGGTGTAGGCGGTCATCGCAGCGAGCGTTCCGATAAAGGGAGACACGCCGGCGTAGGCTATAAGCAGTCCGTTAATCGCGCCGAGACCTGCTCCGGTGGCGAGTCCCGCCATGATCGCCGGGACGACGCCGACCTCGGCCACCATCAACTTCGCTACCACGACTCCGCAGAGACTCGCCACAGCTCCAACGGACAGATCGAAATCGCCGGTGACCATTACGATCGTCACCCCAGCCGACGCTATCGCCAGCGTCGCAACCTGTTCCACGATGTTGCGAAAATTGTTGACCCGGGCAAACGCATCCGGTCGGAGCGCGGAAAAGAGTACCAACAGGAATAGAAATCCAATAAAGGTCCCCCAGGTTTTTAAAAAACGTCGCGCCGTTCGAGCGGAAATTCGCGCGTCAGCGTGTTCACTCATCGTCTGCTCCTTGATACGACAGCGTCAGGTATTCCTGCTGCGTCAGTTCTCTGTTTTCCACTAGCCGCCCCATTCGTGAGCTACGTAGAAACTGAATTCTATCGGCGAGGGCGAGGATCTCCTCGAAGTCGGACGAGACCAGAATAATCCCCATCCCGCGGGAAGCCAGGTCCCGAATCACCTCGTAGATCTCCGCTCGAGCGCCGACGTCCACACCCTGCGTGGGTTCGTCCAGCAGAAGGATACGCGGCCGCGCCAGCACCGCCCTGGCGAAGAGCACTTTCTGCTGATTACCACCGGAGAGCGTCTTTACCGGGCTTCCGTAGGACGCGGTCTTTAGTTTTACTTGTGTTCCCGCCGAACGGGTGGCCGCACCAGCCGCCTGGAAATCGATCACACCGCTCCGGGAAAAGAAACGCAGACCGCTGACGATCGCATTTTCCAGAACCGAGCGGTTGAGAGCGAGCCCCTCCGCGCGCCGCTCTTCCGGGATCAGCACGATTCCGGAGCGTAGCGCCTGCGAGGGAGAGCGGGGCGACGCGGTTCGGGACCTCGCGCTGGTGTCGTCGTTATCTGCCGACTCGGTGTTCACAAGCGTGTGTATTCGGACCGAACCGGTGTCGGCCGGAAGTGCTCCTGCTATCAGTTTGAGCAATGTACTGCGGCCAGAACCCACCAGACCGCCGATTCCGAGAATCTCGCCCGGAAATAGACGAAGCGACACCGGACCAACCCCGGCGCCGGCGAGATCCTCCACGGACAGAAGCTCGCTAGCGATCGCCGGTCTGCCGCCGGCTGCGGGTCGATCGTTCGACAGGCCGCCGCGTTCTGCAACTCGTTTGTTTACTTTTTTACCTCGGTCCGTCCCGTCCGGGA
>SLRR01000282.1 GCA_007130865.1 Spirochaeta sp. | reverse complement strand
GGGAGGCCGCTCGGATTGGCGCACCGTCACGGCGGGACACAACTTCGCCCTGGCGATCACCGAGTCGGGCGAGCTTTACGCCTGGGGCGACAACACCTACGGGCAGCTCGGAACGGGCGATTGGGAGACCAGGTTGGAACCGGTCCGGGTCGGTACACACACCGACTGGAATTACGTCTCCGCGGGAGGACGCCACGTCCTGGGAATCCGCGCAAACGGCGAACTCCACGCCTGGGGCGACAACGAGATGGGTCAGCTCGGACTGGGACACCGCGATTCGGTAACCACTCCGTCCCGCGTCGGGACACGTACCGACTGGATCTCTGCCGCCGCCTACGAGGGATTCCTCGGATTGACGACCGATCAGTACAGCCCCGCCTCGGCGGCGGTTACCCGGGAAGGCATACTCTTTACCTGGGGTTCCAACACCACCGGGCAGCTTGGCGACCTCGATGCGTGGTCTCCGGACAGCATACCCTTCCGCACAGAACCGGCAGCCCTGGAAGCAGTCGGGCGCGGCTTCATCAGTGTAGCAGGCGGCGGTGGTCACGCCCTGGCAGTTCGTCGTAACGGCGACGTCTACGCCTGGGGATTCAACCGGCAGCGCCAGGCAGGACCGTTCCCGTGGACCGGAACCGACAACGTTTCCCCGACCAAGGTGGCCCTGGAGTGAAACCAGGAGCGCGGCTAGCCGGGCAACAAAGGGGTTACTTCGCTTCCTGGGCGGAATAGTCGCGAAACACCAGGCTCAGGTCGATAACGAGTTCCGGCAAGGCAGCGGGCGAGGCGGTCTCGCCGGGACCGTAGGCGCCGATCCGGGCGTAGCGGCCCGAGTCATCCAGTCGATATATTTCCAGAATTCCGCCTGCGGATTCCACGATCCAGTACTCCGGGACCCCGTGTTTCTCGTAGAGGGCAAACTTACGTTTCCGGTCTGCCGCAACGGACCCGGGCGAGGTTACCTCGACACAGAGGTCGGGCGCACCAATGATCCCCTGTTCCGTAACGATCTCGCGACGACACGTGAACGCAAGATCCGGCTGCACCACGGTCGGCTCATCATCGTCGGCCGCCGGGGAGAGTTTCAGATCGAAGGGAGCAACCAGTACCTCGCAGGGTTTTCCCAGCAGGTAGTTGGAAAACTGCCGGCTGAGCTCGATTACGATCCGCTGGTGCCCCGTGGTGGGAGCGGGACTCATGGCGTAGGCTACGCCCTGGATCAACTCCCACCGTTCACCCTCGGGCCAGGAGAGGTAATCCTGCCAGGTATATCGTTCATACTGTTGTGGCAGTGCCATGGTATAACAGTAGCTCCACCACGTGGCGGCGTCAATATAGCCACGGATCAGGTCTCGGTCGTTGTCCGGCGTTCACGGCGCATCACTGCCGGATAGATTGAACAAGATAACCTGGTGAAATTATGACAAGATGTATCATACTATGTCCCCGGGGTGCGGGCATGTCACGAGTACGCGTCAGGATCGACAAGTTTACCGGGTACGGGACGCACGTTCATGTGACCGTCCGGACCGATCGGGCGGACCAGCCAGAAAAAGCTGAGCGAGTAATGAAGTTCCGGTCGCGGGAGACCGCCCACCGTTGGGTGAACCATCTCCTGGAAACGGAGTTCGATCCGGACCGCGACGAGATCGTCTGGGAGGATACACCGACGCAGAAGTGGTTTTACGGGGAGGGAGACTGACCGGCGTGTATCACCGCGGGTGGCCTGTGGGTTATCGTTGACCAGGTGTGGCGATGTTTAGTGCCCAAAGATGCCCGGAGGTGTCAACGACCCGCCTCCACAAGGCGGCCCGCCCACAACTCGTCGAGAAAATGCTTCCACGGGAGGATGTCGATACCGTCAACGCGGCGGGGACGTTCCTCCCGGCATACGACGATGCCGCGACTGATCGACCGTTCCTCCAGGAGAGCTTTAACACCACGGGTATGCTTCGCGTGAACGGTCGTCGCGGATTTGACTTCGATCGCGATACGTTCGTCCAGAAGGAAGTCCACTTCGTATCCTGATCGCGATCTCCAGTACGTCAGGGATATCCGGGGTGAGCGGTAGTCGATCCACGCCCGGAGCTCCAGAAAGATGATGTGTTCGAAGTACTCGCCGAAGTCGTTGCCGTTCGGGTCGATCGTTTTCTGTCGCCGCAGCGTCCGGACAACGCCGGGGTCAAAAAAGAAGAACTTCGCCGTCTCGATCGCTTTCCGTTTTGTCGAACCGGTGTATGCCGGAAGCTCAAATGCCAGCAAAGTGTCGTAAAGGATACCGAACCACTGAACGACCGTTTGTCGCGGGACCTGGGCGTCCCGGGCGATATTTGTGTAGTTGATCATCCGGGCATTTGCCGCAGCAGCGGTCTCAAGAAAGCGGGCAAAAGCAGGAAGATTTCGTGTCATCCCTTCCGCGGCTACCTCTTCGGTAAGGTAGCGGTCAACGTAGGCGGCCAGTCCCTCGTCGGGGTTCCGGGAAAGATAGTGCGGCGGAAGCAGTCCCGCGTGAATCGCCCGGTTCAGGTCATACCCGATCGGTAACAGCTCCGGATAGGTAAAAACGTGCATCCGGCGGTCACTCCCCCGTCCTCCCAGCATGGATACGCCGGAACGTTTGAGGGATCGGGCACTTGAACCGGTAAGCAGAAAGCGAATACGCCGCGTTTCCATCATCAGATGTACTTCGTCCATGAGCATCGGCGCCTTCTGGATCTCGTCTATCACGACGATCGCATCACGAATGTCCGCTGCCTCAATCTCCTGACGGATTCGAGTCGGGTCGGCAAGGACCGACAGGAGCAGTCGTTGATCCAGAAGACTGTACACGGCCACCGCCTGTTTCAGTTGTGATCGGATATATGAGCTCTTCCCCGTCTGGCGGGGACCGAAAAGGAGTACCGTCCGCTCCTGAAGGAGATCGTAAAGGTCAAGAACGCGAGAGACATAGTGAAATTCACCATCGTTCATGGCGATTATCATGATAATCGCCATGACGAGTGGCGTCAAGCAGAATTTGATGCATCCTCGCGCCGCGGGAGACCGCGTGGTAGCGGCTATACCGTCGTAGCGTTGTGTGGTGTAGAAGAGGCCAGGCGCGAGACTATCTCCGTGCGATTGCCCGTACCGGTCTTTCGCATGATCCGGTACAGGTGGTTTTTGACGGTGCCTTCGGAAATGAACAACCGAGCGCCGATCTCCTTGTTGCTCATGCCCTGAGCCACCAGCTGAAGAATTTCCAGCTCCCGGGGGGACACGCCATACTGTTCCGCCAGGGTCGACCAGAGCAGCGGACCCCGTTCCGGTCCCACCTGCAGAAACGCCAGCGACACCCGGACGGCAAACCAGTTGAAGACGACCAGCATCACCACCAGAGTGCCGATTGTGGAGACGAGGTAAATCAGCGTCGTGTTTCCCGCATCGCTGAAGAGCAGTGATACGATGAATCCCACCGGCGCAAAGTCCCGGGAGAGAATCACCTCGCGATAATGGAGCGTCTCTCCCAGGGTGATGAGAAGAAAAATGATGATCGTTCCCACCATGGGCCACGTATCTTTCCGTCCCCGGGCGGTCTGGAAGACGAACACTG
>SLRR01000270.1 GCA_007130865.1 Spirochaeta sp. | reverse complement strand
CTCCACGCCGCCACTCCACGCGTCCAGGCCACCCCATGACGCGTCGGACTCGCAGCCGCCCGCTTCCGCGCCACGGCGTGCACCAGCCCGGCCGTACGCGAGCCCACCGGCGCAGGGACGTTTTCTCGACTTTGCCCGGTTCTGGGCGAACCACCGGCCGCACCGGGACCTGGAGGATCTGTCCCTCGCTTCGGTCCGGTCGCTCATGGGAGCGCGGGAGCAGCACTTCAGCGGGATGCTCACGATCCGGGACGACCTGCCGGCGAGCCGGTACCTGGCGATCCCCTTCGTGCGGCGTTGCTGGCGTCTGCTCTGGATCCTGGACGAGCACGAACACGGCGACTATTCCGGGGAGCCCGTGCTGGTCACCGCTGGAGTCGACTCCCGCGGCGAGTGCGCAGGCATCTGCTTCTCCTGGTCCCTGGTACGCGAACTAGATATGAATCCCGAATGCGCCCAGGTAAATATGCGGGCGCTGCTCTTCCTGCTCCTGGAAGCGGGTTTTCTGCAGCCCCGGCAGGACCGCTTTCTCTCGGAGCGCGCTCGGGAACTGGTCTCGGCGGGGTCTCCGGGGGCGTTTTACAAGTCGCTCTGCATCAGAACGTTCAACCGGTGTATCTGGGACCGCGTGGACGGTCTGCCGCCGCTCGTGGGGATCCAGATGAACGCGCTTTTCCTGATGTTTGTTCTGCACGCCCGGTACGTACGGGATCGTTCCGGGACTTCGCCTGACATGCTGGCGGACCGGCTCATCGCGCTTCATCGACGACTGGGTGCTCAGGAGAATCCGATCTTCTGGATATGCGAGCGGACGGTGCTTCTCCGGGCGATCCTCTCGAGGTTCCTCCGGCGCACGGGACGCCTCCTGGACCTGGTGGAGCCCGTGTCGGCTCTGGACTCCGGCGTGAACGACACGGGCGTTGCGGACGACCGGGAGGCGCTGCTATTCCGTCCCTCGGACTTTGCGGAGCGGGTCCTGCTCTGGAATCCGTGAGCACCGGTCCAACCGGAGAGCTTTAAAATAACATCTCGCGGCATTATTTTCCGCAGGAAAACCACGGTATCTTCAGGAAAAAAACTGATTGAATCCTCTGTACAAAACGTGCTGTACCGGTACTATGGAGGGTCCGGAGGTAGCGCGATGGGCAACGTGATTCTGGAGACGCAACATATCGTCAAACAGTTCCCCAAGGTTCTGGCCAACGACGATATCAGTATCAAGCTGAATGAGGGTGAGATCCTCTGCCTGCTCGGTGAGAACGGCGCGGGCAAGAGTACGCTCATGAACATCCTCTACGGGCTCTACCAACCCACCTCGGGACGCATCGTCCTGGACGGTCGGGACGTGGAATTCTCGTCCCCGCGGGACGCGATCGAACGTGGCCTCGGCATGGTACACCAGCACTTCATGCTCCTTGATCCAATGACGGTGACGGAGAATATCATCCTCGGTGCGGAACCCGGCTCGGGCCCGGCGATCGATTATCGCACAGCCCGAAAACAGGTAAAGGAACTGAGCGACCGGTACGGTCTCAGAATCGATCCCGACGCGAAGATCGAAAACCTCTCCGTAGGTCTGCAGCAGCGTGTAGAGATCCTGAAGGCGCTCTATCGGCAGGCTCGCATCCTGATACTGGACGAACCCACGGCTGTTTTGACGCCGCAGGAGGTGGAGGAGTTCTTCACCGTAATCCAGGGGCTGCGCGACAGCGGGGTGAGTATCATCATCATCACGCACAAACTCGAGGAGGTTAAGGCGATCTCCAACCGCGTGTATATCCTGCGGCGCGGGCGCGTAGAGGGCGAACGAAACACCGCCGACGTTACCACCGCGGAGCTTGCCAACCTGATGGTAGGGCGCAGCGTGGTGCTCACCGTGGAACGCACGCATCATGAGGCGCAACCGGAACCGGTATTCGAGATCGATAACCTCCGTATTCGGGACGACCGTAACGTACCGGCGATCCAGGATCTGTCTCTCAACGTCCGGCCCGGCGAGATCGTGGGGATCGCAGGGGTCGACGGTAACGGTCAGTCGGAGCTGGCCGAAGCGATCATGGGGTTACGATCTGTCGAGTCGGGGTCGATGCGGCACCTGGACGCCGATATCGCTCATCTGTCCACCCGGGAGCGGATTCACCGCAGCATCAGTTACGTTCCGGCCGACCGGCACCGGTACGGACTTGTCCTGCCCTTCACCGTGGCCGAGAACATCGCGATCGGGTATCACGACCGTTCGCCCAACGCGTATCGGGGACGCCTCGATTACGCCGGCATGAACGCCAACGCGGCGGACCTGATCAAACGGTTTGATATCCGCACGTCCGGTCCCGAGGCGGCGGCGATGCAACTTTCCGGTGGAAATCAGCAGAAGGTGATCCTCGCCCGCGAGCTCAGTCGGAAGCCCACGTTCCTTCTGGTGAATCAGCCTACCCGCGGTCTCGACGTGGGAGCGATCGAGTACATTCACTCCGAGATTCTGGCCATGCGCGACAAGGACGTGGGTGTTCTCCTCATATCGTTGGAGCTGGAGGAGATCTTCGGTCTGGCCGACCGGATCCTCGTTCTTTTTGAGGGGCGTGTCGTGAAGGAACTGGTCACCGACGAGACCAACGAGAACGAGGTGGGGCTCTACATGACCGGTGGAAAGGAGCGCAGCGCATGATGCCGATCGTTCTCCTGGTACTGATCGTGCTGCTCGGTGCGGTGGGCACCGTGTTGTACCTGGCAAGTTATTTCTGGGGCGGGTTGCTCCTGATCGTCGCGGTAGCCCTGCATCTATGGCGGGTCCACCTCCTCAAGGGGGCCGACGCGGTGCGCGAGCTCGTGAGGTTGAGCCTGCGCCGCGCCACCGTTCCGGTGTTCGGAATCACCATGGCGATTCTGGTGGGCGGTATCGTGATGGTTGTGTCCGGTTACAACCCGATCTGGGCGTACGAAGCGCTGTTCTACGGCGGGCTCGTTCGAAACTGGCACATCTCCGTGCTCAACGCCGCGCCGCTTATCTTCACGGCACTCTCCGTGGCGTTCGCGTTCAAAGCGGGTCTTTTCAACATCGGTGCCGAGGGTCAGTACTACCTTGGAGCGATGGCCGCCGCGGGATTGAGCCTCTACCTGCCGCTTCCCGCGGTTCTGGCGATTCCCGTGATCTTTCTTTTTGCCGGTGTTGCCGGCGCGGCCTGGAACATCGTTCCGGCGTACCTGAAGATGAAAACCGGCGCCCACGAGGTTATAACCACGATGATGCTCGCCCACGTGGCGCGGTACCTCTCTCCGGTCTTCATCCGCGCGTTCGGCGGTGATCCCGCTACGAGCACGCACCCCTACGTGACGACACGCATCCTGGACAACACGATGCTTCCGCGGTTCCGGGCGTTCCTGCCGCAGGCAAACGCGCGGTTGCATGTCGGTATCCTGATCGCGATCGCGGTGGCACTTTTTGTGTACTACCTCCTCTACAAAACGAGCATGGGTTTTGAGATTCGCGCGGTCGGTCAGAACAAAGACGCCGCTCGCGCTCAAGGGATCTCCGTGGGTAAGAATATCTTCCGGGCACTTCTGATCGCGGGGTTTCTCGCGGCGCTGGCCGGGTTCAACCAGGTGAACGGACTGGATCATCGGCTCTTTGAGAACCTGCAGGCCGGGTACGGGTGGAACGGTATCTCCGTAGCGCTGCTCGCGGGAGGAAACCCGATAGCGGTGGTGTTCACGGGGTTGCTCTGGGGTACGCTTGACGCCGGCGGCCAGTACATGTCCCGAACCACCCAGACGCCGGGAGCGATCGTGGAGATCGTCAAGGGCATCATTCTCTTTCTGATCGTCGCCCGGTACATCTACACCGCCTGGTCCAACTGGCGGAACCGCCGCAGGTCCCGGGCGGTGAACGTCGCTACGGCGGCGGCGGATGCCGCTGCGGCGGGCGGCGGCGGAAGCACACCGTCCGGCGGTTCATCCGGCGACCGGAACGGGGAGGGTTGAGACGATGTTTACCGTTGAGTTCATAACCAACCTGTTGTCGGCTACGGTCCGTCTTTCCACACCGATCACGCTTGCCGCGATCGGCGCCACGATCTGCGAACGCTCCGGTATTGTAAATATCGCGATGGAAGGGATCATGGTGATGGGGGCGTTTTTTGCGGCGATCTTTGCCTATACCACGGGCAACCCCTGGATCGGGCTCCTGGCGGGAGTGATGTTCGGCGGGATCTACAGCCTGCTCCACGCGTTTGCCACGGTTACGCTCCACCTGGACCACGTGGTGAGCGGTGCCGTGATGAACGTCCTGGCCTTCGGGATCACGCGCTTCCTGATGGTGCTGATCATCGGCCACCCCGGCACCACGCCCTCCATCCCGATGGGGTTGGGACGGTACCGGTACGCCGTACCGATCCTCTCGGAGATCCCGATCATCGGGCGGGCGCTCTTTGCGCAAACCCCGATCGTATACATGGGGTTTGCCCTGGTGGCATTTCTCACGTGGTTTCTCTTCAAGACCAAGACCGGCCTGCATATCCGCGCCGCCGGGGAGCACCCCCTGGCGCTGGAGACGATCGGCGTCTCCGTGTACAAGATGCGCTACCTGGGAGTGTTTATCAGCGGGCTTGCCAGCGGTCTCGCCGGCGCATACCTCTCGATCGAGGCCAACGTGAGCTTCACCGAGGGGATGAGCGCCGGCCGCGGCTTTATCGCCCTGGCGGCGATGATCTCCGGCGGATGGCACCCGATCGGCGCGTTCCTGGCAGCGCTCTTTTTCGGCTTCGCCGACGCGCTGCAGGTACGGTTTCAGGTCTTGCGGATCGTAGACCTGCCGGGCGAACTGTTCATCATCTTCCCCTACCTGGTGACGGTGATCGCCGTGGCGGGTCTTGTGCGTCGCAGCCGTCCTCCCAAGGCGGTGGGCAAAGACTTCATGATCGAACGTTCCGAAGACTGAGAGCAAACAGGGAATGGATCGGCTCAAGAGCAAGTCTGACCCGACGGAAAACGCAGAAGGTAAAAGGATCGGATGAACGTTTTGCGAGCGAACATCCGATTGTGTCCAAACGGCCCCGGGTGTATACTCGGGGTATATTGTCAAGGTTTCCTTAAGGAGGAATTTGTATGAAAAAAGCACTCGTTCTGATGCTGCTGTTCGTGTTCGTGTCGACGATCGCCTTTGCCGGCGGACGTCCGGAAGCCGACCCGGATCGCCGGATCGCGGCGATGGCCACCGACGTGGGTGGCCTCGGTGACCAGAGTTTTAACGACGGCGCCTACCAGGGTCTTCTTCTCGGTGAACCCCTCGGGTTCGAGGCTCGCGTCGTAGAGAGTAACCAGCAGACCGACTATATCCCCAACCTGAGCGGTCTCGCCGAGGACGGCGCGGAAGTCGTCTTTGCCGTGGGATTTCTCATGGAAGAAGCGGTCAAGGAAGCCGCCCGGATGCATCCCGATACCTACTTCGGTGGTATCGACATCGGCGGTGCCGACGACCTGGATAACTTCCAGGGAATCCTCTACCGCGAAGAGCAGAGCGGCTACCTCGCCGGCATCGTGGCGGGTCTGATGACCAACGAACACGCCGACGCTTCCCCCCGCCTGCGAGCGGACCGGAACGTGGTAGGTGTGGTGCTGGGTATGTTCATTCCCCCGGTTGAGCGGTTTGAGGTTGGTTTTATCCAGGGCGTGAAAGCGGTAAACCCCGATGCGGAAGTTCTCTCCGTGACGGTCGGTGACTTTGTCGACCAGGCTGCGGGTCGTGAAGCGGCGCTCGCCATGATCGAGCAGGGCGCGGATATCGTGTTCCAGGCCGCGGGTCTTACCGGTCTCGGTGTAATCCAGGCCGCCGCTGAGGAAGGTATCTTTGCGATCGGCGTCGATATCGACCAGAACCACGTTGCCCCGGAAGCGGTCCTTACCAGCGCGATCAAGAAGATTCCCGAGTCCGTCGAGGTCGTTCTTCAGAGCATCGTGGACGGTAACTTCCAGAGCGGCACCGTGAGCTACGGTCTCGCCGAGGACGCTACCGGTCTTGCCCCGTTCCACCAGCACGACGAAATCGTGCCCCAGGCGGTAAAGGACGCGGTGGCCGAGGCGATCCAGGGTATCCTGGACGGTTCGATCGAGGTCGCCACCTCCCGCTCCCAGATCGAGCACCTCCTCGACTGAGGTCGGTGAGTCCGGCGAGGCCGGACGCGATGCGCCGCCGCCGCTATGAGCGACGATCCGGCGCGCAGACCAGGCCGGCGGGTCAACGGGATTAACCCGGTGGCCCGATCCGGTTTACAATCGGCTGGACGGCATTACCGCCGTCCGGCCTTTTTTTTGTGCCCGGTCGCCCCTGGACGCGACGTCCCGGCAACTCGGGCGCGGCACGAGATGCACCAAAGGAGTTCACATGAGCAACGATAGTCTACAAGGGGACCCACGACTCGAGAGCGTTCGCGCCGCGGCGGACTATATCCGCGGCCGGATCTCGATCTCCCCCCGAATCGGCCTGATCCTCGGGAGCGGGCTCGGCGTTCTCGGTAACGATCTCCCTGACGCGGAAACGATCGAATACAGCGAGATCCCCGGGTTCCCCGTGAGCACGGTGGAAGGCCACGCCGGGCGCCTCGTCTTTGGAGACCTGGGAGGCAAACCGGTGATGATCATGCAGGGCCGGTTTCATTACTACGAGGGATACTCCATGGACGAGGTCGTGTTCCCCGTACGGGTGATGAAGCTTCTCGGAGTGGAAGCAGTGATCGTGACCAACGCCGCGGGTGGCGTGAATACTGGTTTCGAACCGGGGGAACTCATGCTGATCACGGACCATATCAAGCTCTTCACCGACAGTCCCCTGCGAGGACCCAACATCGGGGAGTTCGGTCCGCGTTTCAACGACATGAGTGCCGCCTACACGCCGGAACTTCAGGAACTGGCCCGCGACGTAGCGCGCCGGGAGGGAATCGTGTTGCGGGAGGGCGTGTACGCCCACATGGCGGGACCCAGCTTTGAAACGCCCGCGGAAATCCGCATGCTCCGGACGCTCGGCGCGGACGCGGTGGGCATGTCCACCGTACCGGAAGTGATCACGGCGGTGCACGCCGGCATTCGCGTGCTCGGGATCAGCGCGGTCAGCAACATGGCTGCAGGCATCCTGGACCAGCCCCTCAACCACGAGGAAGTGATGGAAACGGGACGGTTGGTGCAGGACACGTTCATCCGCCTGGTCAAGGCGATCGTTGGGGCGATGTGATGGGCGGCACCGGGAAGACCACCGTTCAGATGCCCGACAATGTCATCCGTGACGCCTCTCTCGCTGCGGAAGGCAACCGCAAGATCGAGTGGGTCCGCCGTAACATGCCCGTTCTCCGGGGCCTGGAGGAGCGCTTTTCCCGGGAGAAGCCGTTCACGGGGCTGCGCGCTGCGGTGAGCGTGCACCTGGAGGCAAAGACCGCCTACCTGGCGCTGGTCCTCGCCGCCGGGGGAGCCCAGGTGTCGGTTACCGGGAGCAACCCCCTGTCTACCAAGGACGACGTGGTGGCGGCCCTGGCCGACCGGGGGCTGCACGTCTACGCCTGGCACGGCGCGACGCGGGAGGAGTTCGACGAGCATCAGCTCACGGCGCTCCGTGTGACCCCGCACTTTGTTATCGACGACGGTGGTGACCTGGTGCACCACCTGCACGAGGGAGCGCGTGAGTTTGCCGGGGAGATGCGCGGCGCCTGCGAGGAGACCACCGCGGGGGTGCTGCGGAATACGGCACGGCAGGCCGAGGGGGAACTCCGCTTTCCCGTGATCGCCGTGAACGACGCCCGGATGAAGCACCTCTTTGACAACCGGTACGGAACGGGCCAGAGTACGATCGACGCGATCATGCGTACTACCAACCTCGTGGTGACGGGAACCACCGTGGTGGTGGCGGGGTACGGCTGGTGCGGTCGGGGGATCGCCGCCCGGGCGGACGGAATGGGCGCCCGCGTGATCGTCTGCGAGGTGGACGAGGTGAAAGCGCTGGAGGCGGTGATGGACGGGTATCGCGTGATGCCCATGGTCGACGCGGTGCGGGAGGGCGACTTCGTGGTCACCACCACCGGCGTGAAGAACGTGATCGCCCGGGAGCATATCGCGGCGCTCCGGGACGGGGCGATCCTGGCTAACGCGGGACACTTCTACGACGAGATCGACCTGGACACGCTCCGGGAGCTCTCCCGGGAGGTTCTGGAAGTTCGGGAAAACCTCACCGGTTATCACCTGAATGACGGCCGGTGGATAAACGTGATCGCCGACGGCAAGATCGTGAACATCTCCGCCGCGGACGGCCACCCCGCGGAGATCATGGATACCAGCTTTGCGGTACAGGCGCTGAGCGCGGAATACGTGGTGCGTCGGGACGCTCTCCCACCGGAGGTGATCCCCGTCCCGGATGAGATCGACTACGGCGTGGCGCGGCTCAAGCTGGAAGCGCTCGGCGTTCGACACGACCACCTGACGGAGGAGCAGCGAGCGTACCTGCAGGATTTCAACAAGTAGGGAGAGGCGCGGCGCGCGGCCGCCGGAGCGCCCGCCTCGAAACATTACCGGAATGTAATGTTCCGGTAATGATACGGTAAGGTCCGACGGATACGAATCGGTCACGGAACGATGGTACGATTTGAAGCGGTAGGAAAAGATTACGGGGAGATTCGCGCTCTGGGAGAGGTCTCGTTCGAGCTCCGCCCCGGGGAGATCACGGGACTGCTCGGGCCCAACGGCGCGGGTAAAACCACGGCGATGCGCATCATGACCGGTTTCCTGGCGCCCACCCGGGGGGCCGTCTACCTGGAGGGCCAACCGTTTGACCCGGACACGGTGGAGGCCCGGCGTCGGATCGGGTATCTGCCGGAGTCGGCGTCGCTGTATACGGATATGCTCGCCTGGGACTACCTGGTGTACGAAGCGCGCGTGCACGGCCTGGATCCCGACCGGCGTGTACCGGAGGTAATCCGCCAGGTCGGCCTGGAGAGTCACGCCCACATGCCGATCCGGCAACTCTCCCGGGGGTTCCGGCAGCGCACGGGGCTGGCGCACGCGCTCCTGCACGACCCGGACCTGCTTATCCTGGACGAACCCACCAGCGGTCTGGATCCCAACCAGATCCTGGAGGTCCGCACCCTGATCCGGCGCATCGCCGCCACCAAGACGGTGATCCTTTCCACCCACATCATGCAGGAGGTGGAGGCGCTCTGCCACCGCGTTCTCGTTATTCACCGTGGTGAGATCCGGTACGACGGCCCGATCGCGCAGTTCTCCGCCGCGGGACGTCCCTCCTCGGGCGGCGCGGAGCTGCAGCAAATCCGATTTATCGTCGCCGGGGTCGAACTTCCGGAACTCCGGGACCTGCTCCGGGATATACCGGGCTTCCTGGAGCTGGAGGAGGTGCCGCTCCGCGCGGGCGATCGCATCGCCGACGCCGAGAACCTGCTGCACGTACGCCTGACCGTGGAATCCCCGGAAGACGCGCGCCCGGCGGTCTTCCGGCTCGCCGCCGGCGCGGATATAACTGCCCACGCGGATACGAGCCCCGGTCCGGGCGCACGCTTTGTGATCTACGAGATGACGCGGGAGCGGACGTCTCTGGAGGACGTGTTCCACGCGCTGACCCGGGAGACCGTAGCCGGAGCGAGCCCCCGGGACCCCGACGAGGACGAGGAAGATGCCGAACAAACATAGCAAAGCAGATGCGCGTATGGGCGGCGCGCGACGCGCGCACCCGACCGGCCGGGCCGCCGATCAGGCACGGTCCGGGGGGGCGACGTCGGGGACCTCCCGTGTCCTGCCCCTGGTCCGCCGGGAACTGGCGGCGTACTTCCAATCACCGGTAGCGTACGTGGCGGGAGTGGTGTTTCTCGTGGCGTCGGGAAGCATCTTCTTCTCCACGTTCTTTCTCTACGACCGGACGGAGATGCGGCAGTTCTTTGCGATGCTGCCGTTCCTGCTGGCGCTCCTCATGCCCGCCCTGGCGATGCGGCTGATCGCGGAGGAGCGGCGCCGCGGAACGTGGGAGATTCTGGTGACGCTGCCGGTGAGCGTTACCCGGATCGTCCTGGCCAAGTTCCTGGCACTCTGGATCACCGGGATGGCGCTCCTGGCGCCGACGCTCTTCTTTGTTCTTTCCGTGAATACACTGGGAACGCTCGACCCCGGTCCGGTCCTGGGCGGGTACATCGGCGCGGTGTTCCTGGTGGGCGCGTACGGCGCGGTGGGTGTGTTCGCCTCGGCGATCTCCCGGTCCGAGACGGTGGCGCTCGTGGTAGGGCTCGTGATCGCCCTGGTGCTGGTGATACTCGAGGGGTTCCTCCTGCTCGTGCCGGTGCAGTTTGTGTCGATGCTGCAGTTCCTCGGTACGACCTACCACTTTGCCGGTTTCACCCGGGGTGTGGTGGACACCCGGTCGCTGATCTATTTCCTGAGCGTGATCGGGTTCTTTCTCGTCCTCGCCGATTACCGACTGACCAGGGAGCGGTAGGATGCAGCCACGACGTTTTGCCACGATAAATACCGTTCTCCTGATCGTGATCATCCTGCTGGTGAACCTGGTGAGCCGGGAGAGTTTTCTCCGGCTGGATCTCACCGCCGCCGGCGCGTACAGTCTCTCCGAGGTCAGCCGCGAGACGGTGTCCCGCGCGGAAGATCCCCTGCAGGTCAAGGTGTTCTACTCGGACAACGTGCCGCCTCCCTATAACGGAGTTCGCCGGTACCTGCTGGATCTACTGCGCGAATACCAGGCGCTTGGTGACGGACGCTTCAGTTACGAGGTGGTAGACACGAGCACGCCGGAGGGACGCAGCTCCGCCGCCGAATACGGTATCCAACAGGTGGAGATCCAGGAGGTCCGGTCCGACGAGTTCCAGTCCCGGGCAGTGCACCTCGGGGCGGCGGTGCTCTACGCCGGCGTCGCGGAAACGGTGGACCGCATCACCGATACGGGAGGCCTGGAGTACCGGCTCACCACGGCGATGCGCCGGGCGATCACCCGGGTGGACGCGCTGGCGGGTTCCCTGGAGCCGGTGACGATGCGCGTGATCCGGACGCCGGGGTTGGAGAATCTGCAGATCGAGGGGCTCGCGGAACTGCCGGAGACAGCCCGGGAGATCCACCAACGGGTGAATCGCGACAACTACGACCGGATCTCCTTTGAGTTTGTGGAACCCCGGGAGGACCAACTGGAAGCGACCGCGGAGGAGTTCGACCTGCAGCCTCTGCGGTGGCAGGACGCTGCCGGCGTGGATCGTCGGGGACTGCTGGAGATCGTGCTTAGCCGGGGAGATCGCCACCAGGTAGTGCCCCTGGAGGTGTTCTCCGGGTTCTTCGGCGGGTATTCCCTGGACGACCCCGAGGCGATCGAGGATGCGGTCCGGCGAGGCCTGCGTACCCTGGTGGCGGCGAATCCCCGTGTGGGGTACGTCCGGGCCGCGGGGGAGCGCGCGCTCGAGGACTACCGGCAGGGAGCGGGGCCGTTCGCGGAGCTTCTGCGGGAACGCTACGAGCTTGTGCCGGTGGACCCGGCAACCGACCCCGTTCCGGCCGATATCGACCTCCTCGTTCTGAACGGTCCGCGCCGGGAGTACAGCCAGGCGGCGCTTTACCGGATCGACCAGTTTGTGATGAACGGCGGATCGATCCTGGTCTTCCTCGACCGATACGACGAGCAGGTGCCCTCGCAGCAGGAGATGATGATGGGGGCGCAGCCGGAATGGAGCAGGATCACCAGCGGTCTGGAGGGACTTCTCGGGCACTACGGCGTTGAACTCACCGACCAGGTGGTGCTGGACGAGGAGGCGTTTGTCACGACGATGCAGGGGCGGCGCATCACGATCCACCAGGCCCCGGTCCTGCAGGGCCAGTCTCTGAACCGCGACCACGTGGTAACGCGCGGTCTGGAAGACGTAATCGTTCTGAACGCCACTGAGATCCTGGACCGGACCAACGAAACGGGTCGCGACAATTCCGGTGAAGCAGGCGATACTCCCGGCGGGCCGGTCCGGTTTGTCCCGCTCCTGGAGACCTCCCCACGGAGCTGGACGGTGGAGCACCCCGCCGACGCCGGACCCTGGCTGGACGGGGTACCTCCGGGCGTTACCCCGGACCGACGCGTCGTGGCGGCGCTCCTGGAGGGAGCGTTTGAGAGCTACTACGCGGTACCGCCGGTGGAGACCGATCGTCACCGGGTGCGTTCCATCCGGGAGGGACGGATCCTCCTGGTGAGCACCTCCGAACTCACCACGGCGCAGCTCCTGGATCCGCAGCAGCGGACCCCCAACGGGACGTTCCTGATGAACGCCGTGGATTATCTCAAGGGAGCCCCGGCGTTCGCGGAGCTCCGCAGCAAGGGGCTCGGCGTGGCACGACTGGAGATCGCCAATCCCGCGGTGCCGGGAATCGTCCGCTGGTCCAACGTGATACTCGTGCCGCTGCTGGTGGTGTTTATCGGTCTCGTGGTCCACCGGCGCCGCATCGTCCGGAGTCGGCGCATACAGCAACTGTTTGAGGGAGAGGATAGGGCATGAGTTTCCGGAAGCTGGTGCGTTCTACCCCTCTTTCCACGCGAATATACGGCGCGATCATCCTGTTCCTGCTGACCGTCCTGATGATTCAGGCAAGGGAGCGGGCCGCGCCGAATACCGTACCGCCGCCGACGCTCCCGGAGAACGTGACCGGTCTCGTGATAACCGCCGGCCCGGACAGGGTCGACCTGACGCGCCGCGAGGACCGGTGGTACGTGAAACAGGGAGAGGAGTCCTTTCCGGCGGACGCGGACACCCTGGAGCGGTTGGTACAGGAACTCCGGGAGCTGCCGCGCCTCGCCGTGGTTACGCGCCGCGGTAACTACGGAAATTACGGCCTCGCCGACGCGACAACCCGGAACGTGCGCGTGGAGGGAGAGGGTGGCGACGCGACAACGGTGGAACTCGGACACTCCGCCGCCGCCGGGGACGCCGTCTACGGGCGGGTCGACGGCGACGCCGCCGTGGTGCGCCTGCCTCGAACGCTGCACCACCGCGTGAGCACGGACCCCGACGACTACCGGGAGATGGTGGTGGCGCGGATCTCCGAGAATTCGATCCGGGAGATCGCGATACACAGTGAGGCGCACGGAACGGTCCGGGTTCATCGGTCGCCCGCCGACGACGGAGTGGTGGAGGAACGCGACACCCCGTGGGAGGTATCCGGAGCCCTGATCGACGCGGTGGGGCCGGTACAGCAGCAGCGGTTCCGGGACCTCTTCCAGGAGCTCGGCACGCTCTCGGCGACGGGATTCCCCTCGCCTGAGGAGGGACCCGAACGGCGCGCGCCTTTTGTGGAGCTCGAGATAACCACCGTGGAGGGCACCGTGGACCGTATCACGATCGAACCGCCCGACCAGAACCGGCGCTTTCCCGCGAGCGCTACCACCGTGGCGTATCCCTTTTACCTCGCGGAGTGGCGCGTCCGGCGGTTGCTCCTGGGAATCGAGTCCTACCTGCTCCCCTTCATGGAGGATCCGCCGGAGATGTGAGACGGCCGGCGCGAACCCGCTTTCTACTCGAGCG
>SLRR01000131.1 GCA_007130865.1 Spirochaeta sp. | reverse complement strand
TTCATCCTAACCACAGGAGGAGGAATACCGGTATGAGTACCAACACGGGCACCACCAATCGCCCTGCCGACAAACCTGACGCCGGCACGTATGAAGCGCTCATGGCCCGGAAGGGCGAGATTATCCGGAAAGCCGTGGGGATCGACTACTCGCGTTTTGAGTCGGGCAGCATCGCCTTTGACTACGAGGGAATGATGAAGAGCACCGGTTACAGCCTCGATGAGGTGAGGGAGATCCAGAATCGTACCGGCGTAGGAAACACCCCCCTGCTGGAACTCAGAAACATTTCCGAACTCGCCCGACGGTATGCACCTGCCGGTAAAGGCGCGCGTATCTTTCTCAAGGACGAGGCGTCAAACCCCTCGGGCAGTTTCAAGGCGCGTCGAGCCGCTACCTCCGTCTACCACGCGCGCAAACTCGGTTTTACCGGGGTTATCGCGGCTACCAGCGGAAATTACGGTGCCGCCGTGGCAAGCCAGGCGGCGATGCACGGCCTGGACTGCATCGTCGTGCAGGAGTGCTTCGATTCCCGGGGAACGGGTCAGCCGGAGATCATCGAGAAGGCAAGAAAATGCGAAGCCCTGGGTGCGGAGGTACTGCAACTGACCGTAGGGCCGGAGCTCTTTTATATCTTTCTGAAACTGCTGGAGGAGACGGGGTTTTTTAACGCCAGCCTTTACACGCCCTTCGGTGTGTCCGGGATCGAGACGCTCGGTATCGAACTGCACGACCAGATCCGCGCGGTAACCGGCACGGCGCCGGATGCGGTGGTGGTTACCAACGCGGGAGGCGGCAACCTGACCGGTACCGCCCGGGGATTGCACGCCGCCGGCAGCGCGGACACGGAGATAATAGCCGCCAGTGTGAACCTGGAAGGTCTCAACATGGCAAGCGATACCCAGTTCAACCGTAAATCCTTCACCACCGGGCATACGGGGTTCGGTATTCCTTTCACGACGTTCCCGGACCGGTCCGACGTACCCCGTTCCGCCGCCAGACCCCTGCGGTACATGGATCGGTACGTGACCGTACGCCAGGGCGAGGTGTTCTATATGACCGAGGCGCTGGCCAGACTCGAGGGACTCGAACGGGGCCCGGCGGGAAGCGTCTCCCTGGCGGCGGCGTTCTCGATCGCCCAGGAGATGGACAGGGACCAGACGATCGTGGTGCAGGAGACGGAGTATACCGGTGCCGGCAAACATGTGCAGCCGCAGCTCGCGTTTGCCCGGGAGAACGGGATCGACCTCCGGATAGGCGATCCCCGGGGAGAAAAACCGGGTACGGTGATCGTGTTGCCGGCGGATCCGTCGATGATCAGCGCTCAGGATCTTACGCTTCTCGATCTCCGCAGGAGCTATGTCAAACACGCCCTGCGGTTTGCGCGGGAACGTCTAGGTGGCGCGAAAACTGTTGAAACCACAGCGGAGGACAAGGAGTTCCTGGAAGCAGAGACACGGAGTTCCCGGGAGGAAGTGGAAGAACTGCTTCGGGAAGAACTCCCGGCGTAAACGGGATCCAATACCGTGAAAGGAGCGTCCTCATGGAGCGGGACGATGATTTTGTCCGGCGGCGCGAACACCTGGCGCGCCTGGACGAGGAGCAACTGGAGCAGCGGTTCTGGCGTCTGGCGGAACAGATAGTCGAACCGTTGCTCGAGCTGGCGCGCACCCATACCACGCCCTCGATCGAGCGATCGGTACTGCTCCGGATGGGTTTCTCCAGCCTGGAAGCCAACGCGATCGTGGCGAAGGTGCTCGATCACGACCTGATCGGTAAAGGCGCCGGGCACGTGGTGTACGTTGTTGCCTCGAGGACGGGGCTTCCCGTGAGGGATGCGGGTCTCAAGCTCTCCGCGGATGAGCTCTGGGATGTGGCCCTGGAGGCGTTCAGAGGCGCCTGACTCGATGCGTCGGTACCGATTCGGGAGGTTGCGGTGAAGGAACGGGAGATACCTCGGAGGCAGGACAAACTCGATATCGAGAAGATCCTGGAAGGGCTCGAGTCCTACCGCCCGCGCCGCCGCGGATGGGCGTGGCGCGTTGCGGCGGAGGGGGCACAGCGGACCGTGGGCGAGTTCGAGTACCGTGAGACCACGGCGCCGATGAAGAATGGAGTCCCGCTCCCGGCAGCGGGCTACTTCAACGATATCGATCCGCAACCGCACCCGGTAATCACCACGGAGATCGCCAGCGGGCGGTTTGAGGACGATATCCGACGTATGAGAATGGCCGCGTGGCACGGAGCGGACCACCTCATGGTGATCCGCACGGCGGGGCAGAGCCATATCGACGGACTCCTGGAGGGCACGCCCCAGGGAGTGGGCGGGGTACCGATAACCCGGAAGCAGATCCGGGCGCAGCGGAAAGCACTCGATATCGTGGAGGACGAACTGGGACGCCCTCTGAATTATCACTCCTACATCAGCGGCGTAGCAGGACCGGAGATAGCGGTGCTTTTCGCGGAGGAAGGCGTGAACGGTGCTCACCAGGACCCGCAGTACAACGTTTTGTACCGCAACGTGAACATGATCCGCAGCTTTGTGGACGCGGCGGAAGCGAAGAAGATCATCGCCTGGGCCGGAATCGCCCAGATCGACGGTGCCCACAACGCCAACGCCACCGCCCGGAAAGCGTGGAAAGTGATGCCCGAGCTGATAGTGCAACACGCGATCAACTCGCTCTTTTCCGTTAAGGCCGGAGTACGGAAAGAGAATATCTGCCTTTCCACCGTTCCGCCTACGGCGCCTCCGGCGCCGGCGATGCGGATCGATCTTCCCTACGCGGTCGCCCTGCGCGAGCTGTTCCGGGATTACCGGATGCGGGCGCAGCAGAATACCAAGTACATGACCAGTTCCGCCCGGGAAGCCACGGTGACGCATACCCTCAATCTCCTGATCTCGGAACTGACCAGCGCGGACATACAATCCACGATCACGCCCGACGAGGGACGTAACGTCCCGTGGCACATTTACAACGTGGAAGGGACCGATACCGCCCGGCAGGCGTTCCTCGGCATGGACGGCTTGAAGGAGATGGTCCGGCTCCGACGGAACGAGAGTCCCATGAAGGAGACGGTACGGGAGCTCAAGGAGCGGGCGGTACTCTTCCTGGAGGAGATTCTCGAGAGCGGCGGTTATTTCAACGCGGTGGAGCAGGGGTTCTTCGTGGATTCAGGCCAGTATCCCGCCCGTAACGGTGACGGAATCGCGAGGAAGATAAACGGCGGTGTGAGCGCCGGTTCGGTGTACCATCGTGACCCGGATTATATGGCTCCCGTGACCGCGCACTACGGCTACAACAACCTCGAGCCGTACGGAAACGCCGCCCGGGAGGACCCGTCCAGCCTGATCGACGGGTGCACGTTCGAGAATCATGACAAGATCGTCTATATCGACGAGCTTGACCCGGAGGACAACGTCCACACGAGACTTGCGGAAACGGCGGAGCTTCGTGGCGGAAACACGCTAAAAACGGAAATGGAATGGCAGGGGGACGGTCTGGTACTGCTGACGCTCTTCATACCCGCGGAACAACGGACCGCCGGTGCTGCGGCAGTGGAAATTGCCGGGCGGATGGGCCTGGAGGAAGTGGAGGTGATCCACACCGAGGTAATGCAGCCCGCCGAAGGAACCCGCGTCGAGGTCAAGGGCAAGTTCAACCAGGTGATCGATATCTCCTCACTCGATATACCTCCGGAGGAAGAGGTCTTGAGCGAGGAGGAGATCCGCCGGGAGATCAGCGAACGACCGATGAAGCTCGTCGCCGCCACAGTGGGCGAGGACGAGCACTCCGTGGGTCTGCGCGAGATTATCGATATCAAGCACGGTGGTCTTGAGGCGTTCGGGATCGAGGTGGAGTACCTCGGGACGTCGATTCCACTGGAGAAACTCGTGGACGCGGCGATCGAGCTCGACGCCGACGGTATCCTGGCGTCCACCATTATCAGTCACTTTGACGTCCACTATAAACACATGCGCCGGCTCCACGAGCTGTGCCGGGAGAAGGGGATCCGGGACCGGATAATCCTCCTGGCGGGCGGCACGCAGGTTACGCCGGAACTCGCCCGGGAGCAGGGGGTGGACCGCGGATTCGGGCGCGGAACCAAGGGTATACACGTCGCAACCTACCTGGTGGAAAAGCGGCGGGAGATCTCCGACACCGCATGAACGTCGATATCCTCGTAGCGGAAATCGGTAGCACTACCACGATGGTGAACGCCTTTTCCGGCCTGGAGAACGACTCGCCCCGGTATCTCGGACAGGGGGTCGCCCCCACGTCGATCGACGAAGGTGACGTCAGGATCGGCCTGGACCGCGCCGTGGACGATCTGAAGACCAACCTTGCGGTACGCGGGCCCGATACTGCCGGCAGCGCCGCCGATCCCGGCGCCGATAAACACGGCGCAACGGCCGAACTCCAATGGGACCGGTTCTTTGCCACCAGCAGCGCCGCCGGCGGTTTGCGCATGACCGTGCACGGTCTCGCCTACGACATGACCGTCCGGGCGGGGCGCGAAGCGGCTCTCGGAGCCGGGGCCAATCTCCACCACGTCACGGCGGGTAAGCTTCGGGATTCGGATATCGACACCATTCGCCGGATCAACCCCAGTATAATACTGGTAGCGGGGGGAGTGGATTACGGTGAACGGGAAACCGCTCTGCACAATGCCGGTAGAATCGCGACGATGTTGCGCGAGAGCAACCTGGCGATCCCCGTGATCTACGCCGGGAACAAAGAGAACCACCGTGAGGTCGCTGCGGTCTTTGAGGGACTTCCCGGACAACTGCACATCGTGGAGAACGTCTACCCGCGCATAGACGAGCTCAACGTAGTACCCACACGAGCGATTATCCAGGACGTGTTTGAGAAGCACATCACGCGCGGACCGGGAATGGAGTTTGTCCGCGACCGCGTGGACGGCCCGATCATTCCAACCCCCGGGGCGGTACTCCTGGCGGCGCAGGTGTTGCAGAAGGAGATCGGCGACCTCCTCGTCCTCGACGTAGGCGGAGCGACTACGGACGTGCACTCCGTAACCGCCGGCAGCGAAGAAGTCCAGCGGCGGCTGATCTCTCCGGAACCCGACTCCAAGCGCACCGTCGAAGGAGACCTGGGAACGTACGTTAGCCGGCACAACATACTGCGGGAAGTGGACGGTAATAAGACCGCTTTGAAGCTCGGGCTTACCGGTGGGACCGGCGAGCTGGAAGAAGCGCTCCGGGATCTCCCGCCGATACCGGTTACACCAGGGGAGGTCGCCCTGGCGGAGGAGCTTGCCCGCATTGCCGCCCGGACTGCGCTGATCCGTCACGCCGGACGCTACAGAAGTCTCTACGGCCCGGAAGGCAAGAAACGCGTCGCGGAAGGGAAGGACCTGACCGCGGTACAGTACGTCCTCGCCACCGGTGGTGCGCTGACGCGGTTGCCCGGCCGCGCACGAATCCTTCAGGACGTTCTCCGGGATCTTCCCGGCGATATCCTGGCACCGCCGCAGAATTGCACCGTCGGATTCGATCTCCCCTATAACATGGCATCCCTGGGCGTGCTGAGCACGCATTACGAGCGTGCCGCCACCACGCTCCTGCACGATTCGTTCTTTGGAACAACATGAGGAGGAATCATGGATTATCTGGAAAACAAGCCTATCGCGGTTCTCGGCGGCGGTGATACCGCCCGTGGACACGCCGCCTGCGCGGCGATCGCCGGTCGGGAAGTGCGCCTCTACGAACTACCGGAGTTTTTCAACGACCTGGGCTGCATCAAGGACAGGCGGGAGATCCGCCTTGGAGGCATTCAAGAGAGTCTCTACGGACACAAGTGCGAGGGACTGGCCAGGATTGACGTCGTGACCGACGACATGCAGAAAGCGGTGCGCGGAGCGGGGATCATTATCATTGCGTTTCCCTCGATCGGTTACAAGCCGTTTTTCGAGAAACTCATACCGCACCTCGAGGACGGCATGGTCATTCATTTTACGACCGCCAATTTCGGATCTCTCGTATTGCGGAAGATGATGCGTGAAGCCGGGTGCACCAGAAAGGTCATCCTCGGCGAGTGGAGCAGCCAACCCTACGGTATCAGGAACCGAACCCGGGGGGGCGTGAAGATGCCGGAAATGAATATCAACTATTGGGCTATCTCGTTGCGTGGAGCCACTCTTCCGATGCTCGATCAGGACGCGTTCTTCGAGTCCAGGAAATACGTGCCGTCGCTTGATTCGGTGGTGCACCCGGTGCGGGGCGACACTGTAGCGGATATCGGTTTCAGCAATATCAACCCGATCCTGCATTGCCCCGGAACGCTTCTCGGCGTCGGTGTTATGGAGAACTGGGGGCTCATCTACGGAGAAAACAAGTACGACTTTGCGATCTACTCGCACGCGTATTGCCCCTCGATCTCCAGGGTGCAGCTCGCATTCTACCGGGAGGAATGCGCTATCGCCGAGGCGATGGGAGTCGGTATACAGGAGTTCAAGGAGCAGGACTTTTTCTCTCGTTCCAATATCCTCGGGTCTGAACACATGGGTGAGGACTTCGTCGTTCCTTTCGATGAACAGTACACGCTCGCGCTGGGAACGGGCCCGTTCTCGATCGACAATCGCTACATTACCGAGGATGTTCCTGTGGGGTGTCACATCTTCTGGGAGCTGGGCAAAAAGTTCGGTATCGATGTTCCCGTGATCGAATCGATGATTACGCTCGGTTCCGTCATGACCGGCATTGATTTCTGGAAGACCGGCGTAACTTTGAAGGATCTGGGGATAGACCACATGAACAAAACGCAGCTCAACGCGTATCTTCGCGAGGGGGTATACCCCGCCTGATAGTACACGTCGCCGTGGGGATCGTATCCGGTACTACCGGCATCCCGGTGTCCCGTATTACCCCGAAGGCGATGCGATTATACCTGTGGGCTGCAACCTTTCCTGGTCCTCTCTCGTCTATTCACCAAAAGGAAGGTTGCATGTACCCCACCAGGAAGTTTCTCTTTGTTTATCCCCGGATTCCCGAGACGTACTGGAGCTATCGCCACGCCCTGCGCTTTCTGCGGCGCCGGGCGGTGATGCCGCCCCTGGGTCTGGCCACGGTAGCGGCGATGGTTCCCGCGGACTACGAGTGTCGGATCGTGGATATGAACGTGGAACCCTTGCGCGATGAGGAGATTCTTGCGGCGGACCTGGTGCTGATTTCCGCGATGATCGTACAGAGCGACTCCATGGACCGGGTGATCGACCGTTGTCGGCGCCTTGGTACCGCGACCGCCGCCGGCGGTCCGTATCCTACAGCCTGCAGTGACCGTATGTACGGCGTGGATTACCTGATTCTGGGTGAAGCGGAGGAGAGTTTTCCCCGTTTTCTGGACGATTACGAACACGGTCGGGCGCAGCCGCGGTACGAGGCTTCCCGCAAGCCGGACATGGACCTTGCCCCGGTCCCGCGGTTCGATCTGCTTCCGATGAAGAAATACGATACGGTGCCGATTCAGTTCTCCCGGGGCTGTCCGTTCGATTGCGAGTTCTGCGATATCGTGCAGCTCTTCGGTCGCACCGTGCGGACCAAATCGCCGCGGCGCTTTATCGCGGAGATGGAGGCTGCGTACGCGACCGGATTCCGGGGTTCAATGTTCGTGGTGGATGATAATTTTGTGGGAAATCACCGCAAGGCGAAAGAGCTGCTCCAGGAGATAATCGTCTGGCAGAGAAGCAGGGGCTTTCCCTTCAAGCTCTATACGGAAGCCAGCATCGACCTGGCTCACGACGGTGAGCTTCTGGACCTGATGGTAGCGGCGCAGTTCCACATGGTGTTTGTGGGGATCGAGAGTCCGGTAAAGGGATCCCTCTCCGCCACGGGCAAGCTCCACAACCTGAGCCGGGACATCGTGGACAGCGTACGGACTATTCAACGCCGGGGAATCGAAGTCACGGGAGGGTTTATTATCGGCTTTGACACGGACCCGCCGGATATCTTTGAACAACAGATCCGGTTTGTTCAGAACCTTGCGATTCCCACCGCGATGGTGGGTTTGTTGGAAGCTCTTCCCCGGACCAGGCTCTACAGCAGGCTGGCCCGAGAGGAACGGTTGCGGGATGTATCCAGCGGCAACAATCTTTCGGCGGCGCGGATGAACTTCATCCCGGCTCTACCGGACGAGGTGATCGCCGAGGGATACCGGCGGGTTCTGCGTACGATCTACGCTCCGTCGCGCTACTTTTCCCGGTGTCTTTCGCTGCTCAGGATCTATCCGAGAGCGCGACGGAAGCGCACCAACCTGTCCAGGGTGAGGGGCAGGGAGATTCTGGCACTTCTCCACTCCTTTGGGCGGCAGGCATTTTCCCATTATGGACCGTACTACATACGGTTTCTGGTACGCGCCCTCGGGCGCCGTCCCGACCAGGCGGTGCGCATCTTTACGATGGCGATCCAGGGCCACCATTACATGGCGGTTACGCGATCGATGTTTCCGGATCGGTCCGACCGTGGTACAATAGCATGACACGTTTCGACGTTCGGAGGTGCTGGTTTGGCACGGATATCCACGGTACAGTTGCGCTCGGCAAAGTATATCGTCTCGATCGTCCCGACGGGGCGGACGGAGGTATAGGTCGTGAGTGCGTCCCCGTGGGCCGATCAGGACCAGCTCGCCGATCAGGACCACCAGGTAGTCCGGCGAGTGCTGGCGGGCAACGTCGACGCGTTCAATGTTCTCGTGAACCGCTACCAGCGTCAGGTCTATCGGTTAGGGCTGCGGTTCCTTCGTTGCCGGGAGGACGCGCAGGACTACGCGCAGGACGTTTTTCTGAAGGCGTATGAGCACCTGCAGCAGTTTCGTTGCACGGGACGGTTCTACTCCTGGCTGATGGGCATTGCCTTTAACTACGGGAAAGACTGCGTAAAGAAATCGAGGCTTCCTTTGGAAGCGGGCGAGCCGGAACCTGCCGATCCGACGATCGGTCCAGAAGGACAGGTGCTGAAGGAGATCGCCCGGGGCGAGCTGTATTCAGCGATAACGAGGCTGCCCCGGAACGTCGCCACGTGCTTGAACCTGCATTATTTCCAGGGTTTCGCCTACGTCGAAGTAGGTCGGATTACCGGCATCCCGTGCAACACCGTGAAATCACATATCCGACGGGCAAAACGATATCTGAAGGTACGTTTATCCGGCACCGCGGCGGATACCGGAACACTATAGCCTCCGGGTTTTATGTGCGGCGCCGTACAGAAGCGGACGGAATAAACCGGTATTCTTGCGGTCGGGAGGACCGGCGATGCACTCGAAAAAGTTAGCGACGCGTACGAGATCCGGAAACCGATTGTGAAACGAGGCATCAAGGTACAAGGCCTGACCAAAGTGTTCTCCGCCGACACCGTTCGCGCGGTCGACGACGTCACGTTTAGCGTCGCGCCTGGAGAGGTCGTGGGATTGCTCGGGGCTAACGGCGCCGGCAAGACGACGATCGTAAAGATGCTGTCCACGTTGCTATGTCCCACTACGGGTAACGTGTGGGTCGACGGTCACGATACCGTATCTGCACCGCAGGCCGTCCGTGCGAGCATAGGGATGCTGTTTGGAAGCGATACCGGGTTGTACAATCGTCTCAGCGTCCGGGAGAATATCCGGTACTTCGCGGCTCTCAACGGCCTCGATCGCAGGAACCGCGAACTGCGTACTACGGAACTCGTGGAACTATTCGGCCTGGATAGTTTCATTGACCGTCTGGTCGTGAACTGTTCCAGCGGGATGAAGCAGCGCACCGCGCTGGCTCGCTCGGTGGTCCATGATCCGCCGGTTCTACTACTCGACGAACCGACCACGGCCATGGATATCGGTACGACGCTGGTGGTGCATGCTTTTGTGTCCCGCAGTCGTGATGAAGGAAAGACGGTCATTCTGTCGAGTCACGACACTGCGGAGCTTGAACGGTTGTGTGATCGCGTTTTGACGTTAGATGCGGGTAGAATCGTGGATGAAGCGTACCGAGGCAGAGATTTCGGCGGGGATGCGGGTTTGTTGCGGTCGCGATTCCTGGCGAAGAGAAGTGTTCCGCGGTGAAGTCGCCGGCTTTCGCGGCCATACGCGAGACCGTGATCGTGTTTCGCAAGGAAATCACCGAGTTGCTTCGGGACTACCGTACGGTACTGGCGTCGTTTTGCGTACCTTTGGTACTCTTTCCGCTTCTCGCGGCGATCCTTGCCTACGGTGGGCAGTCGGGCGGTATCGGGACGCCAACGGACATAACAGTATCCGTGGCTGGACCCGAGACGGATGGTATTGCCGGATTTCTACGAAGTCGTGACACGCTGCGTGTGGTGGAAATCCCCGCCTCACGTACCGTTCAGGAGGCTGTTTCCGACGGTGGAATCGACGTCGCCGTCGTACCGGAGGGGTCTTCCCACGTCTCCGTGGTATTCGATAATACCAACCATCGATCGTTGGCCGGCGGTGAGTTGGTGACGGACCTGCTCAAGGAATACCTGGTGTACACTGAGAGCGCAGCGCGCGTTTCCATACCTATCTCCGTACACCTGGAACCGATTCATCCTCTCGCAACGGGCGCGGGAACACTCGTCCTGTCGTTTCTTCTGCCGGTGATCATTCTTGTTTCCGCGGCGATCGGTTCACTGGCAAGCGCCGCCGATCTTGGTGCAGGCGAGAAGGAGCGGCGGACGCTGGAATCGTTACTCGGTAGCCCTGCGCGGCGATCCGCGATTCTGGCGGGGAAGTTTGCCGCCGTCGTGACGATGGGTGTTCTCGGGATCTTCTCCTTTGTTGCCGGCGGCGGGTTAGCCTACATCGCAACGCGTTCTGTTACGCAAGGGATTGAGTTCACCCTGGTCTCATCGACGATGATCTTGATCGTATACGCTGCCGGGTTGGCCGCCATGACGTTCTCTGCGATCGAACTTCTCATAAGCGTGTCTGCCCGCTCATCAAAAGCGGCCCAGACCCTGTTTGTACCGGTACTCATTATCGCATCTGCTACGGGTTACGCGGCGTCTGTAATAGACATGCGATCCCTTTCTCTGTGGTACTACCATGTCCCGTTACTCAACATAGGGCTGATCGTCAAAGGAGCCGTCCTCGATAGGTCTCATCCTGCAGGTATATTGATCGTCTCTCTGTGGGTCGTCGTGTACGTCCTGGGTGCGTTCAGTGTCGGAAAACGGATAATAAACCACGAGACCGTTTTTCGTTCAGTCTAGTTGTCGTCCTCTGTGCGGCACCGAACAGACTGCGTCATGGATATAGAACTAACCTGTTACATGCAGCGCGCGTAGCCGTGCCGAATTTACGGGTCTCATCCGAGGGAAGGAGTTTTTATGAGTTTTATTATCGCCGCATTAGTCGTCGTAATTCTGGTAGTAATCGTGGTTCGAATAATCTGATCGGAATCCTGAGGATGACGTCGATATCAATATCAGCTCGCGTTACCCGGCGTCCAACGTGCATGCGGTGTTTCTAACCGCGAGGAAAAAAAATGAATGCAACAAAAATTCTGGCGATCATCCTGATCGTTGCCGGAAGCCTCGGCCTGGTATACGGCGGTTTTACGTACACCAGCCGCACACACCGGGCGACGATCGGTTCAATACAGCTCGGGATAGCGGAAAAAAACACGGTCAATGTGCCCGTGTGGGCGGGTGTCGGTGCCGTCGTCGCCGGCGGTGGGATATTGTTTGTCGGCAAGAAGCGGCGACGGCGATAACCGGTCCACGCTTGTGTGTGCGACATCGCACGGGCGCGGGATCATCTGAGCTGGACCCGGTGACGATAGTCGCGGCGATTTTTACCCTGGCCGCTGGAACGCCCCTGGTTTCCGGAACCGTCACCTATGGCGAATCTACTATGATCGCAGGATACAACCCGGCGGCCAATCTTGCGGGAGGCGTCACATCAACCGCGACGGTCACTACCGGAGTGGTAGATCCTGGTAACGCAGCACACTATGCTACTCTTGCTAAGGCGGGAGTAGGTGCCACCGGTCCCACAATGGTCACCGGCGATATCGGACCGAGCCCGCCCGGCCGTACGGACCTTGCCGGTGGCGCGCTTGCGGAGAACATAGTCCGGGAGGTCGGCTCACGGACGTTCCCGGGAATGACGTCCCACTTTGAGGAAACGTTGCCGGCAAAGACCGCAGTTACCCTCGAGGCCAATGGTATAACCCGACCATAGAACCGTAGTTCGCGGGGCGGGCGTTCTGTATGCCCCGCCGCTGCGGCTCCCCTTTTACGGCTCGATGGTGTCGGGTAAGAGACGGTGAAATTCGGACCGTACAACTTCGTAGCACTCGCAGACGCGGGATTCGAGGCCGGGCCTGTCGATCACCGTGATCTTTCCGCGTTGATAATGTATCAAACCCGCTCGTTGAAGCTTCCCCGCGGCCTCGGTTACTCCTTCGCGTCGAACACCGAGCATGTTGGCGATCAGTTCCTGGGTCATCGACAGTTCATTGGAGGGAAGTCTGTCGAGGCTCAGGAGCAACCACCGGCAGAGTTGCTGATCCACGGTGTGGTGGCGATTGCAGACCGCCGTCTGTGCCATCTGGGTGAGCAAGGCCAGCGTGTAGCGCAGCAGAAGGTGCTGCAGCGGCCCGGAGCGGTCGAACTCTTCCCGGAGCACATGCCCTCGCAAGCGATACGCGCTTCCTTCGCTCTGGACTACCCCGCGGTTCGGCATAGTATCGCCTCCCAAAAACAGGGCAATTCCGACGACCCCCTCCTTACCGACTATGGCGATCTCCGCGGAAGAACCATTCTCCATGACATACAGGAGCGATACGATGGCCGTTGTCGGGAAGTAGATCCAGTCTAACTTTCCCCCGGACTCATAGAGGACTTCTCCAAGCGAAAGCGAGACCGGCTCGAGGTACGGTAACAGCTTGCGAATAACCTCCGGCGGAAGGACGGAAAGCAGGTTGTTCTGGCGCGGATCCGGTGCTATCTGCGTGGATGAATCGATGGGCCTCGTTCCCATATCCGGTTAAGATCGTACCCTGAACTGGTTTTGTCAAGAACCTGGTTGTGCTGAAGTAGCCCATTAATCACGTTAATTCGTTTACCCCTCTTCGTGGTCCCTGTCGGTGCGTTACCGAACAGACTGTCAGCCACGCGCGATGCTACATTGAGATCAACACGACGGTGAGGAGGACTGTACATGACAAAGATAAAACTGGTTGTAACGTTGATCCTGGGACTGTTTCTGTTCCTGATCATCGTGCAGAATACCACGCCCATACCCGGTCGGTTTCTCTGGTTCTCCATGGAAGTACCGGCGGTCGTCCTGTTGCTCGTTGCCGCAGCGGGAGGGTTTGTCCTGGGATTGCTCGTGATCGTTTTTTTGAAACGGGACGCGTGATCGGCGCCGGGCACGTGATCGGCGCCGGGCACGTATCAGGCGCCACTGCGCCGGGGCCCGATGGCGTTAGGGCATGCCGGTATCCGGTTCTCCCATCTCGACGTGAACGCGATGGTCCGACCTCCCGCGTCGCAGCGGGATCGGAGTCTGTCCCGGTAGACGATGCCCGTCAACCTCGATCCACGCGACGCCCCGCTCGCACCGATCGGGATTCTCCACGTGGATCTCGTAAATCGCTTTACCATGGCGGTATCGCAGATCAAATCCCTCCCAGTGCCGGGGTATGACCGGAATGATACGCATCTCCTCTCCCCGAATCTCGAGACCCAGCACCTCCTCGATCCAGGCGCGATACATCCACGCCGCGGAACCGGTATACCAGGACCACCCGCCGCGCCCGCTCCGGCCGGAAAGCCGGTAAACGTCGGCGGCGATTACGTACGGTTCTACCCGGTACCGCTCGACGGCCTCGAGGTTCCCCGTATGTTCAATCGGGTTTAAAAGCCGCAGCAGTCCGGCCGCCTTCTCACCCTCGCCGCTGCGGGCAAGAGCGATTGCCAGCCAGAGCGCGGCGTGGGTATATTGCCCGCCGTTCTCCCGCACGCCCGGCGGGTACCCCATGATGTACCCCGGCGAAGGGTCGCTCCTGTCAAAGGGTGGTTCAAAAAGCAGTGCCAGACCCTCTTCCTGGTGAACAAGATGGTGCCACGCCGAGTCGATCGCCTGACGGACCCGATCCTCATCGCCACCGCCGCTGATGCGTGCCCAGGACTGGGGTAGCGAGTCGATCCTCGCTTCGCTGTTTGTCGACGAACCCAGTGGCGTTCCGTCGTCAAAGAACGCTCTCAGGTACCACTCGCCATCCCATGCGACCTTCTCGATACGAGCGATCATGGTGGATCGTTGCCGGGAGCAGGTACGGGCGAGTTCGCTTTCTCCCCTGAGAAGCGATAAGTATTTCATGCGATCCAGTACGTCCACCAGGAACCACGCGAGCCACACGCTTTCTCCCCGGCCGGCGGCGCCGACCAGGTTCATGCCGTCGTTCCAGTCCCCCGTTCCGATCAAGGGGAGACCGTGTGGGCCGGACGTAGATCCTCGTTCGAGCGCGCGACGGCAGTGTTCGAACACTGTCGCCGTCTCTTCCGATACCTCGGGGTTCATGAACACCTCGTGTTCCGTCTCTTCCAGCAACGGTGCGGCGAGGAAGGGGACCGGCTGATCAAGAATTGCCTCGTCGCCGGTGACCCGCACGTAGTGGGTCACCACCGCGGGAAGCCAGAGCAGGTCGTCGGAAATACGTGAGCGAATCCCGGCCCCGCCCGGTGGATGCCACCAGTGCTGCACGTCGCCTTCGGTGAACTGTCGGCTTGCCGCGAGCAGGATCTGCGCGCGGGTAAGATCGGGACGGGTATAGACGAACGCCGCGGCGTCCTGCAACTGGTCGCGGAAACCGAACGCTCCACCGGACTGGTAGGTTGCCGACCGTCCCCACATGCGGCAGCTCAAGCTCTGGTACAGAAGCCAGCGATTCACCAGGAAGTTTATTGAGGCTTCCGGCGTTCTGACTTCCACCGTCCCCAGCACCGTGTCCCACCAGGAGTTCGAACCGGCCAGGACGTCTGTGAACGTCCTGGCGGCATCATGTACGCCGACGTCGCCCGCCGAGCGGCCCCGATAGGCGGCTATCAAGTCTCGTGCACGCTCCTGCGTTTCCGTCTGGCCGGTCAGGCAGATCACCTCACCGGTCGCTCCCGGCACTATCACCAGCGTTGTCTGCAGCGCCGAACAGGGATCGAGGCCAACGCCGGTCCGCGAGGAGAGCATCGTCCGATCCATGGCGGCGGGGTACGCGGTTGACCCGTTTCTTCCGAGAAACAGCGTGCGGTCCGCGGTCCAGGAGTCCGCCTCAGGCGTGATCGTCGTAAAGGCGACCCGATCGCCGTATTCCGGGTGATAGCGCTGGCGGGCAAGGATTGCTCCCGTGGACTCGTCCCAGGAGGTGGTGACGTGCATCTGTGAGGATTCCCGGTTCTCTCCGAGGGTCCACTCCAGGTAGTAGGTAATTGAGAGCGTGCGGGGCCGGCCGGTGTTGTTCTTCAGACGCAGACGCTGCAGTTTCACCGGTTCTCCCCCGGCGTCATCCACCGGAACGAAGATCGTGAGTTCCTGTTCTATGCCGTGACTGTTGTGCTCAAAGACCGAGTACCCGGCGCCGTGTCTGACTCGATACGCGCTGTTTTCCCGTATCGGTGACGCAGTCGGGGTCCAGAACTCTCCGCTCTCCTCGTCGCGGATATACAATGCTTCCGCGGGAGGATCGATTACCGGATCATTGGACCATTCCGTGAGACGGTTGCGCTGGCTGTTTCCATACCAGGTGAAACCGGCACCGGTCTCGCTTACCACCGTTCCGAACGTCGGGTTAGCGATCACGTTTACCCACGGTGCGGGAGTGTTGGTTTCCGCGTCGCCGAGATAGATCGCGTACTCTCGTCCCTCCTCGGTGAACCCGCCCAGACCGTTGAAGTAGTGGAGTTCCATGAAGGGTAGCTCCGCGGAGGGGTCGGTGTGAATCCTCTTACGGACGGTGATCTCCGGCACAGACCGATCTTCCGCGATCAGTCCCAACTGTTGGACCAGCGTACCGCGAGCGGCGACTAGCACCACCCGGGACGCGGCCATGAGCAGAGAATGATCCTCCCGGGGAATCTGATCCGCGTGCAGCAGGAAGACGCCCTCAGGGTACGCCCGGGTCAGCATCTCAAGCTGATCCCTCAGCGGGTGTTCATACCCGTCGGACTCCTCGTTGAGAATCACCAGGTCCGCCGTGAATCCGTGTGCCCGCCAGTAGGAGCGGGCGCTGAGAGTCCGGCGAACGAGCTCCATATCTCGGGAATCGGCGATCGTCACCAGCATGATCGGAACATCTCCGGAAATCCCGTAGGGCCATAACCCGGACTGACCTTTTCTGTTCTCCGTGACGGGCTGCACGGGACGCATGCGGGCGCTGGGGAACACCAGGTGGCTCGCGATCTGTTGAAAACGCCGCGCTTCGTCCGGCTGGATTCGTCGCGACCGGAGCTCGATCTGCGCCGCGGCCCAGGCGTAACCCATGGCCCGGTCGACGGCACGGGGGTCGTCGTACGTGTCCACCAGGTCGAGAACCGCCTGCCTGGACTCCGCCGCGGCGAGTACCAGCGTGAGCCGGCGTCGTTCCCCCGGTGCGAGGGACACGGTCTCCCGCAAGCTGAAGATAGGATCCAGTACATACCCCTGATTGCATTCCGGAGTTGCCCTCGCTCCAGCCGGATTCCGCAGAGTCCTGCCCCGACCAATAAAGGAGCTGCGGTCCGTGTCGAAGTACATCGGGTCGTTTACCGCGGCGTCGCTGGTGATCCGGTGTGCGGTAAAAACCGGTGTTTCCTCGTCGCGGCGGAGCCGCCGGTACGCGATCAGTGTCCGCCGGACCTCGGATGCCTCGGTCTGGATAAACAGCTTGTTGAACGCCGGATGCTGCTGATCGGCCCGGTGCGGCGCCAGTGAGAGCTCAAGATAGCTTGTCACGTTCAGCCGGCGGGCGCGAAGAGACCGGTTGACCAGCGTGATACGGCGGACCTCAACGTCGTCTTCCGGCGAAACGACGATTTCCGTTCTCGTCTCCAGGCCGTTGTCGATCCGTCGCAGGACCGCACGGTCCAGGGCAAAATCCGCGGTGCACGTTTCCACCGGTCCACAGACCGGATAAAAACCGTTGGACCACAGGCGATCGGTGTCTGGTTCGTGGACGTAACATACCAGACCTCCGGAATCGCCGGTCGCGTCCGCTCGCCAGCGGTTGATCTCGAAACCGTTCCACCGACTGTACCCGCCGCCGGTATTGGTCACCATAAGGGAGTACCGGGTGTTGCCGAGTAATTGCGTTTTCGGGGTGGAGGTATGTGGAGAATCAAAGGTGCTTACGGAGGGAACGATCTCGCCGGTCCGATCCGGCGCCGGGGTCCGACCTCGCGTGGCGAGGTACCGGGAGGACAGGGCGGGGACGCTCTCGTGCAGCAACGGTTCGTACGCGCGTACCCGCGGATCCCGGTGAAACAGGTTCCGCACAGTTCCGCGATGAAGGTAGTTGTTCAGAGAGAGAAAGCCCATTCCCTGGTGATGAGACATATAGGTACGAACGATCACGCCGGGATCCCCGTGGCGCGTCACCTGGCGACTGAAGTCGACCGCGTCGTAAAAACCGTAGTCTTTCAGCAGGCCCAGGGCATCGAGTCGACGAAGGTTTCTTACGACTTTTTTTGGAGCGATCTCAAGGGCGAGCAGCGACGCGTACGGCGCGACCACGAGTTCCTCCTCCAGTCCTCGCTTCAGTCCCAGCGCAGGTACACCGAACGCTTTGTACTGGTACGTTTTTTCCGTGTCCAGGTCGGAGAAAGCCGATTCGGAAATGCCCCACGGTACGCGACGTTTCCGCCCGTATTTGATCTGAATCGCCACCGCCTCGTTCGTGGCTTTGTCGAGGAGCGAATTCCCGTGGGAGCGCAGCAGCAACGAGGGCATCAGGTATTCAAACATCGTGCCGGTCCAGCTGAGAAGAACGTGGCGCCGGCCGATCACATTATGCGGGCGTCCCATCGTAAACCAGTGTTCTACCGGGATGTCTCCCCGGGCGATCGCGACGAAGCTCCCGATTCTCGCCTCGCTCGCGAGCAGATCGTAGAACGCTTTGTCCGGGCGCTGATCCACCACATTGAAGCCCACGGGGAAAAGGTTCCGCCGGGTATCATAGAGAAAACGCATGTCGATCGACCGGGAAAGCTCGCGGACGTCGTCGATGAGTGTACGGGTACGCGCGAGCTGTTCTCCGGCAAGCCATCGGGCGACATCGAACGCGTCGATCACCCGAAGTATCCAGGGCACGAGGGGGGATCCGGCGAGATCCGGAGAGTCGCGCCTGTTCCTGAGCAACCGTATACATTCGACATTTCCGGCCGCGAGACGGAGCAGCGACGGGGCGTGGCGACGATCCCGTTGCAACGCGTCTATCACATCATTACCCAGAGGTGTCAGTTCGTTCTCCCGCTTTTCTTCCAGAATCTTGAACCACCCCAGGTAGCGGTCACGCATCGTACCGACCGCGGAGACCTGGCCGGCGATCTGTCGAATCCAGTAGGAGGAATCCTCGGTCGGTTCCCCGACGAGCGTGTTCACGGATTTCTCGGTTTCCCTCAGGTGATCGAGCAATGCGGCCAAGCCGCCGGTGGTTCCCGCGTCTTCAAACACGCGGCACATCGTTATCAGCTCGTTCAGCGCTGCTCCCGAAGCGTCTCGGGATTCGGGGGAGTTCCGGAGAGTATCCGCGGTATCGCCGACGCCGGAAAAAACCCTATCGTCCAGTACGGGCGTCGTAATCAGCGACTCCAGACCCTGTTCCAGCGACCAGAGCAACCCCAGGAGGTTGCCGCTGTCCACGGTTGACACGTACCGTGGTTCCAGGGGCTTGAGCGTTGCCAGGTCGTACCAGTTCAACAGGTGCCCGCGGTACCGTTCCAGTCGGGTGACCGTGTTCATGGTATTCGCGAGAACGGAGACTACCTGGTCCTTTGTCAGGTAACCAAAGTCACCGGCACTAAAGGCGCTCATCATCCAGAGACCTATGTTGGTCGGACTCGTGCGCATCGCCAATCGATCCTGGTGAGAGACCTGGTAGTTGTCCGGCGGCAACCAGGAGGTCTCCGAGGTGACGAAATCCGCGTAGTAGCGCCAGGAACGCCGTGCGATCGTCCGGAGATAGTACGTGTCGAGCGCCTGTAGAGCGGCTGTTCGTTTCGCCGCCGGCGATCGGCGGCACAGAAGCCACGCCGTCAGAGGTGAGAGTATCCACAGCAGGAGCCACGGCGCGACGGCGGGAAGATATTCCGGTGTTCGCGTCACCAGATACGCAGCGGCGATCGTACTACCCAGCGCCGTCGCGCCAAGCGAGGCGATCAGGCTTCCCCGACGGGAGCGGGTAATCGTCCACTCCAGCAGGTACCGGTGCGAGACGAGGCGACGCCAGGCTACCCGGAGAATCGCATCGGCCGCCAGTATAGCCTGGTGCGGAATTAGAGAAGCCTCCGCCAGAGTACGAAGAAGGTCCTGCCCCATTCTGGACGGAGAGAACGACCGGTACCCGTTCCGCGTGGTTGCCATCGTAAGGGGCTGCACCAGGGTGCTGAAAAAGAGCTGCCCCGTAACGAGCAGCGCGGCAAGCCACACCATTCGCTCTGATGCGCTGAACCAGGCCGCCGCGAGAAGCAGGATGCTCGCGATCGCGATCAGGCTTCGACGAAGATTGTCGAAGATCTTCCAGCGGTTGAAGAGGGAGAGCGGATTGGGAACAGGGCACCCCGGAACGTTGCCGGGAACGCGCGGGAGGAGCCAGTCTGCTATTTGCCAGTCACCACGGATCCAGCGGTGCCGGCGGGTAGAAAAGGTGAGGTAATCCTGGGGGAATTCGTCGAGGAGTTCGATGTCGCCGGCCAGACCGACGCGTACATACGCCCCTTCGATAAGATCGTGGCTGAGTAACCGCTGGTCGGGAAAGCGGCTCGACAATACCCGACTGAACGTCCGTACGTCGTATATGCCTTTCCCGTGGTAGGACCCCTCGCCGGCGAGATCCTGATACACGTCGGATATCGCACGCGTGTACGGATCCATACCGTCGGAGTACGCATACAGGCGGCTGAAGGGAGAACCGCTGCTGCTCGGCAGGGAGGGACTCACCCGGGGTTGGATGATCGTGAACGTTCCCGGAGCGACGGTGCCGTCCTGGTCGAGGTGCGGCTGGTTGAGGGGATGAGCCAGGGTCTCGATCATCCTGCGGGCCGTACCGGCGGGCAGTTGGGTGTCGCCGTCCAGGGTGATTACGAACCTGACGTCTCGTACCTGTTCTTCATCGCCCACATGGACGATCTGCTCCGCGTGGTCGCTGCGGGACCCGTCGATCAAGCGATTGAGTTCTTCCAGCTTGCCGCGTTTTCGCTCCCATCCGATATATTTCCGTTCCGTTTCGCACCAGACTCTGTTTCGGTGAAAGAGTAGAAACCGCCCGTCCGGATGGCGCCGATTGAGATCCTCCAGCGCGTTGATCGCTCGCTTCAGCAGGGGAGCTCCGTCGCTCGCGTGGGGTTGGTCCGAATCGATGAAGTCCGTGAACAGGCTGAAGAGCAGGTTATCCTCGCGATTTGCCAGATACCGTACTTCCAGTTTTTCCACCTGGTCGTCGATCGTCCGGGAATCGGTCAATACCGTTGGAACCACCACCAGCGTTCTAAAAGCATCGGGAATGCCCGCGTCCTCGAAGTCCATCTTGACCAGCCCGCGGGGAGGAAAGAACCGTATCACCAGGTAGTTCACCGTCTCCAACCCCAATTGGCTGACCGGTACCGCGGCAAACAGCAGAATCAGGAATGTCGTTATCGGTAAGAGCTCCGGCGATACGGCCGTTCCGATTAACGCCAGGAGGAGGGCGGTCAAGAGCCCGATACTCCATAGATATACCGCGGTGTGCCGGCTTCTCACCCAGTCCTTGAGCCGCGAGGCGGCAGGTTTACCAATTCCCGCATGTGTATACAGTTGGTCGCACCGGGAGCCCACCAGGTACGTTCCCACGTGGCCGAGAGCGGTCTCGTCGTCCGCATCAGGCATCGCGTGAGAAGCGAGAGCCACTACGTCCCGGGCAATTTCGTCTTCCCGCCGCCCGGAGCGACGAGCGACGAGTTCGATCGTGCGCCGGTACAGGTCACGGGTGGCAAAATCCATCCCCGGATAGATACCCGCCGGATCCAGGCGGAGCATCTTTTCGACCGGGCTTACCGCTTCAAATATGTCCCTCCAGTCCAGCTGCGCGAGTTCACGGAGGCTGGTGAACGCGTTTCCGATCGCGATCTGACCCTTCGCCTGGTGATCCCGTTCCCGCGCATTCACATCGTCGATCGGTTGGTGAAAGACGCGTTCCAACCAGCCTCCGACAAGGACGGCCGGTTCTTCCTCACCGTAGAGATGGTCCATCAGTTGAAACGAGAAATGACGACTCGGCGTCGGATGCTGGGCCGTGATTTCGGTCATCATCGGAAACAGCCGAGCGGGATCGCGCCGGCCGGCGGTAACGAGTCGATACGCCCAGAAGTCCGCGAGTTCGCGATCCCTGAGCTCCGCAAGTCCTCCAGTAGCAAAGGAAATAATATGCTCGATCAGCGCAATGCGCAGCATCTGGGGGATCGCCCAGAGTTCCGCGGAAGTCAGGGGACTTTCCGACTGAAAGGCGTCGATAGAAGCGATGATCGATTCCTGGTCGACCCGCAGCGCGTGGTCGTCGATGATCTGCCGGGCAAGACCGTATACGCGAGGCAGTCCATGATACGGGTCGTTATCGAGTACAGGAAGCTCCCGGTAGAACCGACGGGATAGATTCTGTCGGACTTCCTGAATGTTGCTTTCCACGATGTACCGATTGTCCAGAATCCACTCGACGATCGGGGATGTACGTTGTCCCAGCGTCTCCGCGCCGGACAGCTCGGAACAAACCAGGGGGAGCCATTTCCGGGCGGCTTTAAGGCGATTCAGCAGCGTCGTTTTACCGTGGGGAAGGGTCGTTACCTTCCCGCTTGCCGCCAGTCTCCTGACTCGATCATGAATCCGCGACGCGGGAAGTGGTGCTTCCAGGGAGCCGTCGTCATCGATCAGATCTCGTTGCGCGCGATTAAGTACAAATATCACCGGCGGCGACTCACCGTTTTCCCGCAACAAGGAAACCGGTCCCCGGAATGAGAGGACCGGCCCCTCCACGATGAGAACGGATTCCCCCGCGACCAGACGGCGGGAGTGTTCGGCGAGCATTCTGCGTCCGAGCCGGAACCGGAACAACGGGATACGGGTGACGATGCGCCCGGTGGTGCTCTTGTGAATAAGAGCGATTCGGCGAGGCCGCTTGCGCTTCAGTTTCCGGTACGCCTGGTCCGCGTCGCCACGGCGTGCAAAGTATGCGGTGAGAATTGCCGGCTTCATGCGCTCGCCGGCCCGACGCTCGTTGCTCGGATATCCATGGAGCAACAGTAGGTCACTCGACCTCCGAAGTCTGTGCGCTACCGAACAGACCGGATCCGTACGAAGCAGTACGTTACAATCGTGGAAGATAAACCGCAGGTGGCAAACGACGGACCGAAGCAGAGTCCGAAGAGACGAATCAAGTTCTCGTACTGGCACGTGCTAATGCTGATGCTCGCGTTGACGGTCCTGCGTCCGCTCGTGGGTTCGTTCTTCGGTGCGTCGCCAGTCGACCTGACTTACAGTGAGTTCAGGACCGCGGTACGGTCCAGTCGGGTACAGGATGCGGTGATTTCCGCCGATCGGATCGACGGGACGTTTCGCGACGGACAGTCGTTCCGGACCGTACGGGTGGACGATCCCTCACTGCTGCCGCTCCTGGAGGAGTACACCGTAAACGTCCGTGGTCGCGTAGCGAATCCGCTGCTGGGGTGGATCCTGCCTCTCGTAGTGATGGTGAGTCTTTCCTTCTGGATGATGCGTCGTATGCGTGGTGGCGGCATGGGCGGCGGGATTGGTGGAGGTATATTCTCGTTCAGCAAGAGCAAGGCTCGGATTACCGAGGGTGAGCAGAGCGGCGTAACGTTCGAGGATATCGGTGGCGCCGGTGAAGCGGTGACGGATCTGCAGGAAATCACGGAGTTTTTGAAGAATCCCGAACACTTTCAGCGGCTCGGCGGAAAGATGCCCAAGGGAGTGCTTCTCGTAGGCCCCCCCGGAACGGGAAAAACCCTGTTGGCCAAGGCGACCGCCGGGGAGGCGGGAGTGCCGTTCTTCTCGCTGAGCGGCGCGGAGTTTGTGGAGATGTTTGTGGGCGTGGGAGCATCACGAGTGAGGGATCTCTTTCAGCAAGCCAAGAAAAAAGCTCCCGCGATAATATTTATCGACGAGATCGACGCGATCGGCGGCCGCCGGGGCAGTGCTGCCGGATTCTCCACCAACGACGAACGGGAACAGACCCTGAACCAGTTACTGGCGGAGATGGACGGATTTCAACCCACGACCGGTCTCATGATGATCGCCGCCACCAACCGGCCGGAGGTGCTCGACGCGGCACTGATGCGTCCCGGGCGGTTTGATCGTCGGGTCGTGGTGGGTTTGCCCGATCTCACCGGCAGGCTGGAGATACTGCGGATCCATACCAGGTCGATCACGTTGGCGCCGGATGTGGAACTGGAAAACCTCGCCCGCATCACACCGGGATTTTCCGGGGCGGACGTGGCCAACGTGATTAACGAGGCCGCTCTGCTGGCTTCGCGGGACGGCAAGGACGCCGTGGCGGCATCTGATTTTGACAGCGCCATCGAGCGGGTTGTTGCCGGCTCGGAGCGCAGGACGCGGGCGATGAACGAGCATGAGAAACACGTAGTTGCCGCTCACGAGGCGGGCCACGCGCTCGCGGCAGCTCTTCTTCCAAACGTCGATCCTGTTCACAAGGTGAGTATCATCCCCCGGGGGAACGCCCTCGGGTATACCTGGCAGCGTCCGGTGGAAGACCGTTACCTGATGGGTAAGGAAGAACTGCAGGAACGGCTCGTAGTGCTCCTGGGCGGCCGAGCCGCGGAAAAGCTTGTGTTTTCCGAGGTCTCCACCGGTGCCGCGGACGACCTCGCCCGCGCTACCGACCTTGCGCGGAGGATGGTAACCGAATACGGAATGAGCGAGGAGATCGGCCCGGTCCGTCTCGCCGCAGACGCCCAGACGCCGTACCTGGGCGCGTCGGGACATCTGGACGCCTCGGTGAGTGCCAGTACCGCCGCGCGCGTAGATAACGAGACGGTCCGCCTCGTAAACGACGCGCTGGATAAAGCTCTCTCGATCCTGACGGCCAATCGCGTCTCGCTGGACGCGCTCACTCGTCGCCTGTGCGACAAAGAAACGGTTAACGGCGCGGAGATTACAAAAATACTGAAACGATCGGCCGGGACCGCGCCGGGGAGGTCCAGGAAGAGAACAGTTGCAGACAGTTGATTCGGTCCGGAACACCGTCATCGGAGACGATCGGCCGGATCAGCTTCGCCCTAATAACCCGCATCGAACGCGTGCGGGGAACAGAAATCGGAGAACGATATGAGTATGAACGAGAAGACAAGATTGACGGTAAACCGTGTCGTCGCGATGCTGGCAGGTGGACTGCTGGTATTCGCCGTCATGAGCTTCACCGTCGTGAACAACGCCAACGACCGGATAGACCAACTGAGTCAGGCGCTCGACACCTCGCGTTTCGAGGCGGGCAGACTGCTCGCGGACGCGGAGGAACAACTTGCCGCGGGAAACTACGCGCAGGCTTCCGAGTCGCTGGAGATGTTATTCGAGCACCAGCCCGGTTCGGCGGAAGCTACTGAAGGAAGAGCTCTCTTAACAACCGTCACAAACGCCGAGAACGAGGCGAACGCGCGGTGGGAAGCCGCCTTACCCGAGATCCGGGCTCAGTGGACAGCGGATTATGCCGCGGACCTGCGCGCAGAATCGACCGCGGCGAGAGCTGAACTGGAAGAAAATATGGAAACAATCGTAAGCGACGAATGGGCAAAAGTAATCAATGATATGCGCGAGACCTGGGAGCTGGAACAGGAAGGCTGAGTCTTTGTGCGGAATCTGCAGCGTTAGACGAGCTCCGACTGCACGGGGCAGTTGACCGAATGGTACAACACCGGATTCCCGGTTGCCGTAAAACCAGGCTCTGCATAAGCAGGGCCTGCGGTATTGCAGGACAGAAACGCAACCGGTTGCCGTCCTCCGACAACCGGCTTCACGATAGCCAAGAGTCGGATTCGAACCGACGACCTGCTCATTACGAGTGAGCTGCTCTGCCCCTGAGCTACCTTGGCGGAATGCCGGGAATATAGCAGAGCCCGACCGTTTTGAAAAGCCCCTTCCGAGGCAGGTGTTCGCAAAGTGAAGGGACCACGTCCCTTCACTTTGCGAATACGCCACCACAACGTAGAAACGAAGCAAAATCAAGACGTTTTTGGCGAGTTCTCAATGTGGGGTGTCGTTCCGACATCCCACATTGAGAACGCCTGCTTCCGACGGCTTTACCGACGATGCGGGCTATCCGTGGACAGCCTCTGCGCGGCGGCGATCCGTGGTAACGTCCGTGGCGGCGTCGCGCGTTAGGTAACCGCGTCGCGTCTCTCGTACGCCGCGTTTCACGGGGCGTCCACACTTGATTGAATTAATTTCTGCTGGTTCTTAATCACCGACCCGCCGACGCCGATATTCAGACCATGGTACGTGGTGTTTTTACCGCGGCGAGCGGGATGGCTGCGCAGCAGCATCGGCTCAACGCGCTGACCAATAACCTCGCAAACGCCGATACGGTCGGTTACAAGCGGGACGTTTCCGTTCAGAAGGCTTTCCCGGAGTTACTGCTCCGTCGCATGGGTGACGAGGGTGTGATCCAGTTTCCGTACCGCGGTGAGCCGATCGGTTCGATCGACAAGGCTCCCGTGGTGGGGCGACTCGGCACCGGCGTCGAGCAGAACGAGGTTTTTACGATCTTCGAGCAGGGCGCGGTACACCCCACGGAGAACCCCTTTGACCTCGCCCTCGAGGGGAACGGATTCTTTGTGGTGGACACGCCGTACGGCGAACGGTACACCCGGAACGGTAGTTTCACCCTGGGACCGGAAGGTCTGCTTGTTACGCAACAGGGCTATCCCGTGCTGGGTGACGACGGCTTCCCGATCGAGGTGAAGGCCAATAACTTTTACGTGGACCAGCAGGGACGGGTGTTTGCCAACGAACGGTACCTGCAGGATCCCGACCGCCTCGTCCAGATGCGCGAGAATGAGTGGGACGAGACGATTCAGATCGGGCAAGTGCGGCTGGTGAACGTTGACGAGACGCGGTATCTCCGCAAGCAGGGAGAGAATCTCTGGAACGTGACCAGGGAAAGCGGCGACGCCGTGGACCTCGTCGGGACGGAACGTCCGCAGGTGCTCCAGGGATTCGTGGAAAAGGCCAACATCAATGTGGTGGTGGAAATGACCAACATGATCGAGGTCAACCGCGCCTACGAAGCAAACCAGAAGGTGATCCAGAGCCATGACCAGAGTACGGCCCGCCTGATAGCCGAGGTTCTGCGTGCACAGTAATTCAAACCGTCTTGTGATGGAGAAGAGGGGTAACGAGGTATGATGAGATCATTGTGGACCGCCGCGTCCGGCATGATTGGACAACAGTTCAATATCGACACGGTCTCGAACAACCTTTCGAACGTGAACACCACCGGTTTCAAGCGGAATCGTGCCGATTTTGAGGACCTTCTCTACCAGACGCAACGGACCGCCGGTACGCCCGCAACGGAGCAGACACTGGTTCCCGTGGGAGTTCAGGTCGGCCACGGCGTCAATATCGCGGGCACTCAGAAGCTCTTCACCCAGGGAAGTCTCCAGAACACCGGCAACGTCGGTGATCTCGCGATAGAAGGCGAGGGGTTCTTCCGGGTACAGCAGTACGACGGTTCCTTTGCGTATAGCCGGGACGGTTCGTTCCAGATCGACTCCACGGGACAGCTCGTAACCAACAACGGCCTGCGGGTGGTGCCCGAGGTGATCATGCCGGAGGGTTTCATCCGGGAGACGCTCAATATCACCCAGGATGGACGTATCACGGTGAACATCCCCGGCGTGGATGATCCTCTGGAAGTCGGGCAGCTCGAGCTGTATCGGTTCGTGAATCCGGCTGGTCTGAACGCGATTGGTGAGAACCTCTTCAAGGAGACCTCCGCCAGCGGCGGCCCGATCGCGGGTCAACCCGGTTTCGACGGAATGGGGCAGACTCTTCATCGTTTCCTGGAGACGTCCAACGTTTCCGTAGTGAACGAGATGGTGAACATGATCGTGGCACAACGTGCGTACGAGATGAACAGCCGCGCGATCCAGACCAGTGATTCCATGCTTGGTATAGCCACCGGACTGAAGCGGTAGTAGCCGGGCTCGTTGAGTCGACGGATACGGGAGGGGTAGAACGATGAGCGATACAATTACAACTGGAACCGGTCCCGGAAATCTTGCGCAGCTCCAGCTTCAGAACCTTCGGTACAAGTTGCCTTCCGGGTCCGGAGAGGAGCAACTCCGCCAGGTGGCGAGCGATTTCGAGGCGATTTTTGTCAAACAGATGCTCGACAGCATGCGCAGTACGCTCAACCCGGAGAATCGCCTGGTAGACACCGGAATGGCGGGGGAGTTCTACGAGGATATGCTCTACGATGAATACGCCCAGATGATGACCAAGACCGGTGGGTTTGGATTGGCGGAAATGATTGTTAAACAACACACGCCGTGATAGGCTGATAAGCGGCTGTATGTAAAAGCGTAAGTTCCCGGAGCGTTGTGTATAAATAAATATACACTTTCTCCCGGCCTCGAATTCAACCCTGCTCGTAACTTACTCACTTAAAAAGAATTACGCTGATGGCTTGTGTTGCGGCGCTGGTTGGCACACTCTTTGCAACATAGAATGTAGGAGGTCCGTGTGCCGAAGAAGATATTTTCCGATCAAAGTCAGAATGATTCTCTCCAGGCCTATTATGCTCAGATTCGCAGAAGTCCGCTGCTCAGCGCAGACGAGGAAAAAGCGTTGTCCCGACGGATCCAGAATGGTGATATGGACGCAAAAAAGGTTCTGATCGAGAGTAATCTCCGGCTGGTCGTAAAAATCGCAAAGGCTTACGTAACGACGGACACGAATCTGGCCGACCTCGTTCAGGAAGGAAATCTCGGGCTGCTGAAAGCAGCGGCACGATTCGATTACCGCAAGGAAGTTCGATTCAGTACCTACGCCGCGTGGTGGATCAAGCAGGCGATAACTCGTTCCATGGCCAATCGCCGGCGGACGATCCGCCTGCCGCATCGGAAGGAAGACGCGCTTAAACGTATTCAGCGGGCGTATAACTTCCTGAGTCAGAACCTGATGCGCGCGCCCAACACCGAGGAGATCGCCGAGGAAGTCCGCATGAAGGTCGAGGACGTCCGGGAGATAATGCACGCCGCGATCTCGCCGGTGTCGCTCGACAGCGAGATCAACGAGGATGCCGGTACGATCATGGATCTACTGGAAGACTACTCTTTCTCACCGGATGCGCAGGTCTTGAGCGATATTCTTCGGGAAGAGACGATTAACAGCTTGAACACGCTCAAAGAACGGGAGCGAGCGGTTCTGAACTATCGCTATGCCCTCAAAGGGGGCGAGAGGTACACTCTCAAGAAGGTTTCCGATACAATGGGAATCTCTCCCGAGACCGTCCGCCAGATCGAGATGCGGGCGATCAGGAAGCTACGGCGTGAGGCGGACCACCTGCGGGAGATGATGACAAACTGAATCTCCGGCGGGGGTAGATGATAAATCGGCGACAACTCATCTTTCTCATCGTTCTCCTGGTAGTGACCGCAGGGGCGATCGCGTTTATGGTGGTCTCGGATCGTCGAGCCCGGGGCGACCGCGTCCCGAAGGGGACGGCGGAACAACCGGAACCGGCCGTCCCCGATGATGAGGAGTTCGCTCCGGACGAGACCGTACCGGACGAGGCCGATCAGTTCGATCTTTACCTCGTTCTTGACGACGCCGGGCAGGCGATAGATGAGATCAAGCGCCTGAAAGGGTTCAGCGGACCCTATACACTCGCGGTGCTTCCGGACCTTCCTCATAGTCTGGAGGTGACCAAGCGTGCGATTGCCGAGGGCCACGAGGTGATTCTTCACCAGCCGATGGAAGCGCTCAACGGCGAAGACCCCGGCCCGGGCGCGATCTTTGCTGATCAGAGCGAGGAGGAGATTCGTGCGGTTCTTCGGGAGAACATGCAACGGTATCCCGGGTTTGTGGGTATGAACAACCATATGGGAAGCCGTATAACGAGCGACCCGCGGGTAGTGGAGATTATTCTCGACGTCATCGCTGAGACAGGGCTCTTCTTTCTGGACAGCCGCACGACCGCTTCCAGCGTAGTACCCACGGTAGCCTCCGGTCGTGGGATGACCGTGCTCGTGCGGCAGGTGTTCCTGGACCATTACCGGGAGGCCGACACGATTCGGGAGCAGTTGGACCTCGCCCTGGAGATCGCCCGCGCGACCGGTTCCGTGATCATGATCGGGCACGTAACCGTTCCCGAAACGTTGCAATTGCTGATCGAGCGGGAGGACGAACTCGTTGCCGAAGGGTTTCGTTTTCGACCGCTTTCGCACGCGTACCAGGAGGCGATCGGTGCTGACGCTGGGTATTGAGAGTTCCTGTGATGAGACCTCCGCCGCCGTCGTAGAGGATGGGTCCAGGATCCGTTCACTCGTGGTGGCGAGTCAGAGCGGGGTGCATGCCCGGTATCACGGGGTGGTTCCGGAAGCCGCCTCCCGGGCGCACGCGGAACAGATCTACCCGGTGGTAAAGCGTGCTCTCGATGAAGCGGGTATCGTACCGCACGACCCGGGCTCCGGCGGTCTGACCGGGATCGCCGTAACCAACCGGCCCGGTCTGAGCGGCTCGCTCGCGGTGGGTCTTTCCTTCGCCAAGGGGTACGCTCTTGCTGCCGGACTCCCCTGGATCGCGGTGGACCACATGGCCGCTCACGCGTACGCCGCGCAGCTGCAGGATCCGGAAGGATCGATAACCGGCCGGGCGATCTCCCCGGACTCCGGCTTATCGTATCCGTACCTTGTGGTTCTCGTTTCCGGGGGACATACGATCCTGGCGATCAGCCGTTCCCGGGAGGAACTCCAGGTGCTGGGGACCACGATCGACGACGCCTGCGGTGAAGCGTACGATAAAGTGAGTGCGTTTCTTGGAACGGGCTACCCCGGCGGCCCCGCGATCGATCGGCTTGCCCGCGACGGTGATCCCCGGGCGTGTTCTCTTCCGCGGCCACGATTGAACCGAAACGACAACCGCTACGATTTCTCCTACTCCGGGCTGAAGACCGCGGTGGTGCACCAGCTGGAACGCTTCTGGGACAAGAGATTTCCCCGAACTCGGGAAAATATCGCTGCGGGGTTTCAGAAAGCGGCGATAGATCTCGTGATAGATCGCGTACGAAACGCGATTGAAGATACGGGAATCACCCGGGTTGCCGCGGGAGGCGGCGTAGCGGCTAACAGTTATCTGCGGAGCGAGCTGGAAAACGTTTCACGGGAACTGTCGGTTGAGGTGGTTCTGCCGCCGCCGATACTTTGCATGGATAACGCCGCCATGGTGGCGGGCCTGGGGTATCACCTTCTTCTGACCGGTAACCCGAGCGCATGGGAAACCGGTGTCTCCGCCCGAATTCCCGCGTTTCGTCATCGTCCCTGACGGAAACAGTTTTCACTTACGCTGTGTATCTCGTCAGAACCGTGGTATCATATAATAACACTTAGAGATATTATTAAACCTGTCATAGGTGCGATGATAACGGACAGGGACGGTAATTATGCGAATTGAAGCGGTTTCGGTTACCGACTGCGAGGGAGTATCCCTCGAGATCCGGGACGGCCTGATCCGGTCCCGGGAGCGGCGATCTCAATGCGAGGTTTTTGTCGCCCCCGGTTTGGTGGATATCCAGGTTAACGGAGTGGAGGGTCTCGATTACAGCTCTCCTGCATTACGTCCGGAACATGTCCATGCGATCGTAGAAAAACTGGCCCGGTGGGGTACCACGCATCACCTGCCGACAGTCATTACCGGTCCGGCCGATACGATGGTCCGTTCGATCAAAACAATCGCTCAGGCGCGCCGGGAAGATGAGCTGGTGGCTCATAGCGTTCCGAGTCTTCACGTGGAGGGGCCCTACATCTCCCCTCTGGATGGTCCCCGCGGCGCCCACCCACGGGAACATATTCGCTCTCCTAGTATCGCCGAATACGAGGACTGGCAGGATGCGTCCGGCGGAGCGATCCGGATCGTGACTCTCGCACCGGAACGGTCCGGTGCGCTCCCTCTGATCGAACGCCTGCGTTCCGATGGGGTGATCCCGTCGATCGGACATACCGCGGCGACGCCGGACGAGATCCGTGCCGCCGTCGATGCGGGAGCCACGATGTCCACGCACCTGGGGAACGGCAGCGCCGCGGAGCTTCCGCGCCTGCGCAATTTCATCTGGGAACAGCTCGCGGCGGACGAACTTACCGCGGGGGTTATCGCCGACGGTTTTCACGTGCCCGAAGCTGTTCTGCGGGTTATAGCCCGGGTTAAACGGCAGAACCGTCTCGTTCTGGTCAGTGACCTTGCTCCTATGGCGGGCCTTGAGGTGGGTATACACTGCTGGGGAGATGTGGCTGTACAGGTACATCCCGACGGCCGGCTGGGCGTACCGGGTACGCCTTATCTGGCGGGTGCCGCGTTCGGACTTGACCGGGCGATCGGAAACTTCCGTCGCGCCTCCGGCTGGACGATGCCGGAGGTGTTACGCCTCTGCACTCAAAATCCTGCACAGATCCTGGGGATACCGGACTATCCCCTTTCGCTGGCCGAGGGAAGCGCCGCCGACCTGGTGGTCTTCCGTTATGATACGGCGGCAGACACGCTTACTGTACTGCAGACGATCGTGCAGGGACAGGAGCTTTTCAGCGCTCAACCCCAGCGAGCCACGAGGTGACGTCGCAGTGCTTCCAGCATGAACTCCTCAGTACACCCGAACACTTCCCCTTCGGAACGCATTTTGTACGCCCGGAGCGTGGAGGCGCGGCGGGAGAACTGTGATATCTCCTGGTGGAACGCCTTGGAAAGAGAGGAGAAGATCTCCACCCGTTCCGTGAACGGACCGTAGAGGACGATATTGTCCGGATAGAACAACTGGTAGAGATTGCGAAGCGCGATCGCCATATACCGGATCGCCGTGTCGATTCCGGGAATCTCCTCAAGGGTTCGCCCTGCCAGAAAGTCGGAAAACTCGTCTTCCAGTTCCGGTGCGTGGGGGTACCTCTCACGGATTCCTGGTAGCAGCGCCCACATGGCGGAGCGCGTCTCCAGGCAACCCCGATCTCCGCAGGTACACTCCCGTGGATCTTCCGTATCCATCGTCCAGTGGCCGATTTCCCCGAACGTTCCCGCTCGCGCGTGCAGAACGGTTCCTCGCTGGGCATAGGAAGCGCCGATCCCGTAGCCCCAGTGAACAAGAAGCGTGTCGCCTCGGGAAAGGTCCGGAAAACGCCTGAGAATGTACGCGCATTCCGCATCGAGACTCTTGGTGAGCCGCACGGGAAGACCCGTCTCGCGGGAAATGCTTTCAAAAGAAAGATCCTGCACCCGGACCCAGCGGGTGCTTTTCAGCCAGCGCCCACGCAGGACGTCCAGGTTTCCCGGGAGTGAGAGCCCCACTCCGAGAATCTCCGTGTCTTCGGCGGCGGGATCGCTGCGGATCTCCCGGATAAGTACACTGATACTTTCGAGGATCGTCGCTTCGTCTGCTTCGCGTGGTACCGCCCGGGAACGTTCCGCCAGAACGCACCGTCCGTACGAGACGAGAACGGCGTGGAAGTTGCGCGAGACCGCGTATACCGCGATCGCGGAAAGTCGGTTGAACTGCGGGTGAAGGTAGATTTCCGGGCGGCCTTTTCTACCGGGGCTTGCGCTTTCACCTTCGTAGACAAGATTGTCCTGAATCAGTTCCGTCACGACGCTGGAAACGGTACTCGGACGAATCCCGAGGCGATCGACGACGTTCTTCCTGGTGGCGCCCACGCTTGTACAGATCGCGTGGAAAATCTCGGACTTTTCCCGGTCCTTGATACGGGTGTTCTCACTGATGTGCACGTTTCTCGCAAACAGGTAACGACACGGTTCCTCGCTGGAGATCATAAAAAAGATTATAGCACAAACAAAAAAATTAACGGAACTACCGGGTTATCCCATCCCGGTCCAGGGGAAACTGCTGCGCCAGTTCTCGAAGATCCTCGTCATCATTGTACAGGGGAGGCATCCCTGGGGAGGGATCGTGGATAATCCGGGCAGCGCAGGTGTGTACCGCCTGGGCGTATGCAGAGTCGGGATAACGCAGCAGGGTGGGACTACGCTCCAGGGGACTCCGGGACGCCAGATCGTCCTGCGGCAGGTACGCGATAAACTCGACGTCGCTATTCAGGTTGTTTCTCACTACGTGGCGCAGTCGGCCCCCGAGTCGGATGTCCTGGGCGGAACGCCCCATATTCATCACTACCCGGGGTCGGAACGTCTCCAGCGCTGCGTCCGCGGTATCGCCGCTTTCCCGATCAACCGTGCGGATCGACTCTAGAACTGTACCGATATCGCGTTCCTCGCCTTCTACTTTCTGGTGCAGAAAATCCAGAACGATCCGGCGCTCCTCGCTGCGTGCGGGGAAACTCCGCTGCAGAAGCCGGAGCATGCTTGATTTCAGGAAGGAGTACGCGTTGAGGATCGCCGTGGTGTCCGGTGTAGTTACGATCAGCCCCGCCGGTGAGGTGAGAAAGAGATCGATCGTGTTGTAAGCCGTTCCCGACCCGAGATCGAGCAGAACAAAATCCGCGGGGAGTTCCTGGAGCTGCTTGATGATCGCCAGCTTGCGGTAGTAGGGAAGGTTGGCGGTCCCGCTGAATAAACCGTCGCCGGGTATAAAATAGAGCTGCGATTGTGCCGTTTCCACCAGCAACTGTTCCAGCGACTCCGCCTGCTTGTAAATGAAGTGACCGATCCCGGCGTGGCGATTGCGGATACCCAGGACCGTATGCAGGTTGCTTCCGCCAAGGTCAAGATCCACGAGTACGACAGTTTTCTTCTGTTGTGCCAGGGCTATACCGAGATTTGCGGCGAGGAGTGTCTTCCCCACGCCGCCCTTGCCGCTCGCTATCGGGATCAGGTGCTGCATACGTTACCTACTATAGGCGCATAATCCGTGGGTTTTCAACACGATGCGTTGACGCTCGCGTCGGATCGTTCGATACTGCACCTGATGAACTCTGACACAGTCATAGATGCGGCGATTCGTCGGGTAGCGGATTTCCCGAAGCCGGGCATCACGTTCTACGATCTAACCAGCTTGCTTGCACAGCCTGCAGCGTTTCGACATACCGTAGACCGTATGATCGAGACCTACCGGGATCGGCCGGTCGACGCGGTAGCGGCGATCGAAGCGCGAGGTTTCCTTCTGGCGGCACCATTCGCCTACAGCCGCGGCGTTCCTCTGGTACTGCTGCGAAAAAAGGGGAAGCTCCCCGGAGCAACGATCAGCCGCAGTTTTGATCTTGAATACGGCCAGGATACGGTGGAAGTACACCGGGAGGATGTGGCACCCGGCCGGCGGATACTCGTGGTGGACGATCTGATCGCTACCGGTGGAACCGTGGAAGCCGCGTGCGAGCTTCTGGAGGAAGCGGGGGCGATCGTAAGCGGCATTTTTGCCGTGGTGGCGCTGCCGTTTCTGGATTACGAGAAGAAGCTCGCCGGGCGTGAGATAATCTACCTCCAGGGTTACGCGAGCGAATAAACCTTTCGTTGCCGATGCTTGACAAAGGCTGCGGGAGAGCGCTATCATCCGCACCGCAGGACAGAATTCCCGGTGGTGTAATTGGTAGCACATCAGATTCTGGCTCTGACAGTGGGGGTTCAAGTCCTCCCCGGGAAGCGTACGTGGCCCCTTCGTCTAGCGGCTAGGACGCGGGATTCTCATTCCTGAAACAGGGGTTCGATTCCCCTAGGGGCTATCAGAGCCGGTGGGCCAATGCGGTTCACCGGCTTTTTTTGTTACTCCGACGACTCGAACACGATCTCCGCCCGGAGGAAACGTTCATAGTCGGACACGGTGCGTCGCAGCGTCGCCTGCTGAAACGTGAACTGGTGAATCGCTTCCCAGAGAAAGACCCAGCCCCCCACGTAGAGGCCCTGGTGTAGAACCATCAGCAGCAGGGACTGCGGTTGTACCGTTTCCAGCAGGATTCCACCGGTGAGTACACCTATGGCGATCGTGGCGTATTGCAATACGCGTTGCAGCAACCGGCGAATGCGTCGCCGCTCGATAAACAGTTCGTATCGGAAGTACTTCCGGATGCTTGTAATCAGCTGCGCCTCCAGGGCCTGATCCCGGGGGTCGTCGATTCCGAAAACGATACGGAGCGGAGCTCGGAACGGTATGTCGTCGGAGCATTCCTTGAGGTACTGTACCAGCCCCGGGTTGACCTCGGGCACTTCCTCCCAGGCATGCGCCCACTGACTGAACGCGTTCGCATAATCCGGAAGGCGTATGTCGATCGTGTAGGTCTCGGTGGTCGGATCGTACCGATAAATCGATCGCAGATACTCAAGAGCGACTCGTCGCCGGGTGTTCCAGTTAAAACGTTTCATGGTTGGTACTTATGATTATCGACGATGTGAAGCTTGCGTAGAGCGCTTCGCAGCCAGAGGACGGTTACGATCGTACTGATAAGATCCGCCGCAGGGAATGCAGCCCATACTCCTGAGAGCCCAAAGAATCTCGGAAAGAGAAGAATGAAGGGGATCAGCAGGATTATCTGGCGCGACATGGAAAGCACCAGCGCGGGGCCGGCGCGACCTACGGCCTGGAAGAACACGGTCCCGGTGATCTGCAACCCCAGAAGCGGTATGACCAGAAGTACCGTTCGCATCGCGGGAATTCCCATCGAGTGGAGTGGTGCGGCATCGGTGAAGACCGAGATCACTGCGCCGGGTGCGATCATGACGATCAGGAAAAAGAAACCCGCCACGGATGCGCACGCCAGATTCGCTGTGCGGACAACCTGGAGTACACGATCCCGGTTACCCGCTCCGTAATTAAAACCAACGATCGGCTGGAATCCGTGCGCCACACCCACCAGCGGCATAACCACGAAGAGCAGTACCCGGTTGATGATGCCGAACACGGAAATCGCCACGTCACCTCCATAGTAGCCAAGAGCGTTGTTGGCGGTGATCACAAAGATACTCGCGCCGGCCTGCCGGACGAACGCGGCCAGCCCGATGCGGATGATCTCCAGAAGCATTCGGATCCGGGGTATGAACGATCGTGGCACCGGTCGAAGATTGCTGCCGCCTGAGAAAAAGAACCAGAACGTGTAGAAAAAACTCAATCCTTTGGCGATAACCGTGGCGATCGCAGCACCTTCGATGCCCATGTCCAGGACGTAGATGAAGATCGGGTCCAGCACGATATTGGCCAGAGCGCCGATCATCGTCACTTGCATAGCCGCGCGGGCGAGACCTTCCGCACGGAGCAGGTGGTTTGCGGTTACGCTCATACTGATGAAAACCGCTCCCGGCAGGACCCACGTCAGATATCCCCGGGCATAAGGCATCAGTGTCTCAGTTGCGCCGAAGAGAGTCAGGATCGGTTCCATGTAGAGATAACCCACCAGAGTTACCAGGCCGGAACAGAACGCGGAGAAGACCAGGGCGTTGCCGGTGGCTTCCTCGGCACGACGGGTATCGCCGGCCCCCAGAGCGCGGGAAACGATCGAAGCACCGCCGACGCCCGCAAACAGTCCAAGACTGAGCAGGATTATCTGGATTGGAAACGCTATGCTCAGGCCTCCGATCGCATGAGGCCCGACCCAGCGACCGAGAAAGATCGTGTCCACCAGGTTGTAAAGAGCGTTGGACATCATCGCCACCGTTGACGGAATGGCCATGCGCAGCAGGAGCGGTCCGATCGGCATTGTTCCAAGCAGTTCGCTGCGTTCCGCGTGTGTCATGACGTCTAACGTACCCTGAACCACTACTGATGTACAAATTCCCCGGGGGCGTGCGATATTCTCCGTTAATGCGAGATCACCTGAAGATTCGCCTGTCGACGTTGATGTTCCTGCACTATTTTTCCGCGGGAATCACCCTTCCGATCATGAGTCTCTATCTGAGCCAGGAACTCGGTTTTGGCGGAACCGGAGCGGGGATCATCCTCGCGGTATCCGCGGTGTCCGCGTTTGTTGCGCCGCTCTTTGGAGCGTTTGTTACCGACCGGCTGATCTCGGCGGAAAGATTGTTTTCCCTGGTGGAGTTTGGAGCGGGGGCGTTCATCTTTCTCATGTGGACGAGCGAGACGTTCACGGCCGTGCTGGTCTTCTACGTGCTGTACATGAGCATGTTGATTCCCGCGATGGCCCTTTCCAATACGATCGTCTTTCATTATATGCCTGAGGCGGGGAACTCGTTTGGTGGCGTGCGACTCTGGGGTACCGTGGGCTGGGTCGTTGCGGGCTGGGCGTTCGGTTACTTCTGGATCGGATACGCCGGGGGACGTGTAATCGACGCGCCTCTCTTCACGGCGATCTCCGCGGGAGGTCTGGGGTTATTCGCGTTGACTCTTCCCCGGGGACGCGGACAGGAGCCACGCCGCACCGAGCTGGTGCCCCGGGCGGCGCTGAGGATCTTCCGGCGTCCGGAAGTTGCTCTCGTGGCAGTCGTAGCGTTATTAATGCAGGTGACCCACCGGGTTTACTACTTTGGCGCTGCACCGTACCTGCGGCATCTCGGATTCAGCGACGGTGCGATCCTTCCGGCGTTGAGTCTCGGGCAGGTCGCTGAGGTGCTCAGCATGCTGGTACTACCGTTTCTTTTTCTTCGGTTTCGTCATCGGACGGTACTCGTCATGGGGGCCGTGATGGAACTGTGCCGGTTCGCGGCGTTCTATTTTGGGACGTCCGCCCTGCCGGCTATCCTGGGGATTTTGTTCCACGGCCCGTCCTACACGTTTTTCTTTATAGTCTCGGTTATCTACGTCAACTCCTTTGCGGACACGGAATCGCGGGCGGGCGTGCAGCAACTGTATATCCTGTGCGTTGAAGGCGGCGGTGCGCTGGGAGGGAGCTTTCTCGCGGGGATGCTTTATGATCTCTTTACCCGGGGAGACCTCGTGGAGTACCGTTACTTCTGGGGTGTCCCATTCTTCATGGCGCTGGTATCGATCGGATTGTTGATCCATCTTAACCTTCATGCCCGGCAGAAAGCTGAACCGCGTTAATCTTCGACCGCCGATCCTGGTGACCGCCGACACAACGTAGGAAAGAAGTGAGTACAGGACGTTCTACGCGAGTGCTCCACGTGGGACGCCGGACGGACATCTCTCCCTCGCCAACTCCTGGTGTTGGTTGACCTTATTATCAGACTTTTCCATAATCTGGCATCATGAAGAAGTTTTTCCTGTCGGTGGTGGTGTTCCTAGGTCTGGGTGTCTCGCCGGTACTAGCGGACGTTGGAGTCGGCGTAATTCTCGGGGCGCCTACGGGGGTCAGTGTTCTCGTGGGTAATCGCGTCGCCCTGGCGGCGGCGTGGAACCTGCCGTCAGAGAGGGTGCATTTTCACGGAGACGTGTGGATGCTCCGACAGAAGCTGGTAGATCCACTTGACTGGTATCTCGGTCTCGGTGGGAAGATGCAACTGAAGCCCGCGGGAGATAGCCTGCGCGTTGGTGTTCGTGTCCCACTGGGAGTACAGTGGTATGCGTTGCCGCGCCTGGAACTGTTCGGGGAAATCGTTCCGGGAATGCAACTCGTACCCTCCACGGGATTCGACCTGGACGCGGGTGTCGGTGTTCGGTTTCATTTTTAAGGGTTCGCTCAGGCGGACGTTCCTCGTCTCTCTGGTTCTGCTGTACGTCGTCACGGTAGGTGCCGCGGTGGGGGTGTTCGTCCGCAACGTCACCGCCGTGGCCGATCGATATGTAGAGCGGTTTGCCCGGTCCCAGAACCTGATGGAACGGAACCGCATTCTCGCTATCGTGGACCGGGACGCTACGCTCAGTCTCAAGTTAGCGGACGATCCCTTCATCCAGTCCTGGATGAAAGATGAGCGCGATCCGGAGCTGCGAGAACGGGCGATCCGGCAGTTGGAAAGCTATCGGGACCATTTCCGGGACGCCACGTACTTTGTAGGTGTCGCGGACACTCTCAGCTATTACGTGCACACCCCCGGGACCGAATCCATGTCTCATACCGTTCTCGATCCGGACGCGCCCTACGATCGGTGGTTTTTTGAGACGCTCCGTTCGGACCGGGAGTTCTGGATCAACGTTGACTTCAACGTACTGCTCGGAGAGATTCGTGTCTGGATTAACAGCCTCGTCCGGGATGGTGATGGAGCTTTGCTTGGGGCTGCCGGAACAGGAATGGATTTGAGTGATTTTCTCGGCGCGCTGGTCGAACACGATGATCCGGGTCTTTCCACGATAATCGTCAACCGCCAGGGGGAGATTTTGGCTCATCGCGACCGGGCGATCATCGAACACAACGCAAACGTGGATCGAAACGAGGACAGGATAACGCTGGACACCCTGGTCGATAGCGGTGAACACCGGGAAACGCTGCAGCGAGTACTCGCGATTCTTCCTGAAGACCCGGAACACCCGGCGAGCGTCCGCACGGCAACGCTACAGTTCGACGGGGAGCCCTACGTTGCGGCGATCGGGTACATACCGGAGCTTCAGTGGTACAATCTCGTTCTCGTCGATGCGGGTCGGATTATGGGAGTCGGTAGCTTTCTTCCCCTCATACAGGTCAGTATCGTTGCACTGTTAACCGTGCTCGTAGTGGTAGCGCTGTTGCTGAACCGACTCGTTCTCCGGCCACTGCAACAACTGTCTCATGCGGCCAACCTGGTGGCGAAAGGCGATTACAGCGTTCAACTGGATCCGGTCGGTGATAACGAGATCGCGCGATTAAGCGCATCTTTTACCTCGATGACCGGCGAGATCCGTGAATATACCACCCGCCTGGAAGAGATGGTGGACGAGCGGACACGGGATCTGCAGGCATCGCAGGAGCGGGTCATGGAGTCCATCCGTTACGGGCAACTCATCCAGCAATCGATAATGCCCGCACGCAAGGAACTGGAAGAGCATTTGCGTTCATGGTTTGTTTTTCACCGACCACTGCATACGGTGGGCGGTGATTTTCCGTACTTCCGGCCGATGCACGACGGGTTCTGTATCGCCGCCGTGGACTGTACGGGACACGGGGTTCCCGGTGCGTTCATGACGATGCTTGTGAGTACCGTTCTGAACCGGGTTGTGGATACCTCCGGTCCTGAAGACGACCCCGGGGATATGCTGCTCCGAACGCACCACTACGTGCAGGACGGTCTCAGGGCGGCGGCGGATAGGCAGCACCTTGAAAACGGTATGGATATCGCGCTCTGCCGGTTCCGACGTTCCAAGAACGTGCTGGAGTTTTCCGGGACGGGACTACCCCTGGTATACCATCGCGACGGTTCGATGCACCGCGTGGACGGTGCTCGGACACATCTGGGATACCTCAGTACGGAACGGAATCCGGATATCCCGGTGCACTCGGTCGATGTTACCGCGTCGTCGCGGCACTTTCTTTTCAGCGACGGAATCCTGGATCTTCCGGGGGAGGATACGGGGTTTGGACTGGGAACAGGGAAGCTCACGGAGATCCTGCGGGAGTTGGTGGAGAAACGCGATGATCTCGGGGAGGACTATTTGATACAGGAGTTGGAGCGGTACCACGGGACAGCGAGCCCGCGGGATGATATGCTGCTCTTATCGTTTGCGCCGATCTTGCGCGAGGAGGGTACGTGACCAACCTGTTGGATCTCAAGCACACGTTTACTCAAGAAGGTATTCTGATCGCGTTCAACGGAGCGTTTTATCATAGCCTGATCGAGGAACTGGGAAATGCCGCCAAGAGCTATCTCGAATCCCGGGATCTGAGGGCGACGACGATCACCGATGTGTTTGCTCTTTACATCGAGCAGACGCAGAACGTGCGGAACTATACCGCCCGGAAGAACCTCGGAACCTGGGAACGGGACGCCGCTGTCGTGGTAATCGGATACGCCGGAACGGAATATACCGTATCCTCCGGTAATTATATCCTGAAGGAGGATGTACCGCCCCTCCGGGATCGTCTGCAGGCGATGGATGGTCTCGACCGGGCGGCACTGAAGCGGATGTACAAGGAACAGCTGCGACGGGAAATGCCGGCGGACGCCACCGGCGCGGGACTCGGCCTGATCGACATGGCGCGACGGGCGGCGGAACCTCTGCGGTACGAGTTCCACGAGCAGGATGATCGTTTCGATTTTTTTACCCTTACCGCCGTAGTGGCAGGAGCGTGAGTATGCTCGCGATTGAAGCTACCAGATCAAGTCCCCGGATCGTTTTTCACGAGGACGAAGAGACGCTTGAAATCACCGGCGAGTCCTATCCGGAAAACTCTTTTGAGTTTTTTGGCCCCGTTTTTTCCTGGCTTCAGGCGGAACTTCCCCGCCGGTCCGGAATGAAACTCCGCGTACACGTGAGTTACATGAACTCGAGCAGTACCAAGTGTATGCTGGATATTCTAGATATGTTCGGCGAACGCGCCGCCGCCGGTGCCGAGGTCTCGGTTCAATGGCTTTACGAAGATGGGAACGAACGCGCCCTGGAGTTGGCGGAAGAGTTCCGGGAAGACCTGGATCTGCCCTTTGAGATACGGCCGATCGATCCGGAGCCACGAGACACATGAGTAACGATCCGCTCATCAAGAAACTGAGGAACCACAAGGACCCGGACGTGAGAGAACTGGTGTCGCGACTCGAGAAGACCGAGGCACAAATGCACAAGATCATGTCGATCAGCGACGTTTATCAAGCGCAGCTGCACGATTCCACGGCGCAGTTGGAGCGCATGGCCCGGACGGACATGCTCACAGGGCTCGCGAACCGACGGGACATGACCGATCGGCTGATGGCGGAGTCGGCCCGGTGTCACCGGAGTGGTAATGACTATGCGGTGATCCTCTACGATATCGACGATTTCAAGCGGATTAACGATACCTGGGGGCATAAGGTCGGTGACCACGTCCTCGTGAAGGTGGCTGAAGCGGTCAGATCGGTGCTGCGTGTTTCCGATGTCTGCGCGCGGTGGGGGGGAGAGGAATTTCTCGTGCTCTGTCCCGACACGGACCTGTCCCGCGCGATCGTGGTAGCGGAGAAATGCCGTCACGCTGTGGAAGAGACTGAGATCGTCTCCGGTGGAAACAGGATCACGGTTACCGTGAGCGGAGGCGTCTGTACATCCCGTACCGGGAACGGGTGCCACGACTGGGAACACCTGGTACTGCAGGCGGATACTGCGATGTATTCCGCCAAGGTCCGGAAAAAGAACAAGGTTGTCGCCTACGAGTCTATTGCCGGCGGATGATTTTTGCGGTTCGCCGGCGGATGATGCCTACCACCGGATAATATTGCCGCCGTAAGTGAGCCCCGCCCCGAATCCGACCGTCAGGATCGTGTCTCCCGGTGCAACGCTCCCCTCGTTAACCAAATCGTACAACGCGAGGGGTATCGACGCGGCGGATGTATTGGCGTACTTGTCAATATTGGTGAAAAACAGATCCGGTTCTACGCGCAGGCGTTTTGCCGCAGCTTCGATTATACGCACGTTCGCCTGGTGCGGGACGATCCGCGATATCTGGGACAGTTCCATTCCCGTGAGTTCCAGGAGCCGTCGGATCGTCTGCACGATCGCGTCCACGGCGAACATGTACACGTCGCGGCCGTTCATCTCGATCGTGAGATGAGCAGGGTCGGTCTCACCGGAGACAAAGGGATTACGCGTGCCCCCGGCGCGGCGGAGAAGCGCTTCCGCGCCGCTGCCCCGGGAACGCAGCCATGACTTGATCACCCGGGGTCGTCCCCCGGCGAGGCTGTCGTCGGAGGTTCCGGTCCCTTCCGAACCGTCGGTCCGGCCGACCACGACCGCACCGGCGCCGTCACCGAAGAGGACGCAGGTGTTGCGGTCCTGCATGTTGCTGAGCTTGCTCAAGACTTCCGTCCCTACGAGCAGGACGTTCTGCGCGAGCTCCGCTTCAACGTACGCCCGAGCGGTCTCGAGGCCGTAGACAAATCCTGTACACCCCGCCAGCAGGTCGAACGCGCCGGCGTTCTCAAGACCGAGTTTGTCCTGGATGATACACGCCGTGGCCGGGAAATTGGGGTAATCGGAGGTCGATGTGGCGCAGACCACCAGGTCGATCGACTCCCGGTGGATACCTCCGTTTGTCCGTGCGATCTCAAGCGCTCGTTCTCCGGCTTCAACGCCCAGATCGCTTGCGGCCTGATCGGGGCCGACGTGACGGCGTTCCCGGATTCCCGTATGGGAGTAGATCCATTCATCCGAGGTTTCCACGATACGGGCCATATCATCGTTGGTTACTACCCGATCGGGAAGAGCCGTTGCCAGGGAGTAGATACAGGATTGTTCCATGAAGAAATTGTACGCCTTTCCGGTAATTCGGTCAACGACCGACAAAATATTCGACAGATATTTCTTGCCGCCGGGAACCGCCGGGGCTATCATGAGATCAATGGAACAGGACCAACGGGAGACACCGGGAGACCCGCGGTTTATGCGGGAAGCGATCGAGCTGGCGGTGGAGAACGTCCGCGCCGGGCGGGGAGGTCCCTTTGCGGCGGTGATTGTACGGAACGGGGAAGTGATCGCCCGGGGTACCAACACCGTGACTTCCACGAACGATCCCACGGCGCACGCCGAGGTGAACGCGATCCGCGCGGCCTGTCGCGTTCTGGGAGACTTCCAGATCACGGACTGCGAGATCTATACCTCCTGCGAACCCTGTCCCATGTGTCTTGGGGCTATCTACTGGGCGCGGCCGCGCCGTGTCTTTTACGGCGCGACCCGGGAGGACGCCGCCGCTGTCGGTTTTGACGACGCGATGATCTACGACGAGATCGACTGCAGCCCCGATCAGCGCGCGTTGCCTATGGAACAGCTTCTCCGGGAAGAAGCTCAGGCGGGGTTTGCAGCGTGGCGGGAGAAACCGGACCGGGTGGACTACTGACGCTGCGCCGTTAATCCACCACGATCGGGGTGAAGCCGAAGGATCGTCCGTCGAAGAGCCCCCGATCGCTCAGTTTCAGTTCCGGTATCACCAGCAACGCCGTGAAGGAGAGCGTCATCATGGGCGAACCCAGGGTGCACCCCAGATCCCGGGCGGTGTTCTCGATCGCCTCGTACTGCTCAGCTACGGAGTCACCACTTTCCACAGCCATGAGTCCCGCGATCGGCAGGGCCAGAACGTCCACCTCCGAGGGTGAACGGGCGACTGCTACGCCGCCCCCGGCGGTGATGACGTGCGCCACCGCGGCGAGCAGGCTTCCGTCGTCCACTCCCAGGGCGACTACGTTGTGCGAATCGTGGGCTACGGACGACGCGATCGCACCGCGTTTGAGCCCGAACCCGTGGACGACCGCCACCGCCGGCGGTTCATCGCTGTACCGGTTTACCATCACTATCTTGAGCAGGTCCCGTTCGAGGTTGGTCCGGAACTCACCGTCCCTCGTGCAGTGCCGACTCGCTACGCGGTGTTCCCCGGTAATGAGCGAGCCGCTTCGTACCGCGATCGCCCGGATCGTTTTGTCCGGGGGCAGGGGCAGGCGCAGGCTCGAGATATCGGGTATGGTGGTGCGAAACCGGTTGAGTTTGTCCGGGGTGAGATAGGGCAGGAGCGGCACCCCGTCGCGTGCAACGCATTGGCCGTTCAGCCACGTGGTGACCGGCTCAAACTCGTAGAGATCGTTTACCACCACGAAATTAGCCGGATCACCAGGCCTCAGAAGTCCCGTCTTGATGCCGTAGTGCTCGAGCGGGTTATAACAGGCGATGCGAAGCGCCTCGATCGGGTCGAGGCCGTGCGAGACAGCTCGCGCCGCCAGTCGATCTATGTGTCCGCGAATGAGGTCGTTCGGGTGCTTGTCGTCGCTGCAGAACATGAGCCGGTCCGGGGCTTCAAAGAGCAACGGTGCCAGCGCCTCAAAGTCGCGCGCCGCCGAGCCCTCACGGATCACGACCCACATCCCCGCGTCGATACGCTCCCGGGCCTCCTCGATCGTTGTGCACTCGTGATCCGTGGAAACGCCCGCGGCGGCGTAGGTCCTGACGCCCTCACCGCGTAGTCCCGGCGCGTGACCGTCGATCGGTTTTCCCGCCTCCCGCGCGGCGGTGAGCTTGGCGATAAGATCGGGGTCACCCTGGAGAACACCGGGTACGTTCATGACCTCGCTGAGGTACCCGATATCGTCGCGAGCGAGCAGACGTCGTACCGCTTCCGCGTCGAGTTCAGCACCGGCGGTCTCAAAGACCGTTGCCGGAACACACGGCGGTGCGCCGAAGAGAATCGTAAACTCCGGGCGACGCCTTGCCTCGGAGAGCATGTACTCCACGCCGCTCACGCCGAGTACGTTGGCTATCTCGTGAGGGTCGGAAACGGTCGCCACGGTACCGCGTGCCGCCGCCCAGCGGGCGAACTCCGCCGGGGGAAGCATCGTGCTCTCCACGTGAATATGGGCGTCCACGAACCCGGGGATCACGTACTGTGTGGGTACGTCATTGGCTGGTTCGATCCGCTCGATCCGTCCGCTGGAGAAGTGCACCGTTCCCGGTCCGATTCGGCGGTTTACCACGTCCACGATATGTCCGGATACGGACCCGGCGGTCTGAATCGTGTCGGTCATCGTTTCTCGTCTCCCAGCGCTTCCGGCACAAACCGTAACAGGAAATCCCGCAGGAGATTTCCCGTAACGGTACGGCGATAGAACTCGGTGGATCGCTGGTCGGAGATCGGCGCGAGTAGACTCGTATAACGCTCCCGCAGCTCCGGGAGGATTTCCATGTACTGTTCCCGGTCTGTACCAATTACGCGTTTCTCCATCTCCCGGTCGACGATCACCCTGGGTCCTACAGCGCCGAGGGCGAGACCGAAACGTTCAAAACGACCGTCCCGGACAACTGCCGTGCCGGCGACGGAGATCTTGGAGAGCGCGTTTGCCCGACGCGTTCCCACCTTGCGGTAATAATTGTGCGCCATCGGCGTACTCCGGGGCGCGTGTACCGCACGAGCGTTGTCGGCCGTACCGGCAGTTCCGACGGGGAGATCTCCGTTGAGCGGGATCAATACGGCTGTGATGAGCTCGTCCGGTTCGATCGCTGTACTTCCCGGTCCGGTGATCACCGCCTCGATCGGCCGGCGGCGGGCACCCCGGTGACGACGTAACTCCACTTCCGCGTGCAGAGCGTAGAGCGCGCATACCGCGTCCGCCGCGGGCGACGCGTTTCCGATATTGCCCCCCAGGGTCGCGACGTTGCGCAGCGCCGGTGCCGCAAGCTCCGCGATCGCCTTACGGAGCAGTTCCGGGACGGCCGGGTGTGCGGCGATATCGGTGTAGGTAGCGGCGGCACCGATTCTCAGAGTCTGCTGTTTCCTTCCAGGATCGGTCTCCACGGTTATCTCCGTCAGTTCGTCCAGGTGACCCAGAAAGAGAAACGGTGGAAGAGCGTTTGTATCTTCCCCGGAACCGGTGGGGATCGTCCCGGCTAACGCCCGATGACGGACGTACAGGTCCGTGGCCCCCGCCAGCGGCAGCGTGGGGTACTCGGCTCGTATAAACAGGGCCTCCTCCAGCGTACCGGGACGGAACCAACGGTCCCGCTCCTTCAGCGAGCTGGGCGCACCGTTACCGGTTCGACCGTTTTCCCGGTGATTACCGTGCGCGTCGATCCCTGTTTTGTCCGGAGAGTCTGTTTTCTCCGGAGAGTTGTGCTGTTCCGGTACTGCGTGGTGCAGGACACCCTCGACGATCTGCTGATAGCCGGTGCATCGGCAGAGATTGCCGGATATTCCCTCGCGGATCGCCCGGTCGTCCGGTGCCGGCGTGTCACGCAGGAGCGCCTCCAGCGCCACAGCTATCCCGGGTATGCAGAACCCGCACTGTACGCCGCCACCCAGGCTGAGCGCGGTGACGATACGCTCCCCCCGGGGCGTGTCGCGAATCGCTTCCAGCGTTTCCACGCGGCGTCCTTCCCCCGCTCCCGCGGGCAGAATGCACGCATCCACCACGCGCCCGTCCACGAGGATCGAACACGCGCCGCACTCTCCCTCCCCGCATCCCTCTTTGACCGAGAGGAGGTTGAAATCCTCCCGGAGGACGTCCAGCAGGCGGCGCCGCGGATCCCCGGGAATCTCCCGTTCCACGCCGTTCAGGTTGAACCGGCGATTTGTTGTGGCGGGTGAGCTGTCACGCCGGGTGGTCTTGGTCTGTTCCATGCAGCAACTCCGCTATGTACTCCGGTGTAACCGGGAGACGGTCGATCTCGCGACCGATCGCGTGTTGAACCGCCGCGGCGTAGGCCGGGGCGATGCCGTCGAATACCACCTCGCCGGCCCCCTTCGCCCCGAACGGTCCCCACCGGTAGGGGTTATCGAAGAACGCCGTATGGACCGCGGGATAGTCCAGCGAAGTGGGTATGCAGTAATCCGCCATAGTCCGTTGCAGGAAACGTCCGTCCCGGTTTTCCAGCTTCTCCAGTCCGGCGTAACCGAGAGCCTGAACCGCACCGCCTATCACCTGGCCGCGAACCACCTCCTCGTCGATCGCGCGACCCACGTCGTAGGCGGTCCACACGCCCGGGACGGTTACCTCCAACGTGACCGGATCAACCGTGACTTCCACGCAGGTAATACCCCACGCGTAGGAAGGGTACGCGTCGCCTGTAAGCGAAGCGGCGTCCCATTTAAGGTGAGAGGGATGTTCGTATACCTGTTCCACCTCGAACTCTCCCGGCTCGTCAAGGCGGCCCTGAAGTTTCTTCGCCGCCTCCTGCAGGAGGTATCCCACTACCGCCACCGATCGGGACGCGCAGGTGGGGCCCGAATCGGGAACGTTCCCGGTGTCGTGTTGCTCAAAGACCACTTCCGTGTACGGTATTTCCAGGACCTCCGCCACGATCTTCCGAAACGTCGTGAGTACCCCCTGGCCGATCTCCACGTTGGATGCGAGCAGTTCCGGGCGGCCGTCGCTGCGTTTGCGGATACGCACGCGCGCTTTGATGATCTCCTGTTCGCCGCTGCCGGTAAACGCGCTTCCGTGCTTGAAGCAGGACACCGCTATTCCCCGCCAGGAGGTGGAATCCGGACCGCCGGCTGCGCGGTGCCGGTGCTCCTCATCGAAGCGTTCCCGTTTGCGCCGGTATTCCGACGCGGTCAGTACGTGGTCGAGCATCTGCGGGAGTTTTACCTCTTCCCGGATCGTCCCGGCGGTTACCGTGGTGGACCCCTGTTGCAGGAAGTGGCTGCGCTTGAACTCCACCTCGTCCACCCCGATCTCGCGGGCGATCCTGGTCATGAGCATCTCCGCGGCGAACAATCCCTGCGGCGCCCCGAACCCCCGAAACGCGTCGGAAGGCACGGTACTGGTCGCAACCGCTCGCCCCCGGATGCGGACGTGGGGTATCTCGTAGACGCTGTTGGAAGAGAACATCCCGCGCTGAAGAACTACCCGGGAACTGCTCTCGTAGGCACCGGCGTTCAAGACCATATCCACGTCGATCGCGACGACGCGGTTTTCCGCGTCCAGGCCGACGCGGTACCGTACGCGACTGGGATGGCGTTTGCTCGTGACCTCCAGGTCTTCCATCCGGTCCAGCACAAGTTCCACAGGCTTCCCGACGCGCCTGGCGGCGACCGCCGCGGCTGTGGCCAGCACGTCCGGGTAGTGCTCCTTCCCGCCGAACCCACCCCCGGTGGGTGTCTGCACCACCACGACCTTCTCCGGGGGAAGACCCATCGCGGTGGCCACCGCTTTCCGGACGTAGAACGGACACTGTGTAGAGATATGGATCGTCACCGTATCGCTGGTGAACATTGTACGTAATGATTGTGGTTCAAGATACACGTGTTCCTGAAACCCTGTGGTGTACTCCCCCTCGATCACGCGAGCGGCACCGGCGAGTGCCGTTTCCGGGTTCCCCTTGCCGGTGTGTAGGTCCGCGAAGAGATTGTCCGTCCCGTGGATAGCGCCACCGCGGCACTCAAGCCCGTCGTCGATCGTGATCGCCGGCTCCTGCTCTTCGTATCGGATCGCGTTCTCGCAGAGGTGTACCAGTTCGTCCAGTACCTGCCGGTCCAGTCCCAGAAGCAGCCCCAGGGGCTCTCCGTAGTACCTGACCTGGTCTTCCGCAAAGACCGGCCAGTCGTCCTGTATCATGCGGACGCAGTTCCGGCCGGAAGGTGGTATATCCTCTGCGGTAACCAGCGTGTACCCCTCGGGAAGGTCCGGTGTGTTGCGGGCCACGATCCTCCCGCGGGGCACCCGTGAGCGGACAACCCGGGCGAACAGGGCTCCCTGCAGCGGCAGGTCCGCGAGATACAGCGTCTCCCCTCGTGCTTTTGGACGGGCATCGACGCGTTCCACAGGTCTCGTGACGGGATGGCTCATCGTTACACCTTGCGACCGCATGAGTGGCCGGTTTTGACTTTAGACGTTGCTTTTTTCAGGATAGCTCGCTCCCGGGCTGTTGTAAAGTTTTTACGTTTTCCTCGATTCCCCGGGTGGCAGCGGCGATATCCTTGAGGCCGTTGCCGGTGAGCAGTACCACCACGCAACGGTCCGGGGAAATTTTCTCCCGGTACCGACGTAACCCGGCGAACGCGGTTGCCGCGGCGGGTTCCACAAAACAGCCGCTTCCGGAGGCGAGCAGACGTTGCGCCTCCAGGATCTCCCGGTCGCTTACTGTGACCGTTTTGCCCCGGTGGCGCTGCAGCCGTCGCAGCGCGAACTCACCACCGGCAGGGACGTCCACGCTGATCGAGTCCGCGATCGTGTCCGACCGGACCGGTGGTCCGAATGAGCCTTGTGCGAGCGCGCGGGCGATCGCGTTGCTGCCCTCGGCCTGTACGCAGATCACCTCCGGGACACGCGGTGCCAAACCCAGCGAGACCAGGTCCTCGAATCCGCGGAACACGCCGCTGATAATCACGCCGTCCCCGGTAGAGACAAACACGTGATCCGGGGTGCGGCCGAGCTGCCGGAAGATCTCCAGAGCCACAGTCTTTTTACCTTCGATCGTAAGCGGATTAAAGCCGGTGTTGCGGGAGAGCCCTCCGTGTTCGTCCAGGTACTTGAGAGACAGCTCAAACGCCTCGTCGTAGGTGCCGTCCACCTCCTGCAGGTCCGCTCCGTACTGCCGGGACTGGACGCGTTTTGCCGGTGGAGCGGAGGCGGGCAGGTACAGTCGAACCTCGAGACCCGCCGCGGCGCCGATACCCGCCATGGAGCTCCCGGCGTTCCCTGTGGAAGCCACCACGACGCGGCGGATTCCGTGTTTGCGGGCGAACGCCGCTACGAGCCAGCTGGCACGGTCTTTCAGGGATCCCGTGGGGTTGAGACCGTCATCCTTCAGAAAGAGTGACGGTAATCCCAGGTGTTCCCGTAATCGTCGGGGTTCCCAGAGCGGGGTGTTCCCCACGGGGATCGGGGGAAACCACTCCCGTTCTACCGGGAGCAGGTCCAGCGGTTGCCATTCCGGAGGGAGGAGGGTCGTGACGGAGATCACCACCTCCAGAAGGCCTCGCAAGGGCCGCTTCTCCTCCTGCCGACCCGCACAGTGGTCGCATCGCATCCGTTCAGGCGTGATCGTGTACTCCCGGCCGCACTCGTTGCACCGGTAATGAAATGCGAACGGGCCGTTCCGGGTAGTCATGGTCGCAGTCATGGCCGGTCCAATCGCCGGAACAGGTCCGGCCGGTCGGAAACCAGCCTGTCCAGGAGCGACAGGAACCGTGACTCCGCCGATCCCGCGGATGCACTCGATGCGGTACCAAACCGTCGCAGGTCCGCCCGGGAAATCTCGCGCGCTTCGCCGTCAAAACGATACAGGAAGTCCGGGTCTCTGGAACGGTCGCCCGAAAGATCGCCCATGAGTAGCCAGCCGTCGTTGGTACTGTTCTCAAAGTCCGAGCTCGTATTGAACACGGTGGGCTTGTCCCGGTAGGGGACGCCCTTCTCCCAGGGACAGAACTGCGCGCAGTTACCGCACTCGTTGCAGAGCGCATCCAGATGGACGATCTGAAACGGATCCTGAAAACGCGGATCACCGGTGGTGGTAACCGTGATGTTGGCCCGGTTGGGGCATACCTCCACGCACCGGTTACAGAGGTCGCCGCACTCCAGGCACCGGTCGTATTCCCGGCGGGAGAACGTTTCCGCGTCGGACCACCTCTCGGTGTCCGGCTTCGTCCGGATGCACGCTTTCCGCTCGAGGATCTGCCGAGCCCGTTCCGGAGAGTACGTCGTGGTCGTCGTGGCCGCCGGGACGGCGCGGTCGTGGTGGTTGCCGATGATCATTTCCGCGGCACGGCGTCCCGCGGCAACGCATCGAACCACCGTGGAAGGACCGGTACGGGCGTCCCCCACCAGGTATACGTCGGGCACGGTGGTCTCGGGCGCTTCCGCCGTCTCCGGTGTTTCCCGACCGGACCGGACCCCGAAGCGGTCCAGCACCTTGGAGTCCACCCTCTCCCCGATCGCGGCGATCACCGTGTCCGCCTGCATCGACTCGGTCCGCTCCGTCGAAACGGGCCGGCGCCGACCGGACGCGTCGCGGTCGCCCAGCTCCATCACGCGCACCGTTAGCTCTCCGCCGGTGCCGATCTGTTCCGGGTTGCGCAGAAACCGGAACTGTACCCCGTCGGTACGGGCGTTATCGTATTCTTCCCGGTCGGCGGGCATCTCATGTTCCGTACGGCGGTAGAGGACGGTTACCTGTGTAACTCCATCGAGCCTGATCGCGGTCCGGGCGGCGTCCATCGCGGTGTTCCCGCCGCCTACAACGACGATGCGGCTCCCGATCTCCCGTCCGAGCACGGACGACGCCTGGGCGAGGTGCGGTTCACTCCGGCACGCCCAGAGAAACTCGAGCGAAGGGATCACCCGTGATTTGTCACCCTCCAGGGGTAGCGCGTTGTCGATCTCCGCCCCCACTGCGAGAACCACCGGGCCGAAGCCCTCGCGCCGGAGCTCGTCCGGCGTAATCTCGGGGTTTGCGCCGAACCGGAACTCCACACCCAGTTCCCGGATACGACGCACGTCCTCCTCGATCGCTTCCTGGGGCAGACGGAACGGCGGTATCCCGTGGCGTACGACGCCACCGGCGCTCGCCTCCCGCTCGAAAACGGTCACCGGAACACCCCTGCGGGCGAGGAAGTACGCCGTGGACAGGCCCGCCGGTCCCGCGCCGATCACGGCGCATCGGGGGTGATCCGTGGAATCGGCGCGATCGGCCGCGCTGGTTTGGAGCCCGGCGGTATGGAGTCCGGCGGTCGCCGACGGTCCTGTACGGGTCTCCCGGTCTTTTCCGTTCAGAAACGCGATCTTCTTGAGTTCGCGTATGTTCAGACACCCTTCGTAATCGAGGCGGGTGCAGTTGTGCTGGCACGCGTGGTCGCAGATATACCCGGTTATTCCCGGCAGCGCGTTCTGCTCGTAGATCAGTTCCAGGGCTTCACCGTACCGCCCCTCTCCGACAAGGCGGATATACTCCGGAACGTGCTGTCCGATCGGGCATGCCTCCACGCAGGGTGCCCGGTAACAGTCGTGCCGTGGGAGTGGACCCGGGACGGTAATTTCCCGGGTGCCGCGGAACTGCTTGCGCAGCGTCGCGTCCCGGAGCGTCTGCGCCGCCAGCGCCGTGAGCGCTGCCACGTCGATCACCGGAGGTTCCGTGTCCGGTGGATCCCAGCAGGCCACGCCGTCGATCGCCTGCGCAAGCTGTACCTGGCGCGTATAACCGCCGGGTTTGAGAAAAACCGTGCACGCCGTGATCGGCCGGATCCCCGTGCGGAATACCTCCGCCACGTTGTGGGCCGTGATCCCGCCGGAGAACGATATCGGGATCGTTCCGTGAAACTCCCGGGCGACCCGCGCCGCCACGGTGATCGCCAATGGGAAAAGGGCGCGCCCGGAGAGGTATTTCTGTTCTCCCGGCAGCGCGAGTCCGCCGGGAAGCTCTTGAGAGGCTCGGTTGACTACCGCCAGCGTGTTGGTGAGCTTTACCCCAAACTGTCGTCCTGCGTCACCGGCGGTACGGCGGAGGTTGTGCAGAATTGGGACGGCTCGATCCCAGGAGAGATCCTGGGCAAAACCATCCCGGTCCAGCTCCACGTACCCGTACCCGAGCTGATCCAGGATAGAACCGACCGACTCGTATCCCGGGAGAGTGGGGTTGAGCTTCACGTAGGTGTGGAGTTTCTTATCGACCAGCAGGTGACGGCAGATCGCTTCGATCTCCTCCGGAGGGCACCCGTGCATCGTGGAAAGCGTAACGGTTTGGCACATCCTGCCCGAGATCGACGGTAACGCGGTTGCGACGGCGGGAATCCTGTGCTCCAGATCCGTGCCGGTTAGAAGGGATCCTAGGGTTCCTTCCGCTTCGGCGATCCAGTCGTGGAAGAGCTCTTCCCCGGAGGAGTCGATCATGCGGTCGATGTACTGCTGCATGCGCGGGTTTCTGATGCCTTCCAGGTTGTAGCCGACGCTCATCGTGAAAAGGAACGTACGCGGTGCCGTTTTTTGCAGGGCCGCAGGTTTTCCCGAGGCCGCAGGAACGGGCCCGCGCAGGTCCCAGAGTTCTTCCACCAGGTGCAGCAGTATCCACGCCTTGGCGTATTCCTCCCAGGCGGACTGCAGGGAGAGTTCCGTGGACCACTCGGTGTTGTAACCCTCGTCCGGCGCTGCGATGCAGGGTTTCTCGATCTCCAGCTCGTCCAGGATCTGAACCGTTTTGAGCTCGATGCAGCGGCTGCCGGTGAGGTAGGCGGCGACGATGTTCTGCGCGAGTTGCGTGTGCGGCCCCGCCGCGGGGCCGAGCGCCGTCCCCGCCGATTCACCCAGGATGTCCACGGTGCGGTCGTCGGGTTTCCGGTACCACGTGTATTCGTGCAGCCCGAATACCGAGCGTTCCCGACGGTACTCCGTGATCATTCGTTCCAGCAGATTGCCGATCGGTAGAGTTCTCATCGTATCCGACATCGTTTACCCCGCCACGCGCCGTTTGTTCTGCACGATCAACGTCTTGAGCGTTTTCTGCGGGTCCGGCGTGCGCGAGAGCAGGATCATCGCGGCGATCACGTACGGTTTCCACCCCGCTTCACGGTAGGTGTCCAGGCGGTAGCGTTCAAACACGGACTGCGCCACCTCTCCTCGTTCGCAGCTGACACCGGTGATATCCGCCGGCAGGCAGTGCATATAGAGTGCGGAGCCGTTACGCGTGGTCTTCATGAGATCTTCCGTGCACTCCCAATCGGTAAACGCCCGGTTGTTTTCCAGGCATTCCTGTTCCAGATCAGCCAGGGCGGCGGTGTTCTTCTCCCGCAACAGTTCCGTCCGGCGTTGCATCACCGAGAAGGGGGCCCAGCTCTTGGGGTATACGATGTCGGCGTTCTCAAACGCTCCGGCCATACTGTCGGTACAGACAAAGGAGCCCCCCGACTCGGAGGCGTGCTCCGCCGCAAGGGTCTCGATATCCGGAATGAGGTTGTACCCTTTGGGGTGGGCAAGGCTCACGTCCATGCCGAACCGCGTGAGCAGGGTGATGATCCCCTGCGGTACCGAGAGAGGCTTGCCGTAGGACGGGGAGTACGCCCAGGTCATGGCGAGTTTCTTTCCTTTGAGGTTCTCCACCCCGCCGAAGTATTCGATCAGGTGCGCCAGGTCCGCCATGCTCTGCGTAGGATGGTCCCGGTCGCACTGCAGGTTTACCACGGTAGTACGCTGCGGGAGAGCTCCCTCACGAAACCCTTCGTCCAGAGCGTGACCAACCTCCACCATGTACTCGTGACCGGCACCGAGAAAAATATCGTCCCGGATCCCCACCACCTCCGCGAGGAAGGAAATCATCGTGGCGGTTTCCCGTACCGTCTCACCGTGGGCGATCTGTGATCGCGTCTCGTCCAGATCCTGAACCGCCAACCCCAGTAGGTTGGCGGCGCTGGAGAAGCTGAAACGCGTCCGGGTGGAGTTGTCCCGGAAGAGCGAGACCGCCAGCCCATTTGAGAACGCTTCCGTACCGATCCCGGCGGCGCGCATATCGCGCAGGATTGAGGCAGCCTGCAGAACCGTTCTGAGAGCGGGGTCGCTCTTCTCCCAGGTGAGCAGGAAGTCCTTTCCGGACAGCTCCTTTGCAGCTGCCGCGTCGAAATTCTCGACGGACTCCTGTAGACGATTGTCGTCGGGTCGTCCTGTTGCGTTAGCGTTCATAGTGATGCTCCTTTGCTAGGATTGTACCACCGGACCGACCGGGAGTAATCCAGAAATTTTCCAAGGCGTCCCGTCTCGTGCAGTCGCGTCCCGTCTCAAGCGGTCGCGTCCCGTCTCAAGCGGTCGCGTCCCGTCCCACCGCGTCAACAGGGTAGTGAACACCGGTCCGGGGATGGTATAACCATTCAATGACGTACTTCCCCGCACCGGCACCGATCCGGACGACACCGGACAACGCGTTTGCCCACGCCACGATGACCGACCGCCTTCCCGCAAATATACGGAATGTGATCAACGCCCATCCGGAATACTCCCGTACGATCCGCGGTGACCTTGAGGATCTCGCCGACGCAATTACCCGCGATCGGCCGATTCCCGCACCGGCACTGCCGGCGTGGGACTACGAGCAGTGGCAGGCCGAATACGGACCATACGCCGGAGATACCTGGCACGATACGGACTGGTTCTTTGGGGAGACCTACGGGTTCCGCCTGGTCCTGCAGGCGTGTCGCTACTTCGAGACGCGGATCGATCCGTACGGGCCGATGAAACGCGCGGAGCTCGAATCGGGAGCTCCCTTCCTTCCCTTCACGAGATTTTTCGGGTCCGGCGGACCGGCGGAGAGCATTCTCGATCGCGCCGAGCGGGCCGCCGAGCAGACCGATGAGCGCGACGAAGAGCAACGCGCCGAGCAGACCGGTGAGCTTCCCGGCCGGCGTGCCTCCACCGCCGGTGTGCCCCCGGAGGATGTGCTCATCCTGGAGGAAGCGTTGCACCTCGCGATGTGGGGGAACAAAGCGGATATCTCCTTTACCGCCGGCGAGACGCTGGATCACTCCGAGGGTGATCGGGAACTGCTCCTGCTCGATCACGGCGCGCGAGCGGCGGAGCACCTTGTTACACGATCCGGGCCGGCACACATCGTTATGGATAATTCCGGAGCGGAGCTTGCCGGGGACCTGGTGCTTGCGCTTACGGTGATCGCGATCACCGGGAAGGCCGTTGTCCTGCACCCGAAGATGTATCCCACCTATGTAAGCGATACGACCGTGGAGGATATCCGGGAGTTCCTGCGCATCGCTGAATTACACGGTGATGCGGAGGTCCGTCGCGGCGCGATCGTACTCCGAACAGCGTTTGAACGCGGACAACTCTCGGTCGCTCCCGATCAGTACTGGTGTGGTACGCGTTACCTTCCGGGTGCACCGGAGCGTATAACGAGACTCCTGGCCGATGCGGCGATCCTCGTGGTCAAGGGTGACTTCAACTACCGTCGGGTATTCCGGGATACGATCTGGTCGGCGGCGACGGATGCGGAACACGCCCTGGGATGCCGGTATCCTTTTCCGATCGTGCTGTTGCGAACGATGAAAAGCGACTGCCTCGTGGGGTGCGACAACACGGTTGTGAATACCCTGGACCGCACGGAGCCGGGCTGGCGCACCGCCGGAAAGCGCGGCGTAATACAACTCGTTAAAGGAGTCAAATGATGCAGTTGAACAATAATACCGTTTTGATAACCGGTGGAACATCAGGAATTGGTTATGCGCTTGCGAAGAGCCTCCTGGAACGAAATAATACCGTAATAATTTGCGGTCGAAGAGAGGAGATGCTGGAAGAGATCCGCCGGCGCCACCCCGGGATTCACACGGTAGTTTGTGACGTTTCCAGCGAAGATGACCGTCAGGAACTCGTCTCCTGGGTGACTGGCAAGTTCAGCGAACTGAATGTCCTCGTGAACAACGCGGGAATTCAGCGTGATGTCAATTTCAACCTTGGCATGGAAGATCTCGAGAGCGGACCGAGTGAGATCGGTACGAACATCGAAGCCCCGGTCTATCTGACGGCGAGGTTGATGCCGCATCTCAAGTCACGGAAGAACGCCGCGATCATCAACATTTCGTCGGTCCTGGCGTTCACCCCTATGGCCCGTGTCCCGGTGTATTGCGCGACAAAAGCGTTCATCCATAACTTCACCCTCTCTCTCAGGTTTCAGATGCGACAAGCCGGAGTCTCCGTGTACGAGGTTCTGCCTCCAAGAGTCAGAACCGAATTGAACGCTGAAGGTAGAAAGAAAGCGGGTTACGCCGACAGCGGAGTAGACGTGGAGGAATACGTGGAGTCCGTAATGAAGGGCCTGGAAGCGGATGTGCCGGAGATCGAGTACCCTGGTGCGTTATCGGTAGTCTCCGCCTCCCGGGAAGACCTGGATCGGATGTTCGATTCGATCAACGACCAGACGTTTGTCTGGTAATGGGGACGGTACCGTGGTCGAACGTGGTGCCCGATTGATCGGTACCAACCCGGACCTCACCGGACCGGTGGAGCAGGGAATCACCCCGGGAACGGGAGCGCTAATCGCACCGATCGAGCCTGCCATTTCCGACGAGGATCTGCATCGTTTCGCCTGCGGACCGCACAATATTCTCTCCGACGTGGGAGATATCCCCGGCGATTCCATTTGATGTATTCCCGTTTATGGCGTACGGTGGATGGATCACCACCATCACGTAAACGGGAGCACTGTATGATTGAAACCACCGTACATGACGCGGCGCGCAAACGTAATATTGAGGTATGTCGCCGTCGTGGAATAGTTCTGCCCACCCTGGAACAGCAGAAGTTCCCGGAACGGCTCGAACCGGACCTGATCGAGAGAATTACCCGCGTGGGGCTTTGGGACATGGACCCGCTGAACCTGTTCCGGATCACCTGGAAGAATCGCCCGGCTTCACCAGGCGGTCGTGCCGGGGATGGATTTGGCCCGGTGAACTTCCTCGAGTTGCCTCCGGAACTGACCGGCGTACCGGCGCGAATAATCGCGCTTGTGGGGCGATGGTTTCCCACGGGGGCGCACAAAGTGGGGGCCACCTACGGGTGCCTCGTACCGGCGCTGGTGAGCGGTAACTTTGACGCGACCCGGCAAAAAGCGGTCTGGCCGTCCACCGGTAACTACTGCCGGGGCGGCGCGTACAACGCTGCACTCCTGGACTGTGAGTCCGTGGCGATCCTGCCGGAGGGGATGAGCCGGGAGCGGTTTGAGTGGCTCAAGACCGTGGCCGGAGAGATCGTCGCCACTCCCGGCACGGAGAGTAATGTGAAGGAGATCTTTGACGCGTGCCACGACCTCGTGCGGGACCGCGGCGACAAGGTGGTGGTGTTCAACCAGTTCGACCAGTTCGGAAACTACCTCTGGCACTATCACGTTACCGGGGAAGCGTTGCTGGAGGCGCTACGGGAGGTGCTGAAGTCGGGCCAGGACGTAGCGGGCTTCGTGGTGGCCACCGGATCTTCCGGGACGCTTGCCGCAGGGGATCGATTGAAGGAGATCTTTCCGACGATGAAGGTCGCCGCTGTGGAGGCGTTACAATGCCCCACGATTCTGGAGAACGGATTCGGCGAGCACCGTATCGAGGGAATCGGCGACAAGCACATTCCCTGGGTCCACAACGTTCGGAATACCGATATGGCGATCGCCGTGGACGACGAGGACACGATGCAACTTCTGCGGCTTTACAACGAGCCCGCCGGCCGCCGTCACCTTGTAGAACGCGGCGTAGACACAAAACTCGCACAGCAGCTTGATGCGGCGGGAATCTCCGGGATCGGCAACATTCTGGCCGCCGCCAAGATGGCGCGGTACCTCGAGCTCGGACCGGAGGATGTGATACTCACGGTCCTTACCGACTCGATGGACCTGTACCACTCCCGGCTCGACGAGGAGAGGGAAGTGCAGGGCGAACTCTCTCAAGCGGACGCAGAGCGGATCGCCTACCGTCACATCGAGGGAGTGCGTCCCGACGCGTTGATCGAGACGACCTACCGTGAGCGCAAGCGCATACATAATCTCAAGTACTACACCTGGGTGGAACAGCAGGGAAAAGACTCCGAGGAGCTTAACCGGCAGTGGTACGACCGCGATTACTGGCGCAACGTGCAGGCCCAGGCGGAGGAGATCGACGAGATGATTCGCGCGTTCAACGCGGAGGTAGCCGCGACCTGACCCGTTCCGGCGTGATCGGCAGCGTATCGACCTCGACCCCGATCGCCGCCGCGATAGCGTTGGCGATCGCCGGGGCGACGGGGTTGAGCGGAACCTCACCGAGTCCCTTTGCACCGTACGGCCCGTTCCGGTCCGCGATTTCCACGACTTCGCTGCGGATCGGCGGAACCTGGTCGGACCGGGGTACGCCGAGTTTTGCCAGCGAGTTTGTTCTGATCTCGTCGCCTTCGTGTACGAACGACTCTGTCAACGCGTACCCCAGTCCCATGGCGACGCCGCCCTCGATCTGACCCTGTACGTTTTGCAGGTGAATCGCGTTTCCCGCGTCGGCCACCGCGATAATCCGCTCCACCCGGACCGCGCCGCTGTCCCGGTGCACCGTCACCACTACGGCGTGAGCGGTGTAGCAAAACGCGAAATGGATATCGCCGTCGGCGCCGGGACCGTCCGTGGAAGCCAGGGGCACCGTTGTGGGCGGCGTGTAGACCACCCGTTCGCGCAGCGGAGCTGTCGCGGCATGGTCTCGTTCGAGGCCGCCGGTAATACCGCCCGTGTCCGTGCTTCCGTCACTGCTCGCCCCCGACCGGGCGCGGTCCCGTACCCTGGCAGCCAGCTGTTCCGCCGCCAGGCGTACGGCGTTGCCGGTGACAAACGTCTGACGACTGGCGGTGGTCATACCACCGTCGGGACAGACGGCGGTGTCGCTGGAGACAACCCGCACACGGTGGTAGTCGGTACCAAACGCCCGGGCGGCGATCTGCGCCATCACCGTATCCGAGCCCTGTCCCATGTCGGTGGCGCCCACGCGGACCACCAGCGTCCCGTCGGCGGTGAGCTCCACTTCCGCTTCCGCCGTGTCGGGCAGCCCCTTGCCGAGACCGACGTTCTTGTAGGACGTGGCGATCCCCACCGCCCGCGTCCAGCCGGGCTCCAGGGGGGCCTTCATGAGCGGGTCCCGTTCTTCTGCGAGCGCCCGCTCCATCGTTTCCAGTACTGCGGAAAACCCGGTGCCGTCGGCGCGCAGGAGCTGTCCGGTTATCGTGCGCCTGCCGGCTGCAAGGCCGTTCCGTCGGCGCAGCACAAGGGGGTCGATCCCGAGACGACGGGCGATCTTGTCCATCTGCCGCTCCGCGGCAAAGGCTACCTGCGTACTGCCGAACCCACGGAACGCGCCTCCCGGGTTGGTAGTGGTGTATACACCGAATCCCTCGGCGTGGACGTTCTCAATCGCATAGGGCCCCGCGGCGCACACCACCGTGCGAAATACCACCGGCTTCGTGAGTGAGAGATACGCCCCGGCGTCGCAGACCGTGCGTGAACGGAATCCCAGGATCGTTCCGTCGGAGCGGACCGCATGGCTCATGCGGATCACCGCTGCGTGGCGTTTGGTGCTGATCCGGATCGACTCTTCCCGATTCAGCGTGATTTTAACGGGTCGGCCCGCGCGCAGCGCCGCCAGCGCGGCCTGGATATGCACGGTAGGTTCTTCCTTACCCCCGAATCCGCCGCCGGGCATCGTCTGCACCACCCGTACCTGTTCCACCGGCAGGTCCAGCGAGGCCGCGATCATCTCCCGGAACGCAAAGGCGCCTTGCGTCGCGGCGTACACCGTGATCCGGAATCCGTCCTCGTCCGGTACGGCCATGCACGCTTCCGGCTCCAGGTAGGCGTGTTCCACGGGCGGTACGCGATACTCCCCCTCCACGACGAGGTCCGCCTCGTTGAACGCCTGGTCCGGGTCTCCCCGGGTAAATTCCACGTGTTCCGCCACGTTACCGTCGGGATGCAGCGGGGGAGCGTCGGACCGCATGTTATTCGCGGGATCGCGTAGCGGTGGCAGCGGGCGATACCGTACGGTGATCCGGTCCCGCGATGCGCGGGCCGCGTCGGCTGTTTCCGCCACGACACAGGCGATCACCTCACCGGGGTAGCGGACGCGGTCCATGGCAAAAACCGGCTGATGTGGTACCTGCAGACCGAATCCGTTGCGTCCCGGCAGGTCCGCGGCGGTTAGGACCAGGACCGGCAACGGTTGGTCCCCGTTTGACTCGCCGCCTGTGAGGGCCGACGTATCCACCTCCAGGATTTCCGCATGGGAGTGCTCGGAGAAGAGCAGGACTCCGTGAAGCATGTCCGGCCGACTCAGGTCGTCCGCGTAGGGAAGGGTGCCTGTGACTTTGGGGACCCCTTCCAGGCGCGGTACCGGCGCGCTCCCGGGTGGTTGCAGCGCCGCCGGGTCTCCACGGAGCGCCCGGGCGGCGCGCCGTACACCCTGCACGATCGACTGGTATCCCGTGCACCGACAGAGATTACCCCGGAGGGCGCGGCGGATCTCGGTCTCGGAGGGGTCCGGTGTGGTTTCCAGCAGGTGCTTTACCGTCATGACGATGCCCGGCGTGCAGAAGCCGCACTGCACCGCTCCGGCGGCGAGCAGCGCCTGCTGGATCGGATGCAGCGTTGCGCGGGCGGGGGTCGTTCGGAAGGAACCGGCCTTTGGCTCGCGCATCCCCAGGGACTCCACCGTCTCCAGGGAACACCCTTCCAGCGAGCCTGCCGGTACCGTACACGCGCGCCGGGGAGCTCCGTCAATCAGTACGGTACAGCTGCCGCATTGGCCGACACCGCACCCGTTCTTTGTTCCCGTGAGACCCAGATCCTCCCGGAGCACCTCCAGGAGGGTGCCGCGGGTGCGATCGATCCGCACCGTGACTCCGTTGACCCTCATCGTTATGGGACCGGGATGATGTTTCATGTGGTGTTCCTCACATCGAGCTCCTCACAGCGGGCTTCTCGGATCGAACTGCTCATATCGGGCGCCCCGTACCCGGCTGCGTCGGGACTATCCTTCGTTCAGAACCCAGGGCAGGGTGGCGTAGAACGCGGCCGCCCGGGGCAGGTCCGAGATCCGGATGCGCTCGTTCGGCGCGTGAGCCTGATCTTCGTCGCCGGGACCGAGCCCGATACAGGGGACTTCGTGGTAACCGGCGATCGCTACCCCGTTGGTGGAAAACGTCCACTTGTCTACGCGGGGTTTCTCCCCGTAGAGCGCTTCCCAGGCGTGCACGCCGGCCTGCACGATCCTGTGGTTTTCCGGTGTCTTCCACGTCGGAAAGTACAGTTCCTGTGCGTGGACCGTCCCTTTCCAACTCGGCCTGGTGTACTCCGGTACCCGCACCTCCTTCAGGTCTTCGCCGCAGAGATCCTGGATTTCCGCGATAGCGCTCTCCATCGTCTCACCCCAGGTGAGGCGCCGGTCCAGGTACAGCCGCGCCTGGTCGGGTACGGCGCACTGGGAGGGGCCGTGGGCGTGAACCTGGGAGACTACCACCGTTCCCTTGCCGAGAAACCGGTCCCGGTCGGGTTCGAGTCGCTCGTTGAACTCACCGATCGCCACGGCGGCACGGGCGGCTTTGTAGGCGGCGTTGACGCCCCGTTCCGGGGCGCTGCCGTGGGCGGAAACGCCGGTGAAGAAGAGTTCCATTTCCATACGCCCCCGCTGGCCGCGGTATAACCCGAGGCTGGTCGGCTCCGTGGAAACGGCAAAGTCCGGTTTCAGGTTCTCCTTCTCGATCAGGTATCGCCAGCACAGCCCGTCGCAGTCTTCTTCCATTACGGTAAAGGTGAACACCACGGAGTATTCGCCGTCGTAGTTCATCTCCTGGAGTATCCTTGCGGCGGTGATCATTGAGGCAACGCCGCCCTTCTGGTCCGACGCGCCGCGCCCGTGCAGGTAGTCTCCTTCTACCGTGCCGCAGAAGGGATCCCGTTGCCACTGGGCCGGGTCGCCTACCTCGACAGTATCGATGTGACCGTCGATCGCGAGAATTTTTTCTCCCGTGCCGACCCGGGCGATCACGTTACCGAGTCCGTCGATACGGAGATCGGTCACGCCCGCTTCCCGCAGGAGCTGTTCCGTGAGTTCCGCCGCCTCTTTTTCCTGCCCGCTGTACGACCGGGTCTGTACGAGCCGAGCAAGGTTGGCTACGGTGTAATCCCGGTACTGATCCGCTTTTTTCCTGATTTCTTCGCCTGGTATCATCTCTGCTCCTTTTGCAATTACGGTGCTATTGAATCGATCCGTTTCCAGAGTTTCTGCGCCGCTTCCCGGGCGCGCGCGTAGACGCGCTCGTGGTCCAGATCGATGGTGAACTCCCGGTCGCGCAGTACAACGCGTCCGTTCACGATCACCGTATGGACATCCCGGGAGCTCATGCCGTACAGAAGGTGCCCGGGAACGTTGGCGGGATCCAGAGGTGTCGGGGCGTGGTAGTCGGTTATAACCAGGTCCGCCGTTGACCCGGCCTCGATGCATCCAAAGGGACGCCCGAAGTATCGCCGGAGCACGTGGTTGGTGTTGTTCAGAAACCGCACGAACGTGTCCGGTCCGAGGAGTCCTCCCGCGTCATGGTGCTTGAAGAACGCAAACCGGAGTTCCTCCCACATATCGCTTCCGATCCCGTCGGTACCCAGCGTAACTCTGTTGACCTGCGGCAGGTGCGGGTTATACCCGACGCCGTTGTTCATGTTGCTGCGGCAGTTATGCGCGAGGGTCAGATCCGCCTCGTTGAGAAGATCGATATCCTCCGCGGTGAGATGGATTCCGTGGGCGATGATCGCCAGCGGGGAGAGCAGCTTGAACCGGTTCAACCGTCGCAGGAGTTCCTGCCCATGGGCAAAACGGCTGTGGGAGGCGTCGAACCGGTCTTCCGCCACGTGGATGTGCAGTCCCTTTCCGGTGGTGCATACCGTTTCCGCCAGAAGTTCCAGGGAATCGTTCTCGAGCGTGAAGGGAGCGTGGGCCCCCACGGCGGCCTCCACGAGCCGATCCGGTCCGGCGGTATCCTGCGCGACCTCCCGGGCAAATCGGGCGTTCTCGGCAACCCCGGCGCGCAGACCAGCCTTTCCGTTGCGATCGGTCGCCTCGTAACAGAGTATCCCCCGGAGACCGGTTTCGCGGAATGCTTCCGCCAGGATCGAGAGCGAGCCGTCGATGCAGTTCGGCGAAGCGTGGTGATCGATCACCGCGGTGGTGCCGGTGCGGATCGTCTCAAGCGCCGCTACCTCCGCGGTTGCTCGGAGCGTTTCCTCGGTATGTGCCCGGTCAAGACGCCACCAGACCTGCTTCAGGATCGATACAAAGTCCGGTGTGGGACCGATCGCCGCGGTCATTCCCCGGGCAAGCCAGGAGTAGAAGTGGTGGTGTCCGCACGCCGCCCCAGGCATCACGTACGCTCCGCCGGCGTCGATTATCAGGGTTTGATCAGGAGGTGGCACCGTTCTTGTCGGTTGATCCGTTACCGTGGTGACGGTGGATCCCTCGATCGTGATCGTCACGGGGCCGCTTACCCGAGCTGGATCCAGCTGCAGAATCCGGGCGTTAATTATCTGTATCATGGCCGACCTTTTATTCACCGTTCCGCGGCGCCAGGAAGCGACCGGTACCACCGGCGGAGAGAACCTTACCCTCGCGGTAAACGACCGATCCCCGAACGATCGTGATCTGGACCCGCCCGTGCAGACGCATCCCCTCAAAGGGCGTGATCTTCCCTTTCGAGGGTGAATCCGCTCCGTGCACCACCGTTGCAGCCGTGGGATCCACGAACGTGAGGTCCGCGTCCATCCCGACCTCGATGCGGCCTTTTCGGTCGTCCAGGCCGTACCGTCGCGCCGCCGCGGCGGAGGTAACCTCGAGGAATCGTGCCAGTGTCAGGCGGCCGGACCGAAGACCCGCGGAGTAAAGGTAGGGGTAGATCGTGGGGCCTCCCGGTATCCCGGCGTAGTCGGTCCAGATCGAGCCGGTGTTCTTCTCCGCGCGGGTACCGGGAGCGTGATCGGACGCGACGAAATCGATCCCGCCGTCGGCGAGATAGTTCCAGAGCAGGTGTTTTTCCTCCGGACCTTTAACCGGGGGGGTGATCTTCAGGGGCGACCCGATCCGCTCAAAGTCGTCAATATCGAACGCCAGGTACTGCGGGCACGTCTCGCCGGTAGTGGTGGTCCGTCCCGCGACTATTTCCGCCGCCCGGGCCGTTCCGATATGCACGATATGCAGCGGAGCCTGCAGCGTTTCGGCGATCTCCGACACCGCGAACACCGCGAGCGTTTCCGCCAGCTCCGGTCGCGTCGCGGCGAAAGCCGCCGGGGTATTCTCCTTTTCCCGGAGGTCCTCCGTGGCGGGCAGGACAAAGTCCGCGTCCTCCGCGTGTACGAGGATCGGCCGGTGCAACTCCCGCGCCACTTCAAGGACCCGGGAGTACTGGTAATGGTTGAGCCGCTCAAAGGCGGTACTCCCGGAGGTGGCGTACGTCTTGAACGCCGGTACGAGGGGAGCGAGCTCCCGCATCCAGTGTGGAAATCCTTCGCGGTACGCCTGCGCGGACACACCACCGAAGAACGCGAAGTCCACCACGGCTTTTGGTTCCACGATCGAGCGCTTGTGCTCAAGGTTTCGTTTGTTGATCACCGGGGGATCGGAGGTGCCGGGCATGTCGATTACGGTAGTGATCCCGCCGGAGGCCGCCGCCGCGGTGCCGTGGAAGAAGTCCTCTTTGTCCGGGAACCCGGGGTCAAAGAAGTGCACGTGGGGATCGATCCCGCCGGGGAAGATCTCGAGCCCGGAAGCATCGATCTCCCGTTCCCCGTCGGAGGGGAGATCTCTGCCCAGGGCGGTGATCTTCTCACCTTTTACCTGGATATCGGTCCTGATGAGCCGGGGAGCTCCTGAGATTGCTACGGCGCCGTTACGTATGATCATTGTGCAGAAAATTATCGCCCACCACCGGCGGGATTGCAACGACGAATTCCCCGATGACTTCCCCGTCTTCGACGGTCCGACAGGGCTTATTCGACCGGAGACGATCCGAGACGTCCGACGGTCTCGCGAACTACGTCGTATGCTTCGTCGTCGATCGGTATGTATCCGTCGTGGTAATTGTGCGCCTCCAGAAATACCGGGTCATCGTATTGGAGGTACGCCGTACGGAGCGCGTTTTTCAGCGTGTCCGGCAGATCCCGGCGGTAGACCTCCGGGGAGCGTGGAATCGGTCTGGTTTCGGCTATCGCGACGATGGAGTCGATCCCGGGATACCCGCCCTGTCGCATTCGCTGTACCTGGCTGTCGCTCACCGCGGCGGCGTCGACGAGACGATCGATCACGTAGCGGACCGACGCGTCGTGCCCGCCGGAGAACCCCACCCGGGAAAAGATCCCGTTCAGTTCTCTCTCGGAGGATTCCAGTTCTCCGATCAGGAGCGCCCGTGGGAAGAGATATCCCGAGGTGGAATCGGGATCCACCCACAGAAACGACCTGCCCCGGAGATCGTCCAGGGTTTGCACACCGGAATCCTCCCGGGTGATGATATAGCTCCGGTACGTCGGAGCGGAGGCATCCCGGACACCCTGGACAAAGAGCTCTGCTCCGATGCGTTCGGCTGCCTGGATATACGCAAAGGGTCCAAGTTTGGTTACTTCGATCTCCCGGTGCTCCAGGGCGTCGATCATCGCGGAAAAATCCGGTCCGAAAACCAACTCCACCGGGTGTCCCAGAAACGTTTCGAGGTAGTCCAGGAATGGCTGGTAGCGGGCCGCCATTCGGGAGGGAGATTCCTCCGGCAGGATCCCGAGGCGGATTACCGGCGGCCAACCGGTCCGGTCAAACCCGGTAGTCTCCCGAGCGCTATCGCGCGGACCGGCTGCTCCTTTTGTCTCGGTTGCTCGTGTTGCGTAGAAACCGGCGGCCGGCGCGATAAGCAACGCCGGGACCAGGAGCCACCACCATCGTCGTGTCATCTTAGTTGTATTATAGTCGTTGCGTGTTGATTTGTATTGTAAAATCCCGAATGTCGGCGCGACGGCGACGTGTCATTTACGGGGAATCTCCACGGATATGCGTGTTCCTTGCGACTGTACCGTTTCAGCGCACCAGGTACCGTTGATCTGTCGTGTCAGTATCGAGATGAGGAGAAATCCCAGAGACTCCGAACGCTCCGGGTCGAGATCGGCCGGCAAGCCACGACCGTTGTCGGTGACTGCCAGGCGTACACAGGTCTCGCACGTTGTGAGCTCCACCGTGAGCACTCCTTTCCGATCGTCCTTGAACGCGTGTTTAAACGCGTTGGATACAGTCTCGTTCACGATCAGCCCCAGGGGAGTCGCTTCCTCGATGTTCAGGGTTATATCTTCCGCCTCAAGGTGGATTTCCACATTCTGGCCGTCGTACGTGGACTGAAGCTCCCGTATCAGGTCGTCAAGATACGCCGCGAAGTCGATCCGCGCCGGTTCCCGGGATCCGGAAAAGCGTTCGTGGATCAACGCCATCGACAGTATTCTGTTTCGACCCTCCTGAAGCGGCGTCAGAACCGCGGGATCCGAGTGGCCGTCCATCTGGAGGTTAAGCAGGCTCGCCAGTACCTGGAAATTGTTCTTTACGCGATGGTGCAGCTCCCGCAGGAGAAGCTCCCGCTCCTCCACGGTTTGCCGGAGGTCGTTCTCCCGCGCCTGTATCTGCTCCGTCATTCGATCGAAGGCACGTGCCAGATCGGTGATCTCGTCATGGCCGCCGATACGGGGAAGGACCGGGTCGATCGTGCCGTGGGCGACCGATTCAGTAGCTTCCACCAGGGTCCCGATGCGACGGACGATACTGATGGTTACCACCAGATAACCGATCACCAGGGCGGCGACGAGCGACCCCGCGGCGGCGCGGGAGTTTTGTGCCACCAGGCGACGCACCGGTTCAAAGAACGTCCGGTACGGTATTGTGACGGTGATCCACACGTACGGGTCAAGCTCCGGTCGCAGGCGTATTCCGGAGTAGACCAGGAGTTTTTCTCCGTTGTCGTCGTCATGCGGTACGGTGAAATAACCTCCGTCCGGGCGGTTTTGTATCTCCGTCCAGATCTCCGGTGAGAGCGCGCGCCAGAGTTCACCGGTCCGTGTTGAGTGGTACATGATCACGCCCCGGCTGTCGGTAAACGTGACCTCGCTGCCCGGGGGAAGGTCCGGTGGGGTGAGGAGCTGGAAATAACGCGTTGCATGGAGCGATGCAAGAACAAACCCGGCGTATCGGTTCTCAAGATCGTAGTAAGGATACACGAACGGTACGACCTGGTTGCCTGTCGCACGGCCGATCACAAGGTTCCCCGCGTAATAGTTCCGCTCCAGTTCGTACTCAAAGACGTAGGGACGGTCCCGCAGGGAGTGACCGTCTACGCCGGCACCGGTGGCGATCACCGTTGCGCCGACGTCCGCCACGAGAAACGTCACGAAGTAGGAGGTTTCAGAAACCAGCGTTCTGAGAAAGGGGTCGATTTCCTCCCTGTTTCCCGCCCGTATTGCCGGGACCGCCGCGATCGTACGGAGAACCTCCCGGGTCGATTCTCCGAGAAGACGCTGCTGTTCCTCCAGGGCGTCCAGGTGGCGGTGCGCTTCCCGTAGCAACTGTTCACGGGTGACGTCCTGCAGCTCTACTCCTACATAGACGATCAGTCCGATCGCGGGAGCGGTCGCCAGAATTATCGTCAGAAGGATCGTGGTACGGATCTGGGATATCTTCACGATAGTGACTCGTCGGCTCGGTGGTGTGTCACGCCAATCAGGACTCTCCTATGATTATTTTGTGGTATCATATTAACGGTTGATACCTGTTACCGGAAGCGGTTAAACCGGGATAAGATCGCCGGAGGAGAAAATGAAGCCCCGAGCTATACAACGCATAATCGAGGGATTACCGGCGCCGTGCTGTTCCCTGAGAATCGACCCCAGGGACGAGACGTTTTTCGTCGAGATGGCGCGCGCGATCGGACACCCGATCCGGTTCGAGATCGTGCAGTATCTCGCTCAGAACCCCGGTTGTATTACCGGCCAGATCGTGGAGGCTCTGCCGATCGCGCAGGCTACGACGTCACAGCACCTGAAAGTTCTTCGTGAAGCGGGGTGGATCTCCGGTATCGTCTCAGGACCCGCCACGTGTTACTGCCTGAACAACGACCGGGTGCGACGGTTCAAGGAAATCGTAGCCTCATTGTGAGCGATTTGTCGTAAAAACGCGTCGCGACAGTTGACAAAACCCTTATATCGTAATATTACGATAATATGAAAACGAACGAAATCAAGGAACGGGTACGAGAACGGTACGGAAAGATCGCCGGGTCCACCGGCACGTCCTGCTGCGGCGGTCCGGTGGAAACCGATGACGGATCTACATTATACACACCGTCCGCGGAAGAGACCTGCTGTAGTTCCGCGCCGGAGACAGCGTTGAAGGCGGACGGCTATTCCATGGTAGGTGAGTTGTACCAGGGGCTTGAGGGACACGAGCAGGATGCGGACCTCGGGCTGGGATGCGGAATCCCCACACGAATCGCCGGTATTGTACCGGGAGAGACCGTGGTGGACCTCGGCTCCGGCGCAGGGAACGATGCGTTCGTCGCACGGGCTGCCGTGGGTGAGACGGGCCGCGTGATCGGCGTCGACTTCACGCAGCAGATGGTGGAAAAAGCGCGGGAGATCGCCGCTCGCCGTGGTTACGGGAACGTGGAGTTCGTCCAGGGCGACATCGAAGCGATGCCGCTGGAGGATGGTATCGCCGATCTGGTGATCAGTAATTGCGTTCTGAACCTTGTGCCCGATAAACCCGCGGCGTTCCGGGAAATGTACCGGATCATCAAGCCCGGGGGACGGTTCTGTATCTCCGACATCGTTATCGACGGTAAGCTTCCTCCGAGCGTACAGGCGTCTCTTGAAGCGTACGTCGGGTGCGTTGCCGGAGCGATGCAGCGCCCGGATTACTTGAACGCGCTGGAAGCGACCGGTTTCATGGACGTACGGGTAGAAAAGGAGCACTCCGTTGATCCGCCGGACAGCGTTCTCCGGGGGATGTTCGATACCGCCGTGGTCGAGGAATATCGCGCGAGCGATGCCTCCGTGACGAGCGTAACTGTGGTGGGGGTACGACCGGTGTCTACCGCGTAGTAAACACCTCGCCTCGATCGGCCTCCGTCTCAGAGAGGTGAGGCCTGCAAAAAAATTGCAATATCGCGTTGACATGTTTCACCCGGCGTTTAAAATGAGAAGCGAGGGGGATAATACGGGTTTTAACGGGATGATGAGTCCGGAGCTCGTTCTGAGTGATCTTTTGGCGACTTCCCGAGACGAGGTGCTCCGTGAGATGGCATCACACCTCGTTACGTCGGGTTGCTGTGCCGACAGTTTCGTTCAGGCGATCCTTGATCGGGAGAGGGAACATCCGTCGGGACTGCCCATGCCCGGAGGCAACCTGGCGATCCCGCACACGGATACGGACCATGTTCTCCGCTCGGGCTTTCTCTTTGCCCGCCTGCAGAAGCCGGTATCGTTTTTTATGATGGGCCGGCCCGACCAGGAACTGGAGGTTTCTCTGGTCGTTATGTTCGCCCTTCAGGACACGTCTCTTGCGGGGAAGACCCTGGTGGCACTGGTATCAGCGTTCCAGCGCCCGGAGTTGTACGGATCGGTGATGGCCGCACCGGACGGCGCGGCGATGTATCGTGTTCTGCGTGATGCCTTTGCCGGGGAGAATGCCTGAATGAAACTGGAAGGCCTTGTGGCATCACCAGGTATTGCTACCGGTAAAGCTGTCCTGTTCCATTCCTCGGTGATGACGGAAATACTGGAATCCACGCAGGATACGGAATGGGAGAAGACGCGCCTCCACGAAGCAGCCCGGACCGCCACGGAGGAGTTGGTACGCCTGCAGGATAAAGTCCGGCATACCATGGGCGTTGATTACGCCGGAATCTTCCGCTCCCAGCAGACGATCGCCGAGGATGCATCGATAATCGGCGAGGTGGAAGCACTGATCGACTCGGCGCGGTTCTCCGCCGAAACCGCTCTTCAGCGAGTCTTTCAGAAGTACGCCGCGCTCTTTGAGGACCTTCCCGACGGAGATTATAACAAGACACGCGCTACCGACGTGGATGACGTGGCAAAGCGTATTCTCCGGGTACTTCTGGGTATACCCGGCGTGGACCTTTCGGATCTGCCTCGCAGCACGATACTGGTAGCGCACGACCTTTTTCCCAGTGACACGATCACGCTGGATGCTCGCCGGGTGAATGGGATCATCACCGAGCGTGGTGGTCCTTCGTCGCACGTGGCGATCCTCGCCAAGAACCTGGGAATTCCCGCGGCGGTGGGAGTCTCCGCGGCGTTACAGCGGATCAAAAACCGGGATGTGGTGGTAGTGGACAGCGCTCACGCGGTGCGGGCCCGTGTTCTGGTGAACCCCGGGAAAGCGTCGATGCAGAAGGTGGAGGTTCAACAGTCGCGACTCCGGGACCGGGCGGAACATATGCGCACGTTCCGTGGGCTGCCGTCGGTAACGCCCGATGGCGTGGAGCACATCCTCTCGGTGAACGTGGGGTCCACCGCGGACCTTGCCAAAGCCCGCGAATCGGGAGTACGGAGTATCGGCCTGTACCGGACGGAGTTTCTCTTCCTGGGCGTCCCGCGTCTCCCCGACGAAGAGACGCAGCTGACCGCGTATCGGGCTGCAGCGGAGACGTTTCCGGACGGGTTTGTAGTGATACGGACGCTTGACGTGGGCGGCGATAAAACGATTCCCACGGTCTCGTCTCCCCCGGAGGAAAACCCGTTTCTGGGCAGCCGGGGACTGCGCTTCACGCTGAACCGGCCGGATCTGTTCAGAACGCAGTTGCGGGCAATCCTGCGAGCCGGTGCCTGGGGACCGGTGAAGATGATGTTTCCCATGGTTGGAGGGGTGCCGGAACTGGAAGACGCGCTGGCGCTCCTGTCGTCGGTGAAGGATGATCTTGCCCGGGAGGAACTGCCGCATGATCCCACGATGGAGGTGGGTATCATGATGGAGGTCCCTTCTGCTATCTGGGTCGCCGATGCGCTGGCGCGACGGGTCGATTTTTTCAGCATCGGCACCAACGATCTGACGCAGTACCTCCTGGCGGCGGACCGCATGAACAGCGATGTCTCCTCATACTACCGCGTTTACGATCCAGCCGTCTTTACAGCAGTACACCAGGCGGCGGAAGCGGCGAGGCGTCATGGTCGGTGGATCGGCGTGTGTGGAGAGCTCGGGGGAGATCCCCGAGCTATTCCCGCGCTCATCGGGCTCGGCGTACGTGAGCTCAGCATGAGTGCCGGGCTGGTGGCGGAGGCAAACTGGATCATCCGGGACACCCGGATCTCGGAGGCGCGAAAGCTCGCCAGGGAGATCCTCACCGCGGAAACTCATCGGGAAGTTGCGGATATGCTGGACCAGATATATCGGCGCCGAGTTGAGGACCTGGACAGACAGCACGAGGAGTCACACCTATGAAGAGCGCAACAGCGGTCGTGCGCAACAAAGCGGGGCTGCACAGTCGTCCGGCGGACCTTTTTGTACGTACGGCGCGCTTGTATGAGTGCGCGGTCACGGTCGCTCATTCCTCGAACAGTGAGAAGGAACCGGCGGATGCCAAGAATATCATCCGTGTGATCCTGTTGAACGTCGCTCCGGGAGAGGAAATCACGATAACCGCGGACGGACCCGACGAAGATGCGGCTGTTCAGGATCTTGTGGAACTGGTGGAGTCCGATTTTTCCCGGGTGAACGAAAGTGTCCGGGTCTGACCGCCGGCGACGGAACAAACGGCACGGAGCCGGCGGGCGACGGAACCCGCCGGAGGTGCGCTTTTTGGTCTGACTTCGCCGCGGTCCGACTTCGCCGGTTGAAAAGTAAACATATGTATAGTACTATCTCTCCATGGAGCTCTCGGGATCGCTTGTAAAAGCAGCTTCTCTGGTACATGACGGTCCCCGTGATGACGGGGCCGGTTCCTGGAACGTCGCTTCCCTGGCGGGGCTGCTGGTAGAGATCGTCGATACCTCGCCTTCATCCGTTCTCACGGCAGCGGTGGAGCTGGTTCATGAGGCACAGGAGATCGGTGAGCCCTGTGTATGGGTGACCACCGTGGAGAGTGCTTTCTATGCACCCGACCTGGCCAGGAGCGGCGTTGACCTGGAGGCTCTGCTGGTGGTGCGCGTTCCCGACCTTTCTGCGGTTGCCCGGTCGGCGGAGTACCTGGTCCGTTCCGGGGGGGTGGGGGTGCTGATAGCGGACTTTACCAGTTCCTCCGCGGGTGAGATCGACCGCCGCTTTGCTCCGCGGATCGTCCCCCTGGCGCGTACTCACGGTACTGCCGTTATCTGCCTTACCCCGGAAAACAGACTCGGGTCTCTCGTGACGGTGCGGGCTGAGGCGGTGCGTGAGCGCAATCGCGGAGACAGTGTGGAGGGAACGTTCTGTTCGGTGGTGCGGATTACCAAGGATCGTCGGTATGGGGCGGGAGAGGAGTTCCGGAGGATGCGGTATGGCCCGGACGGCGTGTATTAGCGTCCGTCCCTTTCTGCTGCAGATTCTGCTCGGTCGGGACCCGTCCCGGCAACGGGGAGCCTGCGTGGTTGTTACGGAGGATTTACCCGGCGGGACTGTGCTGGACGCCGATCGCCTTGCCCGGTACGGCGGTATCCGTCCGGGTATGCGCTTTGCGGCGGCGCTTTCCCTGGTGCCGGATCTGCGGGCGGGTACAGTTTCACCCGAAGAGCGCCTCACCGCGGAGAAAGAGCTCGTACGCGCCCTGACCACGGTCTCGGCGGATGTGGAGCCCTATCCAGAGGACGCCGGGACGTTTCAGGTCGGAGTGAAAGGCATGGGCCGGCTCTACCCTGATCTCCGTGCCTGGGGAGAGGCATGCCGGAGTGCCGTGAAGCGGGAGGGATTTCTCTGCCGCGCAGCGATCGGGTGGACCCGGGCGGGGACCTACGCCGCCGCGCGAGCGGGGGGGGATCTCACGGTCTTTACCTCGCGCCGTGAAGAGATCGCGTTTCTGGAGCAGGCTCCCCTGGAGGAGTTTCCCCTGGAGTCGCGGGATCGTCGGCAGCTTGCGGATCTGGGTATTGAGACGGCAGGAGCGTTTCAGAATCTCAACCCGGAAAGCGTGCGGCGGCGGTTCCTGGAACCGACGGTCCGGATGCACGCTTTTTTCCGGAACGACCGGGACGTTCCGGTGGCGACCGCTGAAGAACCCCGGGACTGCGTGCGGACTGCGGCGTGCCCGTACCCGATACGGGACACGTCGCGGCTGACCGCGTTCCTGGACACCCTGATGGAGGAGATGCTGGGAGAGCTTCAGCGGCGGGGAGAGGCTGTCGTTGAAATGACCCTGAATCTCCGGCTGGAAGACGGTGCCGATCGGACATTCTCGATACGTCCGGCGCGCACTACCGCCGACGGGGCGTTTCTGAAGCACCTGTGGCGGTTGAAGCTGGCCGAGGGATTCGCGATCACCGACGGAAGCGGCAACCATTACGGAAACGGCGCCGGCAGCGACAGTATCCCCGGCAGCAGCCGCAGCGGCAGCCGCAGCACCGTCAACGGTGTAGTGCATTGCACATTCACGGTGGATTCTACCGCCGTAACCGCCCGGCAGGGTTCGCTCTTCCCCCGGGATAATCGGCGGGACGTGGAACAGGTGGTCTCCGCTATATCGCTGCTACGGGCACGCTTCGGAAACGCCGTGGCGGGACGCTACCAATTGCGGCAGGGAGGCGTGCCGGAGGATGCCGTCATATGGGAGCCGCTGCAGGAACTACCGCGTTGTGCGACGAGCTCCCGGGGTGCTCGGAGTACCCGGAGCACCGTGGGGGGCGCCGGATTGTCCGGTCCGGTTCTGGTGAGAAGGATGTTGCGGGAACCGGAGCCGCTTTTCCCCCCGCAGCGCACTGCCTCGCGGGGTATGAGGCGAGAGAGGCTCCTCAGAGTGGGGCGTCGGATGGGACCGTACCTGTTCTCCGGTGAGTGGTGGGGGGAGGACTACCACCGGGAATACTATTATCTGGAGCTGGAAGAGGGAACGATCCTCTGGGTATACCGGGATCGCCGGGACGGGACGTGGATGCTCCAGGGGTTTGTGGAGTAGGCCTGCAAAGAAGCCTGCAGAATAATGCCTGCAGAATAAAGTCGGTGGTACAAAGGGTAGAGGCAGCTGTGTACGTTCCGCTCTGGTGCAAGAGCAACTACTCCTTTCTCGAGGGAGCGAGCCATCCGGAGGAGCTGGTACAGGCCGCGGCGGAGTATGGGATGCCTGCCCTGGCTCTGACCGACCGGGACGGTCTCTACGGTGTGGTGCGGGCGTTCAGTGAAGCGCGGCGCCGGTCCGTCCGCCTGATCGTGGGCAGCCAGGTTACCCTGGTGGAGGGAGGCGATGTGGTGCTGCTCGCGATCAACCGGGAAGGATACGCCGGTTTGTCCCGGCTGATTTCCCGGGGGCGGCTTCGCAGCGAGAAGGGACGGTGCAGCGTGACGTTCCGTGAAGTATGCGACGCTGCGGAGGGGTTGATCGCGGTCCGGTGGAACGTTCCGGAAGAGCTTCCTGAAGAGTATCACCGGGAAGCAGGACTGCCGCTGTTCAAGGAGGCCTTCCGGGATCGGTTGTACCTGGGGATCCCCCGGCATCACCTGCCGGAAGACCGGCGACGGGAACTCACGCTGCGGGGTCTGGCGCGACGTTACGGTCTCACGCGGGTGGCATTCCCGGAAGTGCTCTATCACTCCCGGGATCGTCGACCGCTGCAGGATGTGGTCACGGCGATCCGTCATGGTGTTCCGCTGCACCGGACCGGGGGGCTGCTTCGCCGGAACGGGGAATACGCCCTCCATTCGCCCGCCGGGATGGAGGATCTCTACCGCGATGACCCGGGTTTGCCGGTGGCTACCGTGGAGATCGCGGAACGGTGCGCGTTTTCCCTGGGAGAACTGGAGTATAGATACCCCACGGAGCCCCTTCCGGAAGGGATGAGCAGTACCGCATACCTGCGGGAACTCACTTTCCGGGGGGCGCGCCGGCGCTATCCCCGGGGAGTACCGGCGGAAGTGGCTGTTCAGATAGAGACGGAACTTCAGCTGATCGGGGAGCTGAGATACGGTGGATACTTTCTCACGATGTACGAGATCGTGGCGTTCTGCCGGCGCGAGGGAATACTATGCCAGGGAAGAGGATCCGCGGCAAACTCCGTGGTCTGCTACTGCCTGGGCATAACGGCGGTTGATCCGGTACGGATGAACCTGCTCTTTGAACGGTTTCTCTCCCGGGAACGCGCTGAGCCCCCGGATATCGATCTGGACATAGAGCACCGGCGCCGGGAGGAAGTGATCCGCTACATGTACACCCGATACGGACGCGATCGTGCCGCCATGGTAGCCAATATCGTGCGGTACCGTATCAAATCGGCGATCCGGGATGTAGGTAAGGCGCTGGATCTTCCCCGGACTGCTCTGGACACCGCAGCCAAGCTTGCAGGTCGTGATGGGAATCCGCAGAAGGCGTTGCGCCAGGCCGGTCTCGATCCCGCTCTTGGAGGCGGCCGCCTGCTGGACCTGATTACGGAGATAATCGATTTTCCCCGGCACCTCTCGATTCATCCCGGCGGGTTTCTTCTGGGGAACGAACCGGTGGACCGGATCGTACCGGTGGAGAACGCCACGATGCCCGGGCGCACTGTGATCCAATGGGACAAGTACGATGTGGAGGAGATGAACCTCTTCAAGGTGGACCTGCTGGGGCTGGGAGCGTTGACGCACCTCCACTATTGCTTTGATCTGCTCGCGGAGAGGTCGCGTGAGCCTGCGGCGCATCCCCGTTCGATGGCGGAGATCCCCCGGGAAGATCACGAGACGTTCCGACTCCTGGGCCGGGGCGACACGATCGGCGTGTTTCAGCTGGAGAGCCGCGCGCAGATGGCGATGCTGCCGCGAATGAAACCCCGCACATTCTACGACCTGGTGATCGAGGTGAGTATCATCCGTCCGGGACCGATCACGGGCGGCATGGTTCACCCCTTTCTCCGGCGTCGGAACGGAGAGGAGCCGGTGGAGTACCCCCATCCGGATCTGGAACCTGTTCTGGGGAAGACTCTGGGGGTGCCGCTCTTTCAGGAGCAGGTCATGCGGGTAGCGGTTATAGCCGCGGATTACACGCCGGGCGAGGCGGACCAGCTCAGGCGCGATATGGCGGCGTGGCGCCGCACGGGTCGAATGGAGAAACACCGGGAGCGGATCATCGGTCGCATGGTTGCCCGGGGAATCGAGCGGGAGTTTGCGGAACGCGTGTTTGAGCAGATCCGCGGTTTCGGGGAGTACGGCTTTCCCGAGAGTCACGCCGCCAGTTTTGCCCTGATAGCCTACGCTACCGCCTGGATGCGCGCGCACCATCCGGCGGTGTTTGCCTGTGCGCTGCTCAACGCGTGGCCCATGGGATTCTACTCGCCGGCGACGATCGTGGAGGATACGCGGCGCCGGGGCGTTGCCGTACTGCCCCTGGATATCAACGCCAGTCGATGGGAATGCACCCTGGAAGAGTCCGGCTCAAAATCCGGAAAAACCTCGGTCCGTATGGGATTGCGGTACGTCAAGGATCTGGGAGAAAGGGATCGGCGCCGGATCGAGGAGGCCTGCGCGGGCGGACCGTTCCGTTCCGTGCATGACGTGGCCCGTCGCACAGGACTCGACAGGCAATCTCTCGCTTCCCTGGCCCGCGCAGGCGCTTTTGTGTCCCTCGGGACGGGACGACGGAATGCTCTCTGGGAAGTACTCGGGTCCGTGGACCGCGGATACACCCGGAACGCCGGGAGTGAACCGGTTCTGCTCCGGGAAGACGAGGCACCGGCGACGTTTTCCGGGCTTTCCTCCTTTGACGAGATCCTCTGGGATTACCGTGCCTCCGTTCACAGCGTGCGGGGCCATCCGCTCGAACCGTTAAGGGAGGAGATCACGCGCTGGGGTCTGCCCGACGCCCGGGGGGTGGCGTCTTTGTCGGACGGAGCGCCTGTCGGGTACGTGGGGGTTGTTATCTGCCGGCAGCGTCCCGGTACGGCGGGAGGAGCGGTCTTCCTCACGCTGGAGGACGAAACGGGTCTGGTCAACCTGATCGTCTGGAAGAAGATTTATCAGCGGTATCGTACGGTCATTCTCATGTCACCCTGTCTCGGAATTACCGGGACGATCCAGTCCCGGGACGGGGTGGTGCACGTTCTGGTGAACTCCTGCTTCACCCCGCGCTTCTCCCGTGTACCGGTAGATCCGGGAAGCCGGGATTTTCATTGATGCCGACGGAACCGGATCCGGCCCGCCGTCGTTGACCGGTCGGGCGTGTAGATCTCCGCGCCGATTGATCCATCTTCCTCAATACTGCGGGTTAGGGTTTTTCCGGAATTGAAGCGTGTTTTCGTTCACTGTCGTTGTTTGGTACTATACTGGTAGTGGAAGCACATGCCTCCATTTCAACGTAAATCGGGTTTTTCTATGCGAGGGCTGAGAAACGAGCAATTCTCGTGGTGGACTGTTGTCAGGACTCCTGTTCGTGGTGCCGGTTTTCCTGCTTTCCGCTCAGAGCGCAGACACCGGGAACGAGTGGAAGACGCGTATTGCTTCGCCGTCGTACGGGTTCAATATCGCGATTGTGGAACTGGAATACGGCCAGGACGACAATACCGAGACGTTCGTCATGCCCGGGATCGATCTGCGTCATTTTAACGGGATCAACGTTACCGAATCCGGGCGGTTCT
>SLRR01000194.1 GCA_007130865.1 Spirochaeta sp. | reverse complement strand
GGGAAACCCAGATACTCGTCAAGTCTCTGCAGAAACGTCTCGGACACGGCGTGTTCCAGCCGTTCCGCGTCGTCGTGGACCTCGGACCAGTCGTAGCCGAGCACCTGCTCAAGAAACGTCTCTATCAGCCGGTGCCGGCGAACCATCGCCAGTGCAAGTTTCCGTCCCTTCGCGGTCAGAGACACCCCTTTCCGGGGGGTATACCGCACCAGCGCGTTGTCCGCCAGATGTTTCACCATCGCCGTGGCGGTACCGGGGGTCACCTCCATCGCGAGAGAGAGGCGTTTCATCTGTACCAGGGGTGCCTGTGTCCGCTCCTCTTCCTGATAAATCGTCTTAATGTACTGTTCAACCGTACTTGAAGGCATACGCGCCCGTCTCCTCGCTTCCGGGTCGTTATTCCCGGACCTCCTCTTTTTTCTCCCCTTCAGGCCGGTCGCTCTCTCCAGGTATGGGGTTCCCTCGCGGGTCTGTCTGTTCCTGAACAAAACGAGTAGCCAGGGCGTTACGCAAGCCGTCGTCGGTATAGTGTTCCAGTATATCCGCCGCCGGATGCAACTCGTCCAACTGTACCCGACCATCGTCAAAAAAGAAACGCTCCCAAAGTCGGTGAGTTCGGAGCAGCCCCCGTGCAGCGCTGTCTCCCCGCTCAGTAAGATGGAACGGTCCCGAGGATTCGCGCCGGACCATGCCGCGCGCACGCAGCAGCAGCAGTGCGATCGCGAGTGTTCTTCTCTGTACGGCAAAGGGAGACCGTTCCACATTGCGCATTTCCCCCAACGTCAGTGCTCCTGAAACGGATCCGTGCGTGACCACGCGGGCCCGTTCGCTGCTGCGTACCAGCAAACCCAGCACGTCCTGCATAGCGATCGTGAGCCGCATACGCGCTCGATCCCAGATTCTGGCGATCACGCCCTGTTCCGGTGCAAAAAGGAAGGCCGTACCGAACCCGAAACCCAGGATGGTTGCGATCGCTCCTGCGGTTGAAGCATCTTCCACGCCGAACCGGGGAGGAATCCCGATCGCCGCCAGGTGCCCGAGAATCGACGCGACTACGGCGGTCGCCACGCTGACCAGAAGAAAAGGCAGAAGCCGCCGAGTCAGCAGGTGGGCTGTCGCGCCGGGAACGATCAGCATCGCTATGACGAGGATACTGCCCACGACCTCGAAGGCCGCAACGGTGGTGACCGCTACGAGCGTCATAAGCAGATAATGCAGGACGGTAGCATTAATACCCAGCGTCGTGGCGAGCGCGGGGTCGAATGTAGCGATCCGCAGTTCCTTGAAGAGGACCGTCACGATCAAGACGTTTATGATCAGTACTACCGCTAGCACGACTACACCTCGGGGAATCGCCAGACCCGCCACCGTCAGTGTGTAGAGCGGCACCAGTTCCACCGCTCCGAAGAGGACATGATCCGGGTGGATATCCACGTGCCGGGCGGCGCGTTCGATCAGAATCAGTCCCACCGCAAAGAGCACGGTAAACACTACCCCCATGGACGCGCCCTGCTCGAGTTGTCCATACCGGCGGACCGTCTCCACCAGCACCGCCGTGAGAACTCCTACGATGCCGGCTCCAACCAGCATAATCACGCCGGATCGGCTCCCCGTGAGGATAAACGCGATCGCGATTCCGGGCAGCACTGCGTGGCTGATCGCGTCACCCATCATGCTCATCTTCCTCAAGACGAGAAACGCGCCGGTAAGAGCGCAGGAGGCTCCCGCCAGCGCCGCCGCCAGGACGATCCAGGTATCGAGTGAGGTCCAGAGAATCATGCGTTACCTCCCGGGGACCGGCGCAGACGGTGAACGCTCGGCGGTACGGTACGTCCGAACCGAGGTAACGCCTCCTCCAGTTCCGCCACGAGAGCGTCGCCCAGGACATGCTCGATAAAGTCCGCCCCCTGGTCAACGTGAGCCGGTGCCAGGTCGGCGTGTTCCAGGAGATAAACCTCCCAGAGGCGATGGTTCCGGGTTACCCGGCCGGCCTCCACGCGGCCCCGCTCGGTAAAGTGCCAGGGGCCATCGTCGCCGATCCGGTAGATCAGCTTACGTCGCCGGAGCATCGCGATCGCCCGCTGGAGTTCCCGGCGGGACCAGCCGCGACTCCGACGCAGATACCTCAGTTGCTGTTCACCGTCCCGCGAGGCGTTCTCTTCTTCACATTCAAAGAGCGCCCGCAGGAGATTCTGCTGCAAGGTAGTGCGCGCCATCCGTCGGTGTTCCGCTGCGAGGTGAATCGCTCCTCTCCGGGTACCGACCAACATGCTCAGTACGAAGCAGCCTCCCAGCACCGATACGATCACCGCCCCCGCGGGAAGCCGGGGAGCCACGGCGCTGATGGACGTTCCAAGGTACGCACCGCCCGCCCCGACCAGTCCGGACACAACCACCATCCAACGGAGCGAATCTGTCCAGAACCGCGCCGTCGCGGCGGGAACAACCAGGATTGCGATGATCAGAATTATCCCCACCGCCTGCAGACCCAGCACCGTTACCGCCACAACCAGGGTCATGAGCAGCAGGTCCAGGCGCTGCACGGGCCAGCCGTCACCCGCGGCAAACTCCGGGTCGAACGTAACCAGGCGGAGTTCCTTGAAGAGAATCAGCGCCACCAGGATGATCGCCACCGCGGAAACCCCGATCAGGAGCGCGTCGGTCCGGACCATCGAGGCAGTGCGACCGTAGATGAACGAGTTGAGTCCCGCCGCGGGAGCCCCGCGCATCTTCTGAACGATGCTCAACAGCACCGCACCGAACCCGAAAAAGACGCTCAGTACGATACCCAGGGCAGCATCCTGGGAAATACGCGTGAAACGGGTGATCACCATGACACACCCCATCCCGAGCAGTCCCGCTATCAGGGCGCCGGTCATGAGCAAAGGCAGGCTCCGTGCCGGACCTTCCAGATACACCAGCACGATAAACATCCCGGCGACTCCCGGCAGCGCCGCATGACTAACCGCGTCCGCCAGGAGCGCGCGTCCCCGGAGCAACAGGAACACTCCGATGATACCGCCGGCGACACCGAGAGTTACCGTACCGAACATCACCACCCGGGTGTTGTACTCCGCCAGGGTCATCACCCGGAGAAGCGCGTCGACGCTCACGACCGTACGCCTCCGATCGCATCCACGGCGCGGTCGAGCAGCGTGAGGCGTCCCCCGTAGGTGCGGCGCAGGTTCTCCGAGGTGAACACCTCCTGAACAGGACCGGCGGCGACGACTCGCATGTTGAGCATGATCAGGTAGTCGAAGTACTCGCGCACCGACTCCAGGTCGTGGTGAACCACGAACACCGTCTTTCCCCGCTCCCGCAAGCGTTGCAGGATCGCGATGATCGCTTTCTCGGTGGAGGCATCCACACCGGCAAAGGGCTCATCCATGAAATAGATCTCCGCGTCCTGCACGAGCGCGCGAGCGAGAAAGATCCGCTGCTGCTGCCCGCCGGAGAGGCGGCTGATCTGGCGGTGCGCCAGGTCCGCCATCCCCACCTCCTGCAGAGCCTCCATCGCCCGCTGGCGATAGGACGCGGTGACGGGACGGCACCATCCGATCCGGCGGTACAATCCCATCGCCACCAGTTCCAGCGCGTTGATCGGATACTCCCAGTCAACGCTCTCCCGCTGCGGTACGTATCCCACCAGGCGCCGTTGCCGACGGTACGGCTTCCCGAAGATCTCTGCCGAGCCCCCGGCATGAGGAATCAGGTCAAGAACCGCCTTGATCAGCGTGCTCTTTCCTGCTCCGTTGGGACCGATCAAGCCGGCCACCACCGCCGGGGGAACGTCCAGGTCAATGTCCCAGAGGACCGGCTTACGGTGATACGCTACGGTCAAGTCCCGTACGTGCAGCGCGGGCATCTGGTTCATTTCCGCGTCACCCGCCGTCCCCGCGTGCGTGCCCGGGAGAACGTCACTCCTGGTATTCACGGAACCCTCCCTCGGGTGCTTCACCTCCGAGCGCCCTGACGATCGTCGTTGCGTTGTGGTCGACCATTCCGATGTACGTTCCTTCCCACGTCCCGGCAGGCCCCATCGCGTCGGAATAGATCTCGCCGCCGAGTTCCACCCGGTGCCCCCGGGCGGCAGCGCCCTCAATAACCGCCTGTAGCGCACGGTCCGCCACCGTGGATTCCGCGAACACCGCCGGTACCGCCCGGTCCACCAGAAGCCGTACAACCGCGTTGATATCTTCGAGTCCCGCCTCCGATTCCGTACTCAGTCCCTGTACACCGAGGACGGACAAACCGTAGGCGCGGCCAAAGTACTGAAACGCGTCGTGGGCGGTAACCAGAATGCGCCGGTCCTCGGGGAGCGTCGATGTCACGGCGTGGACGTACCGGTCCAGTTCTTCCAGGCGTGTTCGGTAGGTGGTACCTCGGGACCGATATTCCCCGGCGTTGTCCGGATCAAACTCGGTCAACGTCCGTACCACGGCGTCCACGGCGTTCATCCAGAGCGTCACGTCCATCCAGAGGTGCGGATCGAACGCCCCGTCGTACTCCTCGTGGTCCATGAGCAGTTCCTCGTCCACCAGGTCCGTTACGGCGTACACAGGACTGGAACGGGCGAGTTGGATCAGGGTATCACTCATCTGCCCTTCCAAGTTGAGTCCGTTGTAGAAGATCAGTTCCGCCTGCTGCATCCGCGCCACGTCGGCCCGGGTCGGGCGGTAAAGGTGGGGATCCACCTCCTCCCCCATAAGCACCTGCACGGTAGCACGGTCACCCGCTACCTCCCGAACAATATCGCCGATCATACCGGTTGTAGCGACGATTCCGTACGGATAATCCCGGGGACCCTCCGCCGACGGTTCTTCCGCGGCACCTCCGGCGATTACCGGGATGACCACGCCGAAGAGGAGCACCGGCGCCAGGAGCAGCTGCGACAGCATGCGGCGAACATTCATAACACAAAATCCTTTCTAGTATCATTCGCAGTATATATTTTGATTAGTCAAAATATATACTGCGAATACTTCTTCGTCAAGGGGGGTATGCAGCAGCATGTTGATAAAACCCGGTTAAATATCTACACCGGCGAGAGTTGCGGAGAAAAAGCGGTTATCCGCGGGGTCGTCCCGGGGTAACTTACTTGTACAGAAGAAATTACCCCGGAGAGATCAACACGCTTCTAAACACCTCATGGTTATCCCAGAAAGACCTGCAGGAGGACGTAGATCCCCGCGCCGATCGCCACCACGGCAAAAACCCTGCCGAGAACCACCGGAGAAAGCCTCCTCTTCCAGCGTGCTCCCGCGATCATCCCCGCTACCGCGCCCGCCGCGAACAACACGACCAGCGCGATGGATACTCCTCCGGCCGCACCGAGGTTCGCGATGAATCCTGAGACGGAAATCAGCGCGATCGCCACCAGGGACGTGGCAAGAGCGTACTCGATCCGGGCGGACCCAACCCATACCAGAGCGGGTACCAACAGGAATCCGCCGCCTACCCCGAAGATTCCCGAGAGTACGCCCGTAAGGGCCCCCGCGCCGCCCATCTTCAGGACGCAGGAGAGCGTCGGACTCGGAAAACCGTCGGAATCACGGGCGCAGGCAAAACGTCCCACCGGGACCTCCGGTGACTCGCCGCCACCTGCGGCCATCCGAAACCCGACTACCGCCATGAGGATCGCGAACAGCGTCAGTACCAGATCGTCCGGCATGAGCGCTCCGATCCGCGCGCCCAGCGGTGCCGCGAGGATTCCCCCGACCCCGAGAATCGCGCCGGCGCGCCAGAGTACCTGCCCGGACCGCGCCTGGATCGCCGCTCCGAAGAGCGAGGTAAGCCCCACCACCACCAGGGATATCGCCACGGCGGCGCGGAGTTCCAGCCCCAGGCCGTATACGAGCAGTGGCACCGCCAGGATAGACCCCCCTCCCCCGGTCAACCCGAGGGAGAGACCTACGGCGGAACCGAAGAGGACCGCCAGCGTCAACTGCATGACAGCCCCCGCTTACGCTACGTCGCGGACAAACTGGTCGTCACCGCTTCCGTCGACCAGAACGACGGAGAACCCGTGACTCGCAAGAAAGGACGCTGCCAGGGTCGCCCGTCGGCCGGAAGCACAGTAAAGGAAGTATCGCTTGGTGCGATCCAGGGAGTCCAGGTTCTCGGCGATCCGTGTGTAGGCGGTCTGCACGGCGTCCCGGATATGGCCCTCGTCGTACTCGGAGAGTCCCCGTACGTCCAGAATTACGTCGTCTTCCTTGAGCGCAGCCTGCGAGAAACGGTCAAACTCGACGGTATCCAGGATCGCGGTAGCGAGCCCCGCGTCCTTCAGCTCCGCGAAGGACACCCAACCCACGGCACCATCAAAGCCGATCCGGTAGAGCTTTCGCGTCGCCTCGTCGAGCCGGCTTTCGTTTTCAAGGATGAGAAGAATTTTATCGTCAGCGTTCAGAAACGAGCCCGCGGAGTTACTGAATGAGCTACCGTCCAGGGGAGCGCAGACCGACCCGGGGACGTGTTCAGCGATGAACGCGTGGCGATCCTCGCGACCGTCCAGGATGACCGCGCCGCTCGACGCCAGTTCCTGGAACCGCTGTACGTCCACATGATCCGGTACTACCGGTCCACCGGTGACCTCGATTCCGTCTCGATTGACATGCTTCATACGCTTGAAGTACAGCGGGGGTTCCGGCTGCCCCGCGAGGATCTCCCGTACAAATCCCTCTGCGTCGGACTCAGCGAGCTTGAGCGCTCCATTGAACCGCCGTTCGTAACCGATCGTGGAGCTGGGGATCGCGCCGAGAGCCTTTCCACAGGCACTGCCCGCGCCGTGTCCCGGTAACACCTGGACAAACTCCGGGATCGGGGCGACCCTGTCCGCCAGGGATTGCCGCAGGGTTCGTGCGGACGGTTCCCGCGCTCCAACCACGCCTGCGGCGGACTCAAGCAGGTCCGGTCGACCTACATCTCCGACAAAAAGGAAGTCACCCGTAGCTACCGCTACCGGCTCGGTTGCGCCGCCGCCGAGGTCGGTAATCTTGAAGCTCAGGTGCTCCGGTGTATGGCCCGGTGAGTGAATCGCCTCGATCTCCACCTTTCCGATCATGAACGCGTCCCCATCTTTCAGGTACTGTACGTTGGTTTTCTCGTCGGGCCACCGATAGGACCAGTCGTCGCCGCCGAGACCGGAGAGGTACAACGTGACCCCGGGATCCTGTGAAAACTCTCGCGCGCCGCTCACAAAGTCCGCGTGAATATGCGTCTCCGCCACCGCAATGATCTCAAGATCGTTCTCCCTCGCTACTTCGTGGTATCGATCGATGTCCCGCTCCGGGTCGATCACGAGAGCTTCACCGGTCTGCTGACAACCGATGATATACGCCGCCTGTGCCAATTCCTCGTCGTAAATCTGTCGTAAAAACATCTCTCTCCCTCTGCTTCATATTGCTTTACTAATATAGTAATAAATAGTATATTGCAAAGCAAGGAGGACGACGGAAAATGATTGAATTTTTGTCACAACCGTGGCCCTGGTACGTGACCGGGCCGCTTCTTGGTCTGATGGTGCCGATTCTTCTCTTTGTGGGAAACAAGGAGTTCGGTGTCTCATCGTCCCTGCGCCATGCCTGCGCGGCGGTGTTCCCGCTCAAGGCGGAATACTTCCGCTACAACTGGAAGGACTCCGCCTGGAACCTCGTTCTGATCGTCGGCGTTGTGATCGGCGGCGCGCTCGCGGCGATGTTTTTCGGCGGCACCGGTGCGCCGGCGATCTCCGACGGTGCCCGGGCTCTCTTTGCCACCTGGGGTCTCGAAGGAGCGACGGAACTGCAACCGCGGGAGATTTTCGCGCCGGCAAACCTGGCGACACCGCGTGCGCTCGTTTCGCTTCTTGTCGGTGGTTTTCTCGTGGGATTCGGCGCGAGGTACGCTAACGGATGCACCTCGGGTCACGCGATCATGGGACTCTCTCTATTCAAACTTAGTTCCCTGGTAGCAGTGGTCGGTTTCTTCATCGGAGGACTCCTGGTATCTCACTTCATCGTGCCTCTGGTACTGGCACTGTAATAAGAGGAGGCGACACGATGAAATTAATCAAATACCTGTTGATCGGCGTCTATTTTGGTATCGTTCTGGTTAAGGGCGAGGTGATCTCCTGGTTCCGGATCCAGGAAATGTTCCATTTTCAGTCGTTCTATATGTACGGCGTAATAGGCAGCGCGATCGCCGTGGGGGCGATCTCCGTGGCACTGATCCGGACGTTCAAGTTGCGTTCGCTTGAAGGCGCGGAGATCACTCTCAAGGGGAAACCGTTCAACGGCAAAGCCAACTTCCTTGGCGGGATCATCTTCGGTCTCGGGTGGGCGCTCGCCGGAGCGTGTCCGGGACCGCTTTACGCACTGCTCGGCACCGGCTACTGGTCGATACTCCTGGCGATCGCCGGGGCGATGCTAGGAACGATCTCCTACGGCTACCTGAAGCCGCGCCTGCCTCACTGACGGTGTTCGCGGTCGGAGACGCGAATCCCGCCTGCCCCACCAACGGTATTCGGGTTGGAAAGCCGATGTCCCGCCTGACCAATTAGTCAGGACTCGCGACGGCGGGCGCTCCAACGGGACGGAGCGTCCGCCGAATTCTACACCGTGGATTTGGGAAATTCCTCTCGATCGTGTATAATGGGCGGTGTAACGTCTCATCGTAACCGGCAGAAAACGTGAGGGTGTGATATGACGCGAACAACTCTAAACGGTCGGATTTCGCTGTCGGCATTGGCCGTGATACTGGCGATTCTGTCCGTGACCACCGTATCGGCTCAAGCTCAACCGAGGGTCGCGGTGGCTCCGCTTCTGAACACCTCCGACGATCCCGGTTCCGACGCCCTGGCGGCGACCGTGTCCCGGGCGATCGGTGTCAACCTGGATCTTCTTGGCGGATACGAGGTGCAACGGCTCGGACAACCGCTGTTGAACACGACCCCTGCCGCTCTCGATACCCTGGCGGAACGGGGGCGGTACGACAACGTGGTGTTTGGAACGATTGCCCGGCCCGACGCGCGAACAACGGTGTTCCGCGTCGCGCTCTACGATCGCGGTGAAGGAGCGGTTACCTACGACAATTCCTGGACGATCACCTCGATTTTTGAGGTGTTCGATACGGCGGACCTGGTAGTGGAGGCGATGCTCGACCAATTCTCGGAGGAGCGGATCGCCTTTGGCCAACTCGCGATATCGAATACCGGAACCCGCGGTGAATACCACGTCTACGTCAACGACAACCTCCTGGGGGACAACCTCACGCAGAGTCGAATCCTCGCCGGCACGCACAGTGTCCGGGTGGAACAGACGCGCATGTTCGGCCGGTACGTGGTGATGGAAGAGCGGGTTCGGATACCGGACGGGGGTTCCGGCCGCCTGGAGTTCGCGATCCCGGAGCTCACCGACCAGGAGGAAGAACGGCTTACCGCGTTCCGGTCACGCCTGACCACTGCCACCGGTACCGACAAGCAACGCGTCGATTTCCGCACCATCGTCAGTGATTATATCGGGATCGCCCGCGATCTCGAGGAAGCCGACTACTCCGCGGCAATTCCGCGATACCAGCGGGAGATCGAGGAAGAGTTCAACGAGTTTGTCGCGTGGTATTCCGAACCCACGGTGGTCGTAGAGGAGGTAGAAGTCGAACGGGGCCCCGACGGCGAGACGCGTCCCGTCGGTCCGGGTCGGCCCGTGGCGGCACCCGGGAGCGGCGGAGTGCTCTTCCGGTATTCGCAACCGATCGATTCCGACGGTTGATCTCGTCGGGCGATCCTGGCCGGCGATCCGGTCTCACTATCAGTTCGCACGATCCCGTTGTACCGATTCCGTCGCTCCTCTATCATGAGCGGCGTTATGAGTCCTCTGTTTGAAGAGCTCGCCCACAGCAGCACCCGCCTGGGCGAACTCAGCTTGCGTCGTCGCCGTATTCTCTCCCTCGACACGGAGGTGGTGGAGATCAAGCTGGGCGGAGAATACCTGATGTCGAGTCTTTTTACTGCGTCGGAGATCGCCCTAGCGGAACTCGGACTGCGCGAGATTACCGATACCGGAGCGGATACGGATCCACATCTCGATATCGTCGTGGGCGGTCTCGGACTGGGTTACACCGCTCGGGACGTTCTGGCGAACAACCGCGTCCGGTCGCTCATCGTCGTAGAGGCGTTGGAGACAGTGATCGAATGGCACGAGTCAGGTTTGATCCCGCTGGGAGTAGAGCTCACCGCGGATCCGCGGTGCCGGCTGGAAACGGGTGATTTTTTTACACGTGCCGCGTCGACGGACGGGTTTGATCCGGCGCAGCCCGGTCGCCGGTTCGACGCGGTTCTCGTCGATATCGACCATTCACCGGATATGCTCCTCCACGAGGACAACTCCTCGTTCTACACTCCCGACGGGCTGCGTCGCGTTGCCAATCACCTTCGTCCCGGCGGCGTGTTCGGACTCTGGTCCAACGACAGACCCGACGACGCGTTCACGACGCGGTTGTCCACCGTCTTTACCGGCTGCCGGGCAGAACCGGTAACCTTTCACAATCCGCTGCAGGACACCGACTATACACAGACGGTGTATATAGCCCGACGGGACGATTAGAACGCCATGGATCCCCTGAAGACACTCCGCACCACCTTCGGATTCGATTCGTTCCGGCCCCACCAGGAGGAAATCCTAGAGGCGGTTCTCCGTGGACGGGACGTATTTGCCGCACTGCCTACGGGAGGCGGCAAGTCGCTCTGTTATCAGCTCCCGGCTCTGCTGCTGCCGCCACTCACCGTGGTGGTGAGTCCCCTGATCGCGCTGATGCAGGATCAGGTGCGCGGCGCGCGGGAGTACGGCGTTCCCGCGGCGTTTATCAACAGCTCCCTCAACGCGGAAGCAGCTCGCCGGGTCTATCGGGACGTCTCCCGCGGTGACACGAAGCTACTTTACCTCTCACCGGAACGCCTCGCGCTGGAGGGGTTCCGGGAAACGTTGCGCGAGTGGGGAGTCTCGCTCTTTGCCGTAGACGAGGCTCACTGCATCTCCGAGTGGGGGCACGAGTTCCGACCGGATTACCGGTCGCTCAGTACTATCCGCGAAGAGTTTCCCGGCGTTCCTGTCGCGGCGTTCACCGCCACTGCCACGCGGCGCGTCCAGGACGATATCATCGACCTTCTCAAGCTCGACGATCCCGTGGCTATTCGCGGAGACTTTGACCGGCCGGAGATTTTCTATCGCGTACAACGCAAGAACCACGTAGGTGAACAGATCCTCTCCTTTGTACGCGACCACCCGGATGAGTCGGGAATAGTCTACCGTGCAACCCGCAAATCGGTAGAGGAAACCGCGTCGCGCCTCCAGGAGTTCGGAATCACAGCGGTTCCTTACCACGCGGGACTCTCCGACGACGCGCGCCGTTCCGCGCAGGATCTTTTTGTCCGAGACGAGGCGCAGGTGGTGGTCGCCACGATCGCGTTCGGAATGGGTATCGATAAGTCAAACGTGCGCTGGATCGTCCACGGGGACCTCCCGCGAAGCGTTGAGGCGTATTACCAGGAAACGGGCCGTGCCGGCCGGGACGGGGAACGCGCCGAGGCGTGCCTCTTCTTCGGGCCGCAGGATATCGCCAAGATCCGGTACCACATCGAGCGCATGCAGGTGCCGGACGAACGAGACCGAGCGGAGCGGAACCTCCGGACGATGCTGCGCTACGTGGAGTCCGGCGTGTGTCGGCGAACGCAGTTGCTGGCCCATTTTGACCAGGAGCACCGCGGCGAGTGCGACGGGTGCGACGTGTGTACCGGTGACGTACACCGGAAGGATCTCACCGTCTCCGCTCAGAAACTAATGTCCGCCGCTATCCGCACGGGCGAGCGGTTCGGAGCGCATCACCTGGCGGATATCGTGTGCGGGAACACCACCGACCGGGTGACACAATTCGGTCACGACCGGCTTCCGACGTTCGGCGTAGGCCGGGAACAGACCCGACAGTGGTGGATCGGCGTGACACAGGACCTGGAAGCGGCGGGACTCCTCGCGCGCCGGGAGGGTCCCCGGAGCGGGCTCTCTCTCACCGAGAGCGGACGCCGCGTGCTGCACGGCCGGGAACGGTTCACCGCGATGGCTCGGCCGGAACCGGCATCCACCGGCGAAAGGAAACGCGAAACCGACGGAAGGAATCGCGACACCGGCGTTGCGCTCCGTCCGGACCAGGAAGAACTTTTCCGGGTTCTAAGGGACCTGCGGCTCGATCTCGCCAGATCGCGGCAGGTGCCCCCGTACGTTATCTTCAGCGATAAGACGCTGCGCGTGATGGCCCGCATCCGCCCGACCGACACAAAAGCGTTGTTGCGCGTGCACGGCGTTGGCGAGGTGAAAGCGGAACGCTACGGACCGTCGTTTCTTGAGGCGATCCGCACGTTTCTCTCGGACCGTGCAACGGGGTAATCAGCGCGGCGCGGGTCGCGCGGACCTGCTCACGCGGAACAGCCCGCCTGGACCCGGCCCGCCCGGTATCCAACGCTTGAAATGAACCGCGCGGATCCAGCCGCGCTACTCCAGCGGACCCGGGTAGACGTTGTATCCCCGGGAGAACATCATCGTTCTAAACCGTTCCAGCGCGTGGCGAAATCCCGTGTCCCACCGATCGTTGCCGGGATCGCCGCTCCACAAGCCCTGGCTGATCGCGGCGACTCGCAGGATTGCCATGTATTCAGCCTGGGAATGGAACGCGATCGCCTCCGTCCAGAGATTCGCCTGCCCGCCCAGCACGCGTCCCGCCGACACGACGGTATCGCCACGACCGCCACCGGCGCGGCTGCCGTCGGGCTCGGCGTAGACCGCTTCCCGGACGTACCGATTGGGCTCAAAGGATGCGCTGTCACGGACGGTGCACACCCCCAGGCGCCCCGCTTCGAGGGAGGTGTCCCGGTGCTTGTGATCCAGGTACGCTCGGCGTCCCTGCGGAACGAGTACAATATCATGGCCACGCTGCAGCGCCGCCGCGGCGTACGCCGGCTCACGCCAGTTAGCGATGATCGTCTCCCCCGGCAGGTCGAGCTCGGACGCTTCGTCCCACGCGATCGGACGTTTGCCACGGGACAGAACGGTTTCCACCATGGAGCGTACTACAACCCCGTACAGGTCATCGACCCCGGCGAGTCCTCGGGAGGGACCGTGCTCCCGGATGAACTCCCGGCACAACCCGCTCTCGTGCCACGTGGAAGTGCGCACCTCGTCGCCTCCGATATGGAGATGGTCGCCCCGGAAAAGTTCGCTCACGCTCCCGAAGACGTGATCTATGAAACGCTCCGTGGCGGTCCCTACCGGACACAGAACTGCGTCAAAGATACCCCACCGCGTGGCGACGCCCGGGGCCCGGCCGGTGCACCCCAGCTCGGGATACGCCGTGATAGCCGCCGACGCGTGACCCGGCAGATCGATCTCGGGAATGACCTCGATTCCCAGGTGCGCCGCGGTTCGGTCCAGTTGATCCAGCTCGTCCCGCGAATAGTACCCGCCGCAGGTTCCATTCTCGCTGGTTCCGTCGTCGCGCACGCTCCCGATCACGGTAAGGCGGGGATACCCCTCGATCGGTACGCGCCATCCCTGGTCGTCGGTGAGGTGCAGCTGGTACCGGTTGAGTTTGAGTAACCACAGGATATCCAGCAACTGATCGAGCGAATCCGAGGGGAAGAAGTGCCGCGCCACGTCAAACATGAACCCGCGCCACTGGTGTTCCGGATGGTCAACTATCTCCACCGCCGGAAGATACGGTGCCCGGTGCGTCCCGGGAGCCGGCGTCGGTTGGTGCGTTTCAGGAACTACCGTCGCCGGAAACGTCGCTTGAAGCGTCGCCTGAAACAGTGTAGCCAGCGCCCCGGCAACCCCGGCCGTGGAAACCGCGGAAATACGGATCACGTTCTGTTCCACGCAAAGCTCATGCGCGTCCGACAGGTCCGCACCGTGAGAACGGTCTCCACTCGAGGTGACGTACACATGCGCATCGTCTCGGTTCTCCACCAATGACCAGCGCCGGGGGTGTTCTCCCGTCCGTGGTGATCGCTCCAGGATGCGCCGGATCGAGGCGAGTACGGTCCGGACGGTGGGCAGGAGTGCGCCGTGACCGCACCACACCCGAAGTTCCTCCGGCAGAACAAACTCTCCGGTTTTCCGCCGGCAACTTCGGGGAGTCGGGATAACCAGGTCCCAAACGATGGTGTTCGTTCCCGTGTCAGCCATAGTCAGAGCTCTTCCACGCCGGAGATCACTTCCCGCAGGTAGTAATAACTGTCCTTGGGAACTCTCCGCTGGTCAACGTAGTCGGCGTAGATCAAGCCGAACCGCTTCGTGTACCCGTAGGACCACTCAAAATTGTCTATCAGGCTCCATACAAAATAACCACGCAGGTCCACACCGTCCTCGATCGCGTCGAGGGCTGCGGTAAAATGCTCGCGGAGATAGGATACTCTCCGCGGATCATGGCAGCGCAGTCCACTCGGAGTGAGTTCGTCCGGCATAGCACACCCGTTTTCCGTAATATAGAGCGGGTACCGCCCCCCCGATTCCTTCCATACCCACTGGAGATGTCGGTAGAGGCCCCGGGGAGTGACGGGCCAACCCATATCGGTGGTCTTATGATGACTCTCCACCAGGCGGAATCCCTCGGGATCGTCCCGATCGGCGGCGATTACCGGTTCCCAGTAGAAGTTGAGGCCGAGAAAATCGATCGGTTCCGCGATTACCTCCATATCACCTTCATGTACCGGCGGCGGCGTCTCTTTTGGATACGCGGCAAAATGTCTCTCCGGGTACGGACCGCCGAGGAGCGGGTCAAAAAAGAAGCGCGTCCGCATATCCATCGCACGATCCGCCGCTTCCACGTCTCCAGGACGCTGCGTGGCGGGACGCGGCGTTTCCAGGTTGTGGGTGATCCCGATCGGGGCTTTCCGGTGGACTCCGCTTGTTCCGAGCTCCGACCGATACGCCTGCACCGCCAGGCCGTGCGCCAGCATCAGGTGGTGCGCCGCCGCCCAGGACCGCGTCCGGTCGCGCAGTCCCGGTGCGTGTTCTCCGACTCCGTATCCGAGTACCGCGCTGCACCAGGGCTCGTTGAGTGTTATCCACATGTCCACGTGGTCCTTCAGTTCCCGGAAGCACGCCGCCGCGTAGTCCCGGAACCGGTACGCCGTATCCCGGTGGGGCCATCCCCCGGCGTCTTCCAGTACTTGCGGGAGGTCCCAGTGATACAGAGTGGCGGCGCTCCGAATACCCTGCCGGTGAAGCTCGTCGCTCAGACGCTTGTAGTAATCAAGACCGCGTGGGTTTATCGCGCCCGTTCCTTCCGGCTGAATCCGGGGCCAGGCGATCGAATACCGGTACGCACCAACCCCAAGGTCCGCCATGAGGCGCACGTCCTCGGGGTACCGGTGGTACTGGTCCACAGAGACGTTCCCGGTATGCCCATGACGCACCCGCCCGGGGGTCCGGGAGAACGCATCCCAGATACTCTCGCCGCGCCCGTCCTCACCGACCGCTCCCTCCACCTGGTAGCTCGCGGTAGCCACTCCCCAGAGAAAGTCCTCCGGGAAGTCGCTGCTGCTGCGTCGGGTGTGGTTGGTTCTGTTGCTCATCGTCAGCCTCCTCAGTATGTACTTCGTAAAGTTCGTGTGCGGATTTCAACGGAGCCATCGGTACCGGTTACCATGATCGTCCGTTCCTCCCCGGGCAGAATCAGGAATCCGTTGTCGCTAAACCGAGCACCGGGGTCGCTCGCCTCCAGCTGCAGGAAGAACGCCGGCGCCTCCCGGCATTCCACGCGGACGGGGAGAGCCACGGTCGTCTCCCGAGACGACCGGATATCCGTTTCAGCGCCGATTCGCAGGTCGATCACCGGCGGCTGAAGCTCGCATCGCTTGGGCTCCGTCAGGAACGTCCAGCCCCGCTCCACTACGGGGAGCGGCTCAGCGCTCTCCGCGACGCGGGATCCCGGCGCGTGCCATTCCGCAACCACGAACGCCGCCGTTCGCTCAAACGGAACGTCCTCCAGACTCCGACGATCTACCGCGCCTGCGGCATCGGCACCGACGGTAACAGGAACTGTTTCTTCCAGCAACGTTTCACCGTTCCAGGAAAGCGCCCGGACAGTCACTCCGCCGGCGATCTCCCGTGTGGTATCGTTGATGAGCCACGTTTCCACGGTGCCGTCGTGCACCTGACACACGAGGCGACAGGGGGCAAAAAACCTCCGTGCTTCAAAATGCAGCAGTTTCCACCGTCCGTCGTACTCGATACTGGACCAGGACGCCACCGGCCAGAGATCGTTCAGCTGCCAGTAGAGCGCGCCCATGCTCACCGGCCGGCGACTGCGCCAGAAGTCCACGGCGGTACGGATCGCGATCGCCTGCTGCACCTGGCTGAGATACAGGAAATCGCCGAAATCAAAAGGAAAGCGGAAGTAACGGGTCATCGTCTCCGTGATGACGGTGTTTCCCCGGGGATGGCGCTGGTGATGCTCCAGGTCCGGCGCGGTAGGGTTATGCTGCGATTCCTCCGTGAAGCTCCTGATCCCGTGGATCGATGGAAACGACTGGAACCCGAACTCGGAACAGAACCGGGGCGTCACCTGGTGGTACGCGTCAAAGGGTTTTCCCTCGTGCCAGACGCTCCAGTAATGCATGTCCCCGGCGCTGTCGTCGTGCCAGTTGTCGGAGAAATCTCCCTCGCCCGCCGCGGGAGAACTCGGCCAGAATGCCCGGGTATCGTCCAGTGCACGAACAGTACTTCCCACCACTCCGGAATTGAGCCGGTCGTAATCGATAAGGTACCTTCCTGGGTTCTCCCGGGATTCCCGGTACCATCCGAGGGCCCCCACGTTCTCGTTGTTACCGCACCAGACCGCTATCGAGGGATGACTCGTGAGCCTCTTAACCTGGTACGTCACCTCCCGCCGCACCTCCTGGAGAAACCACGCCTCCGAGGGATAGAGCGCACAGGAGAACATGAAGTCCTGCCATACCAGGATACCAAGTTCGTCACACATATCGTAAAACAGATCCGGCTCATACTGTCCGCCTCCCCACACACGGAGCATATTCATGTTCGCCGCTACGGTATCCTCCAGAAGCGCACGATACCGCTCCGGCGTCTGCCGCGAGGGAAACGCATCAACCGGTATCCAGTTGGCGCCCCGGGCCCACAGGTCCCGGCCGTTCACGCGAAAGGCGAAACTCCGACCGTGGTCATCCTCCTCATTGACAAGTTGGATCGTGCGGAAAGCGGTACGGAACGCCCGGATCGCCGTTCCGGCGTGAACCTCCACCGTGTAGAGCGTCTGCTTCCCGTACCCTGCGGGCCACCAGAGGTCGGGGCTATCTACGGAAACCGACACCCGGAGACGGACGGTCGGGGCCGTATCCCTGGAAGGATTGTCGTCGGTCGAACGGTAATCAACCCTGCACGCTCGTAGGTCGCGGAGAATCTCGAACTCCTCTCCGGAGGCGATCTCGACTCCCGCCGGGTCGAGCACGCGCACGTGGACCGAGGGAAGCTCTCCCGACCGGTCGCGGTCAGCGTCGCTGTAGGTGTGAGGACCGTCGTCGCGACCGTCGCGGTGGCGGTGGTCACCTTCGCGGATGTCGCCGCCGGTGTCACGGCGGATGTCGCCGCCGCCATCTGTATCCAGCTCCAGTACCACCGGTATTCTCCATCGTGACGAGCCTGATTTCTCCCGCCGGGGCACTCCCCAGGCGTGGACGATCGCCCAGGACGGTGTTTCCTCGATTCCGATTCGCCCGTATACACCGGACACCATCATCGCCGGTCCCCAGTCCCACCCGGCGTGGCACTGCGCTTTCCGCAGGAGGTTCCGGTGCATCGACTGCACCGGGTAGATTTGGTGCGGTACGGGGTACGGCAACGTTTCGGCCCGCCTTTGCGCTTCCGCTTCAGCGCTGTACAGCGTGATCCGGATCGTGTTGTTACCCGGCTTGAGAACGTGAGCCACGTCGACCCGCACCGGGAGGAACATGCTTGTCGTGTGCGCGATCACCCGTCCGTTTATCGCGATCTCCGACACGGTATCCACCACGTCTATGACAAGGATACTGCGTGGAACACTCGCTTCATCGTCGGTGACGGCACCCGTCTCGACCGCAGGAGAAGAATCCACGTGAAAATCACGCTCCACCGTCCAGGTTCGATGACCTACCCACTGCACGTCGAGTTCGTTTCGGCCATGGTAGGGATCGGGTATCCTGCCCGCTTCCAGAAGCGCCGTGAACGTGTCTCCCGGCAGCTCGATCGGAAGAGAGCACTCCCCTGTGTCGTCGGTCAGTCGCCAGGTACCGGAAAGATCGATCATAGGTCGCTCCCGTGAAGTTTTCCTTGACAGCGTACCGAACTCGTGGAACACTGTAGTTGGTTTTAAAACCAACCAATTAAGGAGTGTAGCACGGGTGGCAACCGCAGGCAAGCGAAATCGGATTATGAACCGCTCCCGTGTTTTGCGCGCTATCTGGCGTACTCCCCTGCTCAGTCGCGTGGACACGGCGGCTCTTCTGGGTCTGGATAAATCGACCGTTTCCTCCGTGGTCAATGAGCTCGTCGAAACGGGGATCATCGAGGAGGTCGCCCAGGGAGACGCTTCACGACAGGGTGGCCGGCGGCCGGTACTGCTCCGGATCAATCCCCGGCACGGCTCTGTTCTCGGCATGGAGTTGCAACCGGGCTTCTACCGTGCCGCTCACTGTGATCTCCTCGGCCGGGTATTGCGTACCTGGACTGAGGACCGGCGTCGCGAGGACGAGGGACGCGGCTTTACGACGTTTCTGCTTACGATAATCGAAGAGCTCCTGGTGGACCTTGGCGATGACCGGAGATCTCTTCTTGGGATCGGTGTAGCTATGGGTGGACTCGTCAACTCGATCCGGAACGAGGTAGCCGGCTCGATCCCGATGAAGCTCAAACAGTACGACTTCCAACGGGAAGTCTCCGATCGCACGGACGTGCCTGTGGTGGCGGAGAACGACGCCAATGCCGCCGCCTGGGGGGAGCTCACGTTTCACCGAAGCACCGATATCCACGACTTTCTATACGTCCTGGTGCAGATGCGATCCAGCGACGCGGGCCGACATCTCTACGGTGGTATCGGCGTTGGAATCGGTGTGGTAATTAACGGCACACTCTATCCCGGAGCCAACTTTACCGCCGGCGAGTTCCGCAGCGCGTTCTATAATCACCAGGGCTCAGGGCAGTTCTCCCTGACCGACGAGGAAGCGGCCCGGGTGGCTGTGGACGCCACTATGAGAGAGCGGTTTTTCCGGGAGCTCGCGCGAAATATCGCGGTTGTTATAAACGTGATGAATCTGGATCACCTGTTCATCGGCGGCGATATCCTGCAGTACCGTCACGAGCTGGAGACAATTCTCCAGGAGGAGATAGAACGTAACTGGCCCTACGAAACACCGGTTCGGTGCGAGATCTGCTTTTCAACATTCGGAGAAAACGCGGTGGTTTACGGGGCCGCGGGGATGATGCTCGACCGGTTGTTCTCCGACCAGATTTTTCCGCTCGGTGATATACGCAATCGGCACGGCCGGGACGAAGTTCTGAGCGGGTTCAACGAGGCTATCATGGGCGCTTCGAGCCCGGGTGACTAATGGGAATAACCCGATGCGGTCCGGTGTGGGCAGGAAGGCAGGTTCACACCGGGTCCGGGTTTGGAATTCGGCACGGAGCCAAACGCTCCGGACCAAAGGGAGGTGGCATATAATGCTACACAAACGGTTTTTTCTGGTGCTCGTCACGATGATCGTGGCGACGGGATTGGTGTGGGCCGGTGGGTCACGAGAAGCCGTCGACGACGATGTGATCACTTTGGAGGTGTTCCACTACCTCGACCTGGCGGACAACGTCTCAACGGACAACTTCGAGGAAGTACGGAAAGCATTTGAGGAGGCGCATCCAAACATCCGGCTCCAGTTTGATTACCTCTTCGACGAGGCGTATCATAACCGGCTGCAGGCGATGGCCGTGGCAGGACAGCTTCCGGACGTGATGTTCCTGTGGCCCGGGAAGCGGACCGGTGACGTCACCGGCGCGGGGCTGGTCAAGGACCTGCGTCCCTGGGTGGACAACATTCGCCATGAGTTCGCACCGGCGGCGCTCGCCCCGCAGGGCCCAAACGGTGAGATCTGGGAACTTCCCGAGCAGATTACCGCGACCCATGTGATGTTTACCAACGAGCGGCTCCTGGACGAGCTGGGCCTCACGTTCCCGGAAACATTCGAGGAACTCCTGGAACAGGGCGACGTTATCCGCGACGCCGGATACATTCCGATCGCGATGGATAACGCCGGCGGCTGGCAGATGCAGAGCACCCTGCTGAGCGCGCTGGTGGAGCGCACGGGAGGCCGCGACTGGATGGACCGCGCGATCGCGGGAGACGCCGGTTTTACCGACCGGCAGTTCGTGGAAGCACTGGAGGTGATTAAAATACTTTCCGACGAGGAGATGTTCACTCCCGGCGTGAACCAGGCGGAATACGGCCAGGCCCTGACGGACTTCGTGAACGAACGGGCGGTGTACTTCATCGACGGTGGCTGGCGGACGAGCAACCTTGCCACGGAACTCACGCCGGCGCAGCAGGAATACACCGCGTACAACGTCTTTCCGCGGCTTCCCAATGAGCGGGGACAGGCCGGTTCCACGGCGATCGTTGCCGGCACCGGGTTCGGCATGAACGCCAACCTCACCGGAGAGAAAGCGGATGCCGCCTGGGAGTGGATCTATCACTTCTCCGGGCCCGAGGGTTCTGCGATCAAAGTTGAACAGGGCTGGCTGCCGGCACTGGTGGACGCGGTCGGTCCCGACGCACCGCTGTTGACGCGAAAGCTCTCCGATTTTCTCGGCACGACCCCCGGGGGTTACGTGATCGATGCGGTGCTCGACGCAGAGGGCATGGGCGTTCTCCATCCCGCGCTGCAGGAGATGATGTTCGGCCGTTTGACACCGCGACAGGTGGCGCAGCGGTACGAGGACTGGGTCGAGGCCAACGACACCGGACGGCAATGACACAGGGTCCTCAATAACGCAGGATCCGCGGGCACTCCCGCCGGTACGCGCTCGCGCTATCGCCGGCGGGACCACCCGCGAGCACAAGGGAAAACGATGACAAGCACTGCGGAGAAGCGTCTCAGTTACGCGATTCTGGTGGGACCGGCAGTCCTGGTATACGCCGCGGTAATACTGTTTCCGATCGCGTTCAGCTTCGTCCTCGGATTTACCCGATGGGGCGGCTTCGGAACTCCCGAGTGGATCGGCCTGGGAAACTATACACGCATGGTGGCGGATCCGGTATTCCGCCTGGGCTTGCGCAACAATATGCTGATCGTGGCGGTTTCCGTATTCGGGCAGATCCCGTTCGGCTTTCTCCTCGCGTACATAATCTACCGTCGCATGGTGGGAGGACACCAATTCTTTGATACGATGATCTTTCTGCCGATTACCGTTTCCGCGATCGTCGTGGCCAAACTGTGGAACCAGATATTCTCACCGGCGGGAGTGGTCACGCAGTTGATGCGTCTAATCCGGGATGAACCCCGGTATGTTTTCGCGGTGTTCGAGAACCGGGACTTTGCGATCTTCCCGATACTAGGAGTCATCCTCTGGTATTACACCGGGATTTACATGGTGATATTCCTGGCAAACCTGCACAAGATCTCGCCGGATATTATTGAAGCTTCCGTCATGGACGGAGCTCGGGAGCATCAGATCCTCTTCCGGGTAATTCTGCCGCAAATGACCAACATAGTTTTTACGACCGCTGTTTTTGCGATCGCCGGCAGCCTGAAGAGCTTCGACCTTATCTTCGCGATGACCGGTGGCGGTCCCGCTCATTACACCGAAGTGATCGCGATATACATGTATTTCAATACGTTCCGATACTACAACTACGGTTACGGCAGCGCGATATCGATGATGATCGTGTTTCTCAGTCTCGGTCTGATCACGGCGTTGCTGGCGGTTTTCCGTCGCGTCGAACGCCGGTACGAATAGGAGGGGACCATGAGCAGTACGATGATCGACAACCCCCGGGAACTTCTGGCGTGGCGTATATTCTCGTACGTATTCATGGTGGCGTTCACGGTGCTTACGATCGCACCGCTGGTCTGGCTGGGATACAGCTCCCTGAAACCACACCCGGAGATCGTCAGGAACATATTCTCGCTCCCCACCACGATACACGTCCGGAATTACACGGTAGCCTGGCAACGCGGTCAGCTGGGGATGCTCATGGCCAACAGCGTGTACTACGCGGTAGTGGCCACCACAATATCGGTTATTCTGGCGCTGGCCGCGGGATACGGGTTGGCCAAATTCAACTACCGTATCTCTGCACTGGTATACACCTTCTTCATTATGGGACTCCTGGTAACGGCTCACTCCGTACTGGTACCGCTCTTCGTGATGGCCACCCGGGCGGGCGTTGCGGATACCCGGTTCGCCGTAGTGGTGTCGTACGTTGGATTCGGACTGCCCTTCCTGATCTACCTGGCTACATCCTACATCAAGGGAATACCGGGAGCGCTGGAAGAATCCGCTCGCATCGATGGAGCAACGTACCTTCAAATATTCTGGCACGTGATCCGGCCGATCGCGGCGCCGGTGGTCGCCACAATGACGATCTTCGCATTTCTCGCAAACTGGAATGAGTTTGTGTTCGTCTTCGTTCTTACAAGCCGTCAGGCTTTACGGAGTCTTCCCGTGGGAGTAAACGCTTTTGCCGGCGGGATGTCCCGCGATTACGGGTTGCTATTTGCGGCGCTGGTGATCGCCACGATTCCGATGATTCTCTTCTACCTGTTCTTCCACGAGCACCTGAAACGGGGATTCGCCGCGGGAGCGATCAAGGAGTAATCCCGAGCGCGCGGCGTTCATACTTCCAGCAACCCGCCTCGACCACGCCGTCCTTCTTCGTACCCGCGCTGCTGCGCGTGGCGGTCGACCCGGATATTTCGACGCACCGCAGGCTCGCTGCGCAGACGCATACCGTTCAGGTGCTGGTCGACTTTCTGCTTACGGGACAGAACAATCGCCTTTTCCTTTACCTGCGAGGCAAAGGCGTCCCGGAGCCCCGCGGCAAACCCGATCATGTAATCCTTCTTCGCCCGTTCCGTGGCTTTCCGCTCCGGGAATTTCCGGGTTCGACGGTACCGATCCCAGCAGTTGCGCGCCGACCGGAACGAGAACGTCAGCGTCTCCCGGCACGCCTGAACATCCTCGGGCATCCCGACGATCACGATATCCCGGGTTCCGTTACGGTACGACCGGTAAACGACGGCGCAGCGGAAGTTGCGGGTGATCACCGTGGTAAGCAGTTTCTGCCAGTACTGGATCGTACGGCCCTCTTTATCCACGGTCTCCTCCACCACCGCACCGTCCTCCTCGCCGGCTTCCGCACCGACCTGGTCCATGCGCAGGTCGTGCGCCGCCATCAGCGCCTGAGCTTTCAGCATCGCCGCCCGGGCTTCCTCCTCCACGTCGGAGGTGGCCAGGCTGAGAAGCTTGCGAATCCTGCTTACGATTACCTCGTCCATATCACCGGTGGCACCCTTCATCGGCACGGTGCCGAACCTCCAGGGGAGTATCTAAAGTAATTTCTTCCGCACGAATCCGGTGATCAGCTCGCCGGCGAACACCACCAGGACGACCACGATCAGAATCAGCGAGACCGTATTCCACCGAAAGAGATCGATCGCGCCCTGGAAGAGGAGGCCTATACCTCCGGCACCGACCAGGCCGAGCACCGTGGACTCGCGGATATTGATATCCCACCGGAGAATCGTAATCGCCCAGAAGCTGGGCATCACCTGCGGGACGATCGCGTACGTGATGATATGCGCACGGGACGCTCCCGATGCCTGAAGCGCTTCCACCGGTCCCCAGTCGATCTCCTCGATCGCTTCAGCGATCAGCTTGCTCAGGAACCCGATCGAGCGGAACGCCACCGCCAGAATACCCGCTAGCGGCCCCGGTCCGATGACCGCAACGAAGACGAGCGCCCAGATCAACGTATCCACCGAGCGTGTGGCCACGATGATTAACCGGGCAAACCAGAGCGTCAGCGCGTTGGGCGTCACCGTTTGCGCGCCCAGGTAGGCAATCGGCAGCGCCATAATCACCGCCCCGATCGTGCCGAGTATAGCTATATTGATTGACTCGAACAGCGCCCACACTATCGGCCCGAACTGCGCCATGGACGGGGGAAACATGCGGAACATCATGTCGCTGATCTGGGCGGGAGCGGTCCAAACCCAGGGCCAGAAGATGTCCACCGTGGAGAGTGCCCAGTAGAGCAGGATCGCCACGATCAAATGTCCAACGGTCCGGGCGAAACGTTCCTGCGGAGTATAACGGACCCAGGCATAATGGTCGTATTCACCGGACGATCCGGTGGTCGCGTACGCCGCGCTTCTACCTGCCTCGCTCATTTGGTCAACCTCCGTAAGCGTCCGCTGATTCCCTCCGCCACCAGAATGATCCCGATCATTACCAGTAAAATCGCCGAGGCCGTAGCGTAATCGTAACGGCCGAACGCCGTATTAAGTGTGCCTCCGATCCCACCGGCACCGACCAGCCCGACGATCGCCGACGCCCGGAGATTGATGTCAAGCTGGTAGATCGACAACCCTATGAGACGGGGAAGGATCTGGGGAAAGACCGCGTAAACCAGCGTGGTCAGGTACCCCGCGCCGGTCGAGCGAATTCCTTCCACTTGACCGTACTTGATCTCCTCGATCGCTTCCGCCAGGAGCTTTCCCACGAATCCGATCGTGTAGACGATGAGCGTCAGGATACCGGCAAACGCTCCGAACCCCACGGCAGCGACGAAGAGCACGCCCATTACCACCGGATGCAGACTCCGGGCAACCACGACGATCGCGCGGCCCACCGCGTAAACCGGCTTGATCACCACGTTCTTCGCCGCCATGAACCCGATTGGAACGCTCAAAACGACACCCGCCGCGGTAGCTATCAGGGTCATCTGAATACTCTCAATAAAGCCTCGTACGATCAGGCGACCCCGGGACTGGAAATCCGGGGGAACCGCTCCGCGAAACATCTGAACAGCCCGGGGAATACCCTCACGGACACGCTGCGGATTGACGTGCAGGTTACTCAAAGCGACGACGAGATACACCAGCACCGCCGCAAGGAGCGCGTACCGGAGATAAGGGTTCTCGATAAACCGGGGGCGACGCCACCGATATCCGGACACGGAACTACTCATCGTCCTGCTCCAGGGGGGCGACTTTCAGCTGTTCCTTAAGGTCGTCCTCATGTCCGGCGTAGATCCTCTCAAGCCAGTCGTCGGTAAGTTCGTCGGGGTTACCGTCAAAGATCATCACCCCGTGACGTAAGCCGAGAACGCGATCCGCGTAGGTCCGGGCTTGCGGAACGTTGTGGAGATTGATCAGAACCGGCAGCTCCAGTTCGTCGGTAATCCGTGCGATTAGTTCCATTATCCGCTCCGACGTCTTCGGGTCCAGCGACGCCGTCGGTTCGTCCGCGAGCAGGATCCGCGGATTCTGCATCAGCGCCCGGGCGCAACCCACCCGCTGTCGTTCACCTCCGGAAAGCTCATCGCAGCGTTTGTTGACGTACCGTTCAAGACCCACCCGTTTCAGAAGCGCGTAGGCGCGGTCCACGTCCTCCTGGGGAAACCTGCGGAAAATACCACGAAGCATGCCCACGTACCCGAGGCGGCCGGAGAGCACGTTCTCCATGACGGTCAGGCGGTCCACCAGATTGTACGCCTGGAAGATCATGCCGATCTGTCGGCGTGTATCCTGCAGCGCTCGACCATGCAGGTCCAGTATATTCACGCCGTCGAGCTCGATCCGACCGGAGTTGGCCGGCACCAGGCGGTTTATGCACCGCAGGAGCGTACTCTTTCCGGCACCGGAGGAGCCGATGATCGCCGTAAGTCGGCGCTGGTCTGTTTCCAGGTTGAGTCCTTTCAACACCATTTCACCGTTGCCATAGCTCTTCTTCAGATCGGTAATCTTCAGCATGTAACCCCTGTTCCTCCCATTCGGGATACGTAAATATGGAACGATCCAGGATCGATCCACCAGGATAGAAATAAAGGTGCGGCGCGATCCCTCGCGCCGCACCGTGTACGTGTTCGACTGTAAATATGCGCTACGCCGGGGGCGCAGCGCAAGGGAATCTTCCCCTAAAGATCTTCCAGGCGATACTGAACGTTGTTCGCTTCCTGGATCGTCCGGATCACCCGCCACTGGTCCTGATAGGTGATCGGAATAAACCCGTCCACCTGGAACTCGTCGCCCAGGGGCGTACCGGCAAACTCGTACGTGTAGAACGCTTCCCGGATCTTCTCCTGCAGTTCCGGCGTGAGCCGGTGGGAGAAACCATACGATGTGGTGGGGAAGGGATCGGTCTCGTAGATGATCCGGATGTCCGCCGGGTCAAAGAGACCCCGCTCCGCCATGCGGTCCACTACTTCCGACGCGACCGGTGCGGCGTCGTAGTCACCCGCCACTACACCCAGGGCAGAGTTCTCGTGGCTACCGGAAAACACCGGGTCATAGTCTTCGCCGGGATAGAGACCAACCGTAGGAAACAGTACCATCGGAGCCTGGTGTCCCGAGTTTGACGTGGGCGTTACGTGGGCGACACGCTTTCCTTTTAAATCGGTAAGGTCATACAGATCGCTGTCGGCGCGGACGTACATCTGCAGAGTGTAACCAAACTGTCCGTCGGCACCGCCCATGATCGCGATCGGTACGTACCCCGCGAGGTTCACGGCAAACGGTGTGGGGCCGGTAGAAATACCCGCAATATGCAGACGACCGGCGCGCATCGCCTCAACCTGAGCGGTATAGGAATCAACGCTGAAGAACCGCACATCTCTGCCGGTTACTTCGCTCAGGTGATCCATAAAAGGCTGCCACATGTCTTCGTAGATCGCCGGATCCTCCACCGGAGTGTACGCGAAGATCAGCGTGTCCGGATCAAGCAAGTACCGCTCATCCTCGGGCAGATCCGCCACCAGGTCTCCGGTCTTGTCGCAAAAAAAGACGTCCAAATGACCGCGCTGATCCGGCGGACAATCCGCGGAAGAGATCGGGTCCAGCGCCGCTCCGCGCTCCTGCCGACCCGCGGCAAACGCCCCCGTAACCAGCACGAGGACCATCAACGAAAACAGAAAAACTCGCTTACTCACACAAACCTCCTTGATACGTTTGTAACATCATAGCTTCACCTTTGTCAGTATTATATCAGTTACACGATTTGTCGAGTATTTTTTTCCTTTTTTGGAAGGGTCGAGGTCAAATCGCAGGTGACGCGGCTCGTTTTCCGCCGCCGCACGGTACTCACCGCGATAAACCGGCGGTAGTAGTACCGCAAGCCGGCCCATCATCTCGTCGGTAACCTCGCGGCGCAGGGATCTGCGCAACGTTCCGTTTTCCGGGACCTCCACGTAAAACGGTGCTCCCACGCTGAGGGTAAACGGCGTCCGACGAAGCCTCCGCAGGTTCTCGTACAATCGGTGTCCGCCCAGGTGCGCCACTGGATAGATCGGCACATCGTTCTTCGTTGCCAGGAGAACAGCACCGGGATGTCCCCGGCGGAGCACACCGTTTCCGGTACGCGTTCCTTCCGGGGCTATCATGAGAATATCACCCCGGCGAAACACCTCCCGGGCCGCCTGGAACGCGGAAAGGTCCGCCGCTCCCCGACGCAACGGTATCGCGTGCCAGATTCCCGCGAGATACCGTAAGAACGGGTTGCTCCACGTCTCGGACTTGATGAACGAGCACGCGCGCCTGGGCTGCACGCGGCGCTGGATAAAAATATGGAGGATCGGCACCTCAAGAAAGTTGACGTGGTTCACGACGATAAGATAGGGACCGCGTCGCGGCAGCTTCTCCAGCTCCCGCGCATCGATCCGGCACAACACGTGCAGGATACCACGGATTACCGTCGTGACGAATCGTGGTATAATCTGGGTTCGCTGCACCGGATCATCCTGAGCGCCGATTCCACACACTCCACCTCCAGAGACTTTCCGTCGGTACAGATAGTCTCCCCATCGACGTGACAGACGAGTCCGCCGCGGGGTGCGTCAACGTGGAACCGGGGAACGCGGTCCGTCTCTATAACGTCACTCTGCGCCTGGGTGCCTTTCATATACCGCACCATGAGTCGCACCATCTCACCGCGACGGAGCGGACGCACCGCCATGCATAGATCGAGCAGACCGTCGGAAACCTCTGCGTCGGGAGCCATGAAAAACGTCCCTCCCATGCGTCGACCATTCATAATCGAGATCTGGGGTGAACGCAGAGAGCGCTCCGTACCGTTGTAGGAGACACGCAGATCAGGTGCTTCCGGGTAGATCACGAGTGTGCGTAACGCGCCATAGACGTAGCTCAGAGCCCCGTGGAAAAACCGGTTGCGCGACGCTTCCAGCCCGACGATCGTATCGAACCCGATACCGACTCCGTTGCCGAAGTACCGGCCCTGCGGATAGTCGCCGCCGACGATCCGGCCCAGATCGAGCGATTGGGCTCGACCTGACCGGAGTATTTGCAGTGCGCTCGACGGGTCACTCGGAATACCCGCGCCGTACCCGAAATCGTTTCCCCGACCGACCGGTATTACTCCCAGAACGGGAGCCGTACCCCGTTCCCGGGCGCTCTCCATCAATCCGTTGATTACCTCGTTGCACGTCCCGTCGCCACCGGCGGCAACCACAAGGGAGAATCCCCGGTCGAACGCGTTTGCCGCGAGCACCGTGGCGTGACCGGTCGCTTCGGTCTCACGGAGCTCAAAAGGCAGCCCGAACGTACGAAACGTATCCTCGATAACCGGTCGCTCTGCGCGGGCCCTGCCCTTCCCGGCTACCGGATTCAGAATTACCAGCAGTTTCCCGTCCATAAGATCAGCTTTCTGCACGGGATACGATACGCAGACACCCTCGTTTCGTCAATCAATATGATTGCAGATTCCCGTTGGTGGGTTTAACCTCGGTATATGAAAACACTAATCGCCGATGCCTTTCCCGCGTCCGCCGGGGATACACTTGCACGGCAGGGGCTCCAGGTCGATTACCAGCCGGGGCTTTCCGCCGGCGACCTTCCCGAAGCGCTGAATGGGGTAGAGATTCTCGTCGTTCGCTCCACTCGTGTTACCGCGGACGCGATCAATTCCGGGGACGATCTCAGCCTGATCATACGAGCGGGTGCCGGTGTCAATACAATCGATATCGACGCCGCAAACTCCCGCGGAGTGTTCGTCGCCAACTGTCCCGGAAAAAACTCGATCGCCGTAGCAGAACTGGCCATGGGACTGATCGTGGCGGTGGACCGCAGAATTCCGGAGAACACCGCCGATTTCCGGGCCGGACTCTGGAACAAGGGTGCATACTCAAAAGCGAACGGTCTTGCCGGTTCGGTGATCGGAATCGCCGGGTATGGTCAGATCGGCCGCGAACTGGCTCATCGTGCACGAGCGTTCGGCATGATCGTGTGCGCCTGGTCGCGCTCGCTCACACCGGATCGCGCCGAGGCGGAAGGTCTCCGTTACTGCGAGACCGTGGACGAGCTGCTGAAACAAAGCGATATCGTCTCGCTCCACACCGCCCTGAACGACGCTACCCGGGGCATGATCGACCGGAAGCGGCTGGAAGCGATGCGCCCGGGAGCGATACTGATCAACACCGCCCGGGCGGAGATCATCGATGAGGTAGCACTGGTGGATGCGCTGGAGAACGGACATATCCGCGCCGGCCTGGACGTTTTCAACGATGAGCCGGAAGGTAAGAAAGGCACCGTCCAAAGCCGGCTGCAAACCTGCCCCAACCTGGTTCTGACGCACCATATCGGGGCGTCCACAACGCAGGCCCAGGAAGCGGTCGCGGATGAAGCGGTTCGGATCATCGATGTGTATCGGCGCACCGGCCGCGTCGAGAACTGGGTGAACCGATCCCCTCGGACTCCCGCCCGTTACCAGATCGTCGTGCGACACCAGGACCGGCCCGGCGTGCTGGCAAACGTTCTCAGGGAACTGAAGGATGCCAGGATCAACGCCGAGGAGGTGGAGAACGTCATTTTCTCAGGGAACCGCACCGCGTCATGCGCGATCAAGCTTGATGACAAACCGTCGGATTCAGTGCTTGCCGCGATCCGAGGCCGCACCGACGAGGTGATCAGCGCGCGCCTGCTCGAGATACCCCCGGAGGACTGATAATCAGCGGTTTCCCTCCAGAGTTTCCTCGATCAGGTACGCCAGGAGAATCTCCTCCAGAGTCCGGCGCGGACCGGGCGTACCGGCCAGACGGCGGTGTACCAGGCGGCGGCTGCGGCGCTGGAAAAAACGATACATTTCACGGGGGTCGGTACTGTTGACTTCCTGCGGGTGGTTCTCCCGGCCGAGCATCGTCTCGAGTCGCTCCCGGTCCACGGAGGCGATGTTCTGTTCGTGCATCTGCTCCCGGACGTAGAGAATATCCTCGTAGATCAAGCCGAAGATGAACTCCTCCAGAGCTTGCATCATCTCTTCTTCATCGCCGTGGGTAGCGACAAACCGGTACCAGCGTTCGGGCAGGAGCGAGGAGAGATTGACGAGTTCCATCGTGCCGATCATCGTTCCAAAGACGGGAACGATCTGTTTCCGCGCGCGCCAGAGATCCACGATCGTCGGGGCGTAGTCGTTTACGTGCCGGTCAAACCGGAACTCCCACATATGAATCAGGTCCACCGCGGCCTGGCGGCGTATCCGCGGATCGTAAGGAGGGCCCCGCTCGATGATCACCTGGTAGACGTCTTCGATCAGGAGAGAGAAAATCGCGTACTCCCAGATCTTCTGCAGCTCTTCCCCGTACTCGGAAAGCGCCTCGTGCTGGTTGCACACGTTCAGGAGGAACCCGAAAAAATTGAACTTGGCTACCATGAAACTCCGTCCCACGATCACCTTGGTAGGCAGGAGAATCGTATGATCGCACCCGTCCCGGTAAAGAACGTCGATCAGCGTCTCCATGGACTGAACCTCGCTACCGAGGCTGCGCTGGTCCAGGATCGAGGGAAAGTGGGAGAAAACCTCGGAAAGACGCCGTAGATCGTCTTCCATCTTCACGCTGGTCTGGAATAGTGAATCGTCGACGCGGGACAGAACGTTCTGGATAGAATCACGGACCGATTGTTCCCGTGCATCGTAAAGTTCGATGTGCACGTCTCATGGTACCTTGCAACGATACTCGCCGCAACAGGGTTGATGGTTCGGTGTTCTTGCGCTACCCTAGTAGAAAGGTTAGTAACAAGGAGGATTTTCGACAATGACAAACACAAAGGTACGTTCCAAGGTTGCCATCATCGCCCTGGTTCTGGCAGGACTGATCGTCGCGCCGGCGTTCGCTCTGGACACGGTAATCGGTGAGACAGGGATCATGCTGAACGGAGAGCGGCAGCATGTGCGCACGCAGGAGACCAATCTAGGCAATCTCGTCACCGATATGATTCGGGATTACACCGGCGCGGACATCGTGATGTATAACGGTGGTGGTATCCGGGCGTCGGCGGAACTGGGCGAGATCACCCTGGAGAAGGCGATGGAGATCCTGGCGTTCAACAACGAGATCGTCAGCCTGGATATGAACGGTCGGCAGATCCGCGCGATGCTGGAACACGGCGTAAGTTCCTTCCCGGAAGTGTCCGGTAAGTTTCTGCAGGTGAGCGGACTCCGGTTCGAGTTCGACCCGTCCCGACCCGCGGGACAGCGCGTGGGTGACATCTTCGTCGGCGACAACCCGCTGGCCCCCGGTCGTCGCTACGTGGTAGCTACCAACGAGTTCCTCGCCGCCGGCGGGGACGACTACACGATGCTCGCGGATTCACCCCAGATCGAGCTCTTCGAAATGACCGATCAGCAGGCGTTTATCCGGTACATCCAGGAGAACAGCCCGCTCTTCCCGATGGTGGAAGGCCGGATCAGGATCACCAGGTAAGTGATATCTAATCGATCGGCGCGACGCCGACCGGACGATTCTACGGAAAGGCGCCTGGAAACGGGCGCCTTTTTTCTGTAATTACGCATATGCACCGGAGAGATTCAGCGATCCGCCGCTGCGTCCAGAACGTGAAACAGTACGTATAGAGCAGCCAACGTACCTACTCGGGCTACCGGATCCGGCGGCACACCGGTGGCTACTACGGACCGCGCCGGCGCCGCGATTCTCCGGGGCATCTCTTCCGGCGCGCTGAGAACCACGCTTTGAAGCATCTCCGTTATCGTGTTCCAGAGTTCGGTAAACTCCCCTCCGTCCACAAGCTCCTTGAGCCGGGACCGCGCCGTGAGGATCACTTCAAACTGCCCCGCTTCCTCCAGCAGGTCCATGAATCCGCGACCGGGGAAGTTCATCTCCGCTTGCAGATACCCCTGGAGACCCGGCTTCAGATCAAGCCGGTTAAAAGAGATCAATAACCGTGTGGTCGCAAAAGAGACGCTTCCCCGGGCAAACGCACGTTCAAAGAGCACCTCCAGCTGAGGCCCCTCCGGATCCAGCACCGCTTCCGCCACGGCCAGGTCCAGCTCCGCTCGGGGTGGTCCGGTACCATCCTTGAGACGTTCTCGTATCTCCGGTAACAGGTCGCGACAGTCCTGCCGGGCCAGACTCTTGAGCGCCACCGCTTCCGTTTCCGGTCCGCACCCTTCCCGCAGCGTCTCGCGCAACGCCTGCTTCGCCCGCTCATCCCGGTACGCACCCAGCGTAAAGAGCGCGTCTCTTCGGTTGTAGCCGGCGGGATCCCGTGCTTGTTCGATGATCTCCTCCAGGATCTCCGTCCGGGGTGATCGAAAAAGGATCCTCAGGACCCGTTCCTTCTCCGCCACCGAGGGTCCGCGGAGCCGCTCACGCAGGCGCGATGTGGCGATCGCAGTGGAACTTCGTTCCAGGGAGAGGAGAAGGCTCTCACGCTGCGCCGGGTCGCCGGCAAAGTCGAGCTGGTTGGCGTCGAGAAACGCCCGAAGGTTACGTACGGAGAGCATGATATCCGCAGTTTCCCGGAGCGAAAGGCTGCGCCCCCCGGGCAGCTTCAGACACAGAACGGTGGTCAGTCCCGCGATCATCGCGGTGAAAATGAAGGTGAACGTATACTGGTGCACAACGAATCGCGGCACCAGGAGCGCAAGATCCGCCAGCGCACCGCCCGCAAGTCCCAGCACGAGTGCCACGACCCCCAGCGTCACGTTGGCCGTGGAGGTATAGGCGATGCGGTTACGCTGGGGGATCGCCTTCACCAGCGCCGCGGATTTAAGGGTCAATAGACTCCTCACGAAGAAGTACGTCACAAATCCCAGGAGGAAATACACCGGCAAAGTAAGAGTCCCGGGAATAAACGCCCAGGCCAGGGCGGAAACCGCGAGGCCTGAGGAGGCGATCACAAGGAGCGGTTTCTCCCCGATGCTGTCGGCAAACGGTTTGAGGCCGATGTTCGCCAGTATCGCCGCGACAGCCCCCACCAGTGTGAAGAGGATCGCCATGCTGTCCGGCGCCTCCAGGACTCGTCTCAGAAAGACCACCTGAAACGCAAAGAGGACGTAAACGCCCATACCGAGACAGTGCACGAGGAGGGGAATCGCCTGATGGCGATGACGGAAGATCTTCACCGCCGTGGCGAGCGCACCTGTCCCGGTAGTGTCCTCCACGACGGAACGTCCCGGTATACGGAGGATGTGAATCGATGCGACGGTATTCATGACGATCCCGATATAAGCGATCGTCACGAGACCGGTTATGCCCTGAAGGAACGCCAGGGAGAGGAGACCAAAACTCAGGAGCTGCGCCGCAAACTGCGCGTAACCCAGCCGTATGTTGAGCCGAACGATCGATCCGCCCACCTCGCGGTCCCGCATCACGTCCCGTTGTACCGCGTGTGCCACGGATACCCCTACAGCCCGGGCGATACAGAACCCGGTAAACACCAGAAGAATCGTAAACCTGGCAACGGGACCGCTGAGCAGCAGGAGAAGACCGTAGAACAGAGCCGTGATTCCCCGGGCCATCCAGGCCCAACCGAACACTCCGGTGATTCGTCTTCCCCGAAAAATCCTCGGCACGAGAAGCGATACTACCCCTGTTACGTGAAACGCGGCGTTGATGTACCCCAGCTCCAGATTGCTCGCTCCGAAGTGGATCGCCATGAGAGACACCACGGTGTTGTTGAGAAGGAACACACCGAGGCCGTTCCAGGTGATGTGCTTCATGTAGGATGCGAAACCCTGCTCGCGTTCCGCCGTGGAGAGTACCGCTGTTCGTCCGGTCATGACCGGCTACATATTACCGTAGACTGCGTCGTAACGGCTACGAGAGTCGGCCTTTCTTACGTTCCCGCTCGATCTTCTGCATCTTGCGGTAGTACTTGGCCTGCTTCTCGATCTCGGACTTGTCGGAGATGTGGATCCGGTTGTCCAGCGCTTTTATGCGGGAGTTTTTCAGAAGCTCGCGCATCGCCTGCTTGCCCTCGTTCATGGGCAGGCCCACCATGTTGATCAGCTCCTTGGTACCAAACTCGAAGGTATAAGCCTCACCGCTGCGAAGCGGCACGCGGTTCCGTTCGAGCTGGATCAGCAAGCCGTCGTAGAGACGACCTACTTTGTCCGTAAGCAGCGTGTTGGCAAGCTGCTTGTAGATAAACCAGATCCGCTCCGCCAGCAGTTGCGTCAGCCGAGCAATAATCTGAGGCTGCGTGGACACCATGCGGGAGAAGTTCTCCTTGTTGACAGCGAGAAGTTGCGTGTCCTCGTAGGCGATCGCGCTAGCGGACCGGGGCTTGTCCTCGATCAGCGACATCTCCCCGAAGATATCGCCCTGTTTGAGGACCGCCAGCAGCACCTCATTGTCGTTGACGATCTTGGTGATCTTTACAGAGCCCTTCTGGATGATATAGAGCTCACCTCCGGGCATCACCTCGGAGAAGATCATCGTATTCTTGGGATACTCCCGATTGAACTCGGTCTCGCTCCCGTCAAGGTAGACCGCCTTGGAATAAGGCTTGATCTTCTCGAGTCGTTCCTTTGTCTTATCCACGTTGGGCCCGTCCGGGCAATACCGCAGGTACTGGTGGTATGCGTAGTGAGCCTGGTTGAACTGGCTCTGCTTCGCGTAGAACTCGCCTACGTAAAAGAGATGTTCGATGTCGGGCTCCACGCTCTGGCTCAGGGTAAGCCGGGCGAGCGCCTCGTCCAGGTAGCGCATACGTCGGCTGAACTGCTGGATGATCTTCATCGCCACGGGCGTGTTCTGGACGATCAGGTCTCCGTAATTGTCTTTGTGAACGGAGATCATCGAGCAGTCTGTAAGCGCCTGGGCGGTCTCGATGTGGGAATGACCGGACATCGTGGAAACGACCCCGAAGAAGTCTCCCGGACCGAGTACGTTCCCACCCTCCTCCTGAACAACTTCAACTTCCTTGCTGATCAGAATTTTTCCGCTGCGGATGATAAAAAAATGGTCGGCGTTCTGCTTGCCTTCTACAATTATGTAGGCACCTTTTTTGAAGTTGACGATGGTCAGGTGAAGTGGCGTCGACATTAATCGCGTTTCCTATCGGTCCCAAGTATAGGTTCGGACTGGGAGGATGTCAATTTTACGCATGAAGCGGGAAACCCTCACAGAACGACGTCACCCGGGTCGCTACCGACTTGAGGGTCGACTCGGTTCCACCGCTCTTCAACACCTCCAGGATCATCTCCGCCACGAAAGCCATCTCTTTTTCCTTCATGCCCCGTGTGGTGAGTGCCGGCGTGCCCAGACGGATTCCGGACGTTACAAGAGGACTGCGGGTATCGAAGGGGATTCCGTTCTTGTTGCACGTGATGTTGGCATGATCCAGCATCTTTTCCGCGTCTTTCCCGGAGAGCCCCAGAGGTGTTACGTCCACAAGCATAAGGTGATTATCGGTTCCCCCGGAAACCACGCGCAGCCCTCCATCCATAAGGTTTTTCGCCAGCGCCTGCGCGTTCAGAACGGTCTGCCGCTGGTAGAGTGCAAAACCGGGCTGCAGCGCTTCGTAGAAACTCATCGCCTTTGCGGCGATCACGTGCATCAGTGGACCGCCCTGGATACCGGGCATCACCGCGGAATCAAGTAATTCCGACCAGCGCTTTACCCGGCCGGACTTGGCGGCGGTGGCTCCAATCGTGTTCTCCCCGTCCTTGCCGATCAGCACCATGCCTCCCCGGGGTCCGCGGAGCGTCTTGTGCGTCGTGGTGGTGGTGAAATGAGAATAAGCAATCGGCGAGGGATGCTCTCCTGTTGCAACCAGTCCGGCGATGTGAGCCATGTCCGTCATGAAATACGCTCCCACCTCGTCGGCGATCTCCCGGAACCGTTTAAAATCGATCTCCCGGGAGTACGCCGAGGCCCCGGCGATGATCAAACGCGGCTTATGCGTACGGGCGAGTTCCTCCACCTGGTCGTAATCGATACGCTCCGTTTCCTTATCCACACCGTATCCCACGATGTTGTAGAGCTTGCCGGAAATATTGACCGGCGATCCGTGGGTAAGGTGTCCCCCGTGCGCGAGGTCCATTCCGAGAATAGTGTCTCCCGGTTTGAGGAGCGTCACGTATACAGCGAAGTTGGCCTGGCTGCCGGAATGAGGCTGAACATTGGCATGCTCCGCCTGGAAAAGCGTCTGCGCACGGTCCCGTGCCAGGTCTTCCACGATGTCGACGTACTCGCAACCGCCGTAGTACCTGGCGCCGGGATACCCCTCGGCGTACTTGTTGGTAAG
>SLRR01000271.1 GCA_007130865.1 Spirochaeta sp. | reverse complement strand
TCCGCCTCGGACGAACCCGACTACGGCATGGACCTGGGGCTCTTTGACGATAACGGCACCGAGTGGGGTCGCGAGTACGGTTTCGGTTCCCAGCCCTTTGGAGATCCCCGGAACCTCGCTACCTCGCAGGCGCCGTTCCACATGGCATTCTTCCACGAGTCGCCGGTGGTCTACCGTTTTGCCCCGGCGCTTAGCCGCCCCCTGGTTCTCCTGCGCGTGCGGCAGTTCTCGGCGCTGGCGCGGTTTGCCCTGGACCGGGGGCAGGACTACTGGGGACACCGGTTTGCCGGGTGGGCACTCCACTACGTACAGGATCTGACGATGCCCTATCATGTCTCGGCGCTGCCCGGGAAGAGCGTCGCTGCAATCGTTACGCTGGGCATCCTGCGTGCAACAGGTATTGCCGGCCCCTACGAGTGGGCGATCCGGGATGTGACGGAGAAGCACGTCCGCCTGGAGCGGTTGTTGCTGGATGCGCTGTATTCAGAGGGTTCCGGAGACCTCGTCCGCGCGTTGGCGCCGGACCTGGCCGTATCGGGCGCCGTGCAACCGGGCGCGGGGTACCCGGGAGAGGAGTTCGATCCCGATCACCTCTCCGGCGTGGTATCCGCCCGCGCCGCCGCCCTGGGATCGACCGCGGACCGCGCCCTGGACCGGGCCGAGTCCGACCCGGGGTTGCTCCGGGAAGTGTTTACGACGATGTTGACCGAGACGGGCCGGGTGACGCGAGCATTCACCGCGTGGTGCATCAGCGACCGTTGACGTACTCCGTTACGGCGTGGTGCATCAGCGGCCGTTGACGTACTCCGTTACCGCCCGGAGTCCTCTCTTCTCGTCGACGAAGAGAGCCACCACGATCGACACGATGAAGAGCACCGCGCAGAAGAGGATCGCCACCTGCAGGCCAAACCAGCTCTGCAGGATTCCCAGACCGACCACGCCGAACACCCCGGCGAGCTTACCCGAGAGACCCCAGAATCCGAAGAACTCCGAGGCTTTGCTGTCCGGGGAGAAGAGTCCTACCATGGCGCGTCCCGCGGACTGGCTGGAGCCGAGGCTTACCCCGGTTACGACGCCGACAAAGAGAAAGATCCACTGCGGGTGGAGATCCGTGCCGGTGGCGCGGTTGATAACGGCGGTTATCTGCGGCGTGGCGTAGATCAGGATGATCCCCGCGGTCCAGAGGACCATCGTGGATATGTACGTTTTCTTGGCTCCGATCCGGTCCTGGATATAGCCGAATATGAACGCCCCGATCGCGGCGGTGATCTGTACGATCACGAACATGTACACCTGCACTCCCGGCTCCCACCGGATCACCTGCTCGCCGTAGATGAACGCGAACGTAATGATGATGTAGATCGCTGCCATGGAGAAGAAGATCGAGAGGAGCAGTACCGCCAGGTCCCGGAACTGCCCGATCTCGCTCATCGTCTCCCGGAGCCGTCGGAATCCCACTCTCACGTAGGTCTCGCCCGAACGGAGCACCTGCGCGGCACCGCGTTCCTTTACCCAGAGGAAGGTAGGGATCGCCGTGACCAGGAAAAACACACCGGTAAAGGGTCCAACCCAGCGGATGCGGGCAAAGTTTTCCAGCGTGGGATCTCCCAGGAACGCGATCACGAACCCCGTTGCAACCAGGCCGCCCACGTACCCCATGGACCACCCGAAGGCGGAGATCTTGCCCAGGTCCTCCGGCGGCCCCAGATCGGTAAGAAAGGCGGCGATGAAGTTCTCGCCCACGGCGTAACCGAAGTTGGAGAGCACCATCAGGACCACGCCGAGCATGATGTACCCCGGCGCGACAAAGTAGAGCATTGCCGTGGTGACCACGGTGAACAGGTAACTCGCAAAAAGGAATTTCTTCTTGGCGGCGGAGAAGTCCATTATCGCCCCGAAGACCGGTCCCGTTACCACCACGAGCATGTAGCTGATCGCCAGGGCCACGCTCCACAGGAGATTACCCAGGCGGTAATCGTTTTCCACGTCGCCCACGATTACCGTGGTGAATAGAACGGGAAAGATCACGGTGGTGATCAGCAGCGTGTATCCCTGGTTGGCGAAGTCGAACATCGCCCAGCCGAAGAGTTCTTTCCTGGAAGCGCGCGTTTTTTTTACGTCCACGCGCCTGTATAAACCCGGTTCGGCGGAACGTCAATTGCCGGAGCGGTTCAAGCAGGAGTTCTCGGTGAAAGTCACGTTGACAGCGGGTGATTCGCCGTCTATACTGACAACTGATATATCACATTGCAAGGAAGCCATACATGCCGGAATCACGCCAGAAGATCATAGTCTTTGCCACCAGTTTCCTCGACTCGCCGGTGAGGAATCACCCCGACGCGGGACGGGCCCGGGAGATCCTGGAGAACGCCGCCGCAGAATACGGGCTGGACGTGGAGTATCGATGCGACCGCAACCCCGCGGATCCTCTGGAGCCGTCGGAGCTGAGGGACGCGGTAGTGGTGATCGCGGACCTGGAACGGTACCAGCGGGACCTTCTCGAGACGGTGGGCAGCGCTAACGGCGGAACGTTGCGGCTGATTGCTCGATACGGGATCGGTTACAATAACGTCGACACGACTGCTACCGGGAGAAACGGAGTGATCGTCACCAACACTCCCGGAGCCAGTGCTCCCCCCACCGCGGAATGGGCGGTGGCGATGATGATGGCGGTATCCGGACGGTGTGTACTGCAGCACCAGCGCGCGGCCGCGGGGCAGAAGAAGTCGGGGGCGTCCCGGCTTGACCTGTACGGCGGTACGCTGGGCATCGTCGGCACCGGCACGATCGGCCGGCGCGTGGTTGATCTGCTCTCGGGATACGGGATGCGCGTAATCGCTTACGATCCGTACCCGGATACGGACTGGGCGGAATCCCGGGCTGTGGAGTACACGGACCTGGATTCGCTCTGTGAAACGTCGGACTTTATATCGCTGCACGCCGCCGGAGCCTCGCGGATAATCGGCGAGGAACAACTGCAGCGCATGGGCGATGCCACGGTCCTGGTCAATTGCGCCCGTGGTCCGATGGTCGACAACCGTGCCGCGTGGACGGCGGTCAAGGAGGGCCGGCTCTACGGGTACGCCCTGGACGAGATATGGGAGGATCCCGACCTTTCCCTGGAAGGGCTGAACGTTCTGGTAAGTCCCCACGTCGGGTCCGACACGGATCATGGGAAGCTGAAGATGCAGACGATGTCGGCGGAAGCGGTGGCGCAGTTCCTTGCCGGTGAGACGCCTGCGAATATTGTTACCGCTTGAGGCGTGCGGAAGCGCATCGGGACGAACGACAGGAAGAAGGGTAAATATGAAAGCACTGGTTCTGGAATCGTACAACAACCTTGTGGTCAGGGACGTTCCCGTACCGGAGCCGGGTCCGCAGGAGGTCCTGATCCGCGTGAAGAGCGCCGCGATCTGCGGGAGCGACGTACACGGGTACGACGGCACCACCGGCCGGAGGATTCCCCCGGTGATCATGGGACACGAAGCCTCGGGCCGGATCGAACGAACCGGATCCGGCGTGTCCCGGTGGCAGAGCGGTGACCGGGTAACCTTTGACTCCACGATCTACCGCCTGGACGACTGGTATACCTTGCGCGGACTCTACAATCTGGGCGAAGGCCGCCGCGTGCTGGGTGTCTCCTGCGACGAGTACCGGCAGAACGGCGCGTTCGCGGAGTACCTGATCGTACCCCAGCATATTCTGTACGCGCTGCCGGAGGGCCTGTCCTTTGATCACGCGGCACTCACCGAGCCACTGGCGGTGGCGCTCCACGCGGTGGCGCTTACCCCGATCGAGATCGGCGAAACCGTGGCGGTGATCGGCGCCGGGGTGATCGGTTTGATGGTGACCGCCGCGCTCAGGCAGCGCGGTTGCGCCCACATCGTCGTTTCCGACGTCGTGGAGGAGCGGTTGGCGCTGGCCCGGGAGATGGGCGCCACCGGGACGGTGAATCCCGCTTCCGCGACATTGGCGGAGGCGTGTCGGGAGTACACCGCGGGCCGCGGCGCAGATCACGTAATCGACGCGGTGGGCCTGCAGGCAACGGTGGACAGCGGAATCGAAGCGCTGCGCCGCGGCGGCACGCTCACGATGGTCGGGAATATCGCCCGGGAACTCAACATACCGCTGCAGCGGATCGTGGCGGGGCAGATGCGCATCCAGGGCAGCTGCGCGATCCGCGGCGAGTACCCGGCGGCGCTTAACATGATGGCGACCGGTGCGATTCCCCTTGAAAAGATGATCTCGGTCACCGGCACGCTTGAGGACGCCCCGGCGATCTTCCGACGCCTGCACGACGGCGAAGCGGGATTGATCAAGGCGATCCTGCACCCCTAGGCGGCGCATTAACAGGAGTACAATCGTGAACGAGAAACAACGGCTCTTTGACCTTTCCGGACAGACCGCGATCGTCACCGGCGGCAGCCGGGGGCTTGGGCAGTGCATGGCGATCGCTCTGGCCGGCGCCGGCGCGCACGTGATCGTCACCGCCCGGGAGAAAGATTCCTGCGCGGAGACATTGAAGACGATCACCGATGCCGGTGGAACCGCCGAGGCGTACGCGCTGGACGTGCGCGACCGGGAGAGTATCACTACGTTTGCCGATGCGGTACGCGCGTCCGGCGCTCCCGTGCAGATCCTGGTGAACAACGCCGGGTGCAACACGCGTAAACCGGTCCTGGAAGTCACCTGGGAAGACTGGGACAGGATCATGGAGACCAACCTGCGGGGACCGTTTTTTGTTACGCAGGCGATCGTTCCGATGATGCTGGAGCAGAACTACGGTCGCGTGATCAATATCGGCTCCGTGACCTCGGTCTTCGGATACGCCGGGATCGTCCCGTACTGCGCGAGCCGCGGCGGCGTCCTGCAGATGACAAAGGCGATGGCCGACGAGTTCGGACCGAGCGGGGTCACCGTGAACTGTCTCGCCCCGGGGTGGTTCCGTACCGATCAGACCCGGGTGCTTTACGAGAACCCCGAGTGGCTCGCGTACCTGGTGGATCGAATTCCCCTGCGGCGTCCCGGACAACCCCGCGATCTGGACGGGGCGGTGGTGTTTCTCGCATCCCGGTCCTCCGAGTACGTGACGGGACAGATCATGCTGGTGGACGGAGGAATCTCCACCGGCGCCACCCGCGCCACCGTGCCGGAGAAGAAGGATTGACCGTGGACAGAGTTTCAACTCGCGCGGAGGCGCTGCTTCGTTCTCCCATACGGGAGATGTTTGACCTGGCCGTGCAATACGAGGGTGTGATCAACTTCGGTATCGGTGAACCGCATCTTCACACGGACCGGATGATCGCCGACCGGGCGTATCGGGACTCCCTGTTGGGTCATACCCATTACACCGCGAATGCGGGGGATCCCGAGCTCCGCCGGGCCCTGGCGGAGAAGCTGCGCCGCGAGAACGGTATCGACGCCGACCCCCGGGGGGAGATCGTTGTTACCACCGGGGCGATGGAAGCGCTCTACCTGGCGATACTATGTATCACCGACCCCGGCGACGAGGTGCTCGTGGCGGACCCGGGCTGGGTGAACTACAGTAACCAGATCTCCCTGACCGGTGTGACCCCCGTGCCCGTCCCGGTGACGCAGGAGACCGGGTTCGTGCTGCAACCGGCGGACCTTGAACAGCGGTGTACCCCGCGCACCCGGGCGGTGATTCTGAACACCCCGGCCAACCCCACCGGCACCGTATATTCCCGGGAGGAACTGGACGCGATAGGTGTGTTTGCCCGGTCCCGCGATCTTATGGTTATCTGCGACGAGGTGTACGAACGCCTTCTCTACGGCGACGCCCGGCACCACAGCCTCGCGGCAAACACCGATTATAGCGACCGGTGTATCACAATCTTCAGTTTTTCAAAGGCCTACGCGATGTGCGGCTGGCGCGTGGGATACGCCGTGGGACCGGAGGAAATCATCCGGCAGATGACCAAAGTTCACGAGAACGTCAGCGCCTGCGCTCCCTCGATCTCGCAGCGGGCGGCTATCCACGCCCTCCAGGACGACCGGTTTACCCGCAACATGCTCGACGTCTACTCCGTCAACCGGAAACTGGTTGTGGAAACACTGCGGGAGATCCCCGGTGTTACCTGCGTAGAACCGCGGGGAACGTTCTACGCCTTTCCCGCGATCGATCTCGATGCAGTTGCCGGCCTGCGTGCGGGCAAGAGTGTCGGCGGCACGGCTGGCGCCAGTGCTGACGCGAGTACCGACACGGCCGGCGGCAAGGCCGGCGGCCCGCACCGGACCTCCCGCGAGCTGGCGCTGGAGATCCTCCACCGGGAGCGACTCGTCACCGTACCCGGGAGTGCCTTCGGCGCCCGGGGTGAGGGATACCTGCGACTCTCCTTTGCAAGTCAAACCGAGGTCGTGGAGGAGGGGCTCCAACGGTTGCGGCGTTGTCTGATGGGTTAAAACCGGTGGCGCGAACAGAAGTCAAATCTACACGGTAGGAGGAGGCCGGCGGGCCCTGCGTCGCCACGGAAAGCGGTGCCGAGTACATCGATTTCGCTATAGCTTCACGTCCTGCTCAACCCAGTTTTCGAGCCGCAAGCCGTCAATCCTCGAAAACTCGCGGGTATTGTTGGTTACAAGGGTCGCATTTATAGATAGCGCATGGCAGGCAATCCATAAATCGTTGCCGCCAATCGGGGTTCCTGCACGTTTCAATCGGTTCGCGTGATCGCCGTAGAGACGACATATCCGCTCGTCAACTGCATACTCAACAGGTATCTCTCTGGTAAGATCCCGCAAAGCCGCGAGAACAGTATCGGTACGGTTGCTACCTTCCGCCCCTTTGAGTAGTTCCGCGTACGTAACGAACGACATTGTGACGAGGTCATTCTCACCGACCGAAGCGATTCGTTCCACTACCGCCGGGGTCTTGTGTTTCATCAGATAGATCAGGATGTTGGTATCCAGCAACCACGTCACAGTGTTTCTCGTTCCTGGATACCCCCCTGGTCCCGGTGGGCTTCTTCAAACGCAACAATGTCCTCCGCGTCGAAACGGTTCAGGATATCCAGAAGGCGCGCTTCCCGCTGTTCGGGTTCATCCGGTATGGGGTGCAGCACCAGATCACCGTTGTCGTTTCGAAAGATCAGGACGGTACTGGTATCAAGACGATACTCCCGGGGGATCCGAACAGCCTGACTGTTGCCGTTATTGAACACCCGTGTTGTCGTGGTGGTTGCCATAGCATCCTCCTTGCCTAGGTACACACATTAACGGGTGTACAATCGAACTGTCAAGGAACAGCGTCCAGAGTTCGGACTAAAGGATCTTCCGAGGCTATCCGGCCATCCCGATCAAACGGGATCGCCCTGGGTCCGCTTATCACCTCCAGGTCCGGGTGCGCCGACACCTCATCGAGCAGGTTTTCCGAGACCTGGATCTCCTCCACGTGGGAGGAACTGGCGATGCGTACCACCCGGACTTCCTCATACCGGTCCGTTTCGCAGCACTGCACCGCCGCCTGGATCGCGAGGCGGTCCGTGTTGAGCACCATCGGCATTTTGGCGACTCCCGGTACCTTTGAGGTGAGGGAGTTCATGTAGACCGTGTCAAAGTCGGTCTTCTCAAGCAGGCGCCGCGTAGTGAAATCCGCCCGGCCGACGCCGAGGGTGTTTCCGTGCGTCTCGGGGCTGGCATCAAGCACGACGTACATTCCTACCGTCGGCCCTCCATCGGCGTAACGGGTGTTGTACCCACCTGTCACGTTGGGGTCCATCCCATCGCCGCTGTGGTTCTTGCCGATCTCGTCGACGATCATCACGTCGATCGGATCGATCAGAATGCGGGCGATCTGCCGGCGCGCTTCTTCCAGCAGGGCTGGTTCCGTCTCCTCGAACTTCTCCGCGGGTACCGCTGTTATCCTCGTCGGTTGGTGCTGTGAGTTCTCCACCAGGGCCACGCCAAAGAGAATCCGGGCGTTGGCAAGGATCGCCCGGGCAAAGAGCGGCACGTTCTCCGCCATCCTGCGGAACCCCTGAGCGTGGCACGCCGCCGCTCCCGCCTGTTTTCCCAGCCCGATCGCGAGCATCTTCATCAACCCGCTCTCGTAGATCCCGCGAAACGCGGTATGCGGTTTTACCCGGTTGATCACGACGATTCCGTCCGCCGCAGCGGCAGCGGCGGCGATGAAGACCTGCCGCCCATCCTCCAGGGTGGCGATCGGGACGACATCCATCGAATCGTCGATCGGTACGCCCATTCGCTCTTCCGTGATGCCCAGTTCCGCCAGAACTTCCCGCTGTCCATGCGGGGTAGCCCCGCCGTGGCTGCCCATGGAGGGGACGATAAACGGGTGGGCACCCCATTCTTTCAGAACGCGGATCGTCTCGCCGGTGACCACGTCGATATCGGCGATGCCGCGGCTCCCCACGGCCACGGCGATCTTTGCGCCGGGGGGAACGCGCGCCGCGATCTCGTCACGCCGGAGCGCGGACCGGGTCGCCCCGGGCACGCCCGCGATCGTTTTACCGCTCTGCCGCTGCCGCACCGTCACCATGCGCGGGAGTGGTACGTCCGAGAGCAGCGTCTCGATCGTCCGGTCACGGTCCCAGGGGTACCCGTGCATCGTTCAGAAGAGGTACGGCAGCCAGAGCACTACCGGCGTGACGTAGGTGATCATCAGCACCACCAGGAAGAGTACCAGGTAGATCGGCAACAATTCCCGCACCAGTTCATGGAGTTCGATCTTACCGATTGAAGTACCCACGTAGAGCACCGTACCCACCGGCGGGGTGATGAGGCCCACCGAGAGGTTGGCCACCATAATCACGCCGAAGTGGATCGGATCCACGCCGAAGTGCGTGCTCACCGGCAGCAGGATCGGTACCAGCAGGAAGAGCGCCGGTGTGAGGTCGATCACCGCCCCGACCATGAAAAGCATTATGTTGAGTATCAGCAGGAAGACCCACTTGTTCTCGGTAAAGTTCATCATGAACGCGGTCATCTGCTGCGGAACCTGCGCCGTGGCGAGGTACCAGGTGAGGGCCATCGCCGTCCCGCACACGAGCATCACGATCCCTGTGTTCACCGCGGCCTTACTCAAGATGTCCGGGTAGAACTTCCACTCGAGCCGGTAGATCACGCGGGCGATCACGAGCGCGTAGACCGCGGCGATCGCTCCCGCCTCGGTAGCGGTGAACATCCCGCTCAGGATACCGCCCAGGATGATCAGGGGCAGCATGAGTGCCCAGATCGTCTTTTTACTCACCGAGAGAAACTCCCGGAACGTCACGCCTTTGCCTACGGGGTAATTTCGCTTCTTTGCGTAGACGTAGGAAAGCCCCATCAGTGCAAAACCTACGATAATCCCCGGGATTGCACCACCCAGAAAGAGCCGTATGATCGAGATCTGCGCGATCGCCCCGATGATAATCATGGGAATGCTCGGCGGGATGATCACGCCGATCAGGGAGGACGCACAGGTTATCGCCACGGAAAAAGGTTTGTCGTAGCCCTCTTCCTTCATCATGGGGATCATGATCGAGCCGATCGCGGAGGTGTCCGCCACGGCGGATCCGCTCAGACCGGCAAAGAGCATGCTCACCAGGATATTCACGTGCGCCAGTCCGCCCAGGAACCGGCCCACCAGCGCCCGTGAAAAGTGCAGCAGATCCTTCACGATCCCGGAACGGTTCATGATTTCACCGGCGAGCATGAAAAAAGGAATCGCCAGAAGCGTGTATATATCCACCCCGGTTATGAGACGCCGGGCGATCATCATCATGTTGGTCATGTCCAGAAAGTACATGACCGCCACCGCGGTCAAACCCACCCCGAACCCGATCGGCAGCCCGATCAGGATTGTGACGAAGAGAACCGCCAGAAAGAAAATTACAGTTTCCATCCCTCGTCCCCGATTTCTATTTCTTCACCGCCGTCGACGATCTCGACGTGTTTGATTTTAAACAGAAGCGCGATCTTCTTTACCGCCTCCAGAAGCATCAGGCCCATGCTGACCGGTGCGGCCGCGTACATCCAGCCCACGGACAGTCGCAGGACGGCTGTGGTCTGGATCTTGGCGCGACCGATGTAAACGATGCCTCCGTAGAGTACGATCAGGAGAAACACTACCACCAGAGCGTGTACCAATAGCAGCATCATCTGCCCGCCTCGCTCGCTTCTGTTGTTGACCAGCTTGATCACCTGGTTGAACGAGGGGTGAGCGCCCTGGCTGTACCCGACGAACATCCCCAGGAACGCGATCCAGACAAACAGCAGCCGCGCCATCTCGTCGGACCACCGTATCGATCGACCGACGTACCGTAGTACGATGTTCGCAAACACCACCGCAACCAGGGCGACGATCAATATAACGAGAACCTTGGTTACGACCCAGGCGATTGCATCGACAAACGAATAATATCTTCTCACAAACCGGTTCCCTCACTCGCTGTAAATGAAAGAACACAGGCTGCTCGCGCAACCTGTGTTCCCCATGCCATGTTTTCCTGTCGGACCGGCAGATACTTACAGGTACTGCTCGCCGACAGCCTGGATTTCCTCGATCAGGTCGCGTACACCCGGGAAATCGTCCTTGAACGCGTCGATCATGGGCATGACCCGTTCCATAAAGGGTACGACATCGGGGTAGGTCACTTCCACGCCCATCTCGGACTGGATCATGTCGATGATCTCCTGCTCCGCCGCGAGGACGTCGTTGTGCGTCTTCTCGGTGGTCGCCGCCGCGGCGCGCTGCACCACTTCCCGCTCGCGGTCGCTGAGTCGCTCCATCATCTCGCTGTTGGCCACGAAGTAGTTGGGTGCGATGATGTGGCTGGTCATGGACACGTAGTCCAGAACTTCAAACCAACCCTGGTGGTAGGTGGCGGATACGGGGTTGTCCTGCGCATCCACGACACCCTGCTGCAACGCGGTGAAGAGCTCGTCCATGGACATGACCGTCACGTTGAACCCGAAGCGCTCCATGATCTCGATGATCGTCGTGCCCTGCCACGTGCGCATCGTGATACCCGCCGTGTCGTCCGGGGATTCGATAGGACGAACGTTGTTGGAGAGTGCCCGGCCGCCCTGGGAGAAATAACCCAGCACGTCGATGCCGATCGGTTTGAAGAGCTCGTCGTATACCTTCTGACCGAGCGGTCCGTTCATCACCTCGTAGGCGTGGTCCATGTTCACGAAGATGTAGGGAAGCTGGATGAAGGAGATCTCCTCGTTGTACATCTCCCACATGTTACCGGTGACCGCCATCTCGATGTTGCCGATCATCACGCCCTCGGTAAATTCCGGCTCAGCCCCGAGCTGGTTGGCGGGATAGATCTCCACCACGAGATCGGTCTCGCTCTCCACGGTCTGCTTGAAAACTTCCTGCAGGTTGATGTTGAGCGGATGGTCCGCACCAAAGTAGTGGGCTACCTTCAGGGTCGTTACAGGCCGTTCTTCCGCGCGTCCCGCGGCAAACGCCGCCGTGGTGACCAGAAGCATGATCAGAACGATCAGCCCTGCCGTGTTGAGTCCTCTGCGAATTTTCACGATACTCCTCCTTGTTCAATCTATTCGTCTGTTCTCACCCGTTTTCGGGTTTACGAATCTGATATATCAGGCTATCATCGGATGTGTTGGGTGTCAAGTCAAATTAAGCGTTCTGAAGGAGTGGCGATGGCCGATAGACAAGCGCCGCAGATTAACGGATCGGGCAAGGATGGGCCCAGCCTGAGTGACCAGGTCTACCAGTATCTGGTAGAGGGGATCGTGCGCGGCGAGATCGCGTACGGAGCGTCCCTGAACATCAAGGAGATCGCCGCGAAACTCAACGTAAGCCCCATGCCGATCCGGGACGCCGTGAAGAAACTGGAGGGAGAAGGGGTCGCCGTGGTGAAACCGCGATCATCCAGCTACGTACGTACCCCCAGCAAACGGGACGTCCTGCAGTCCGTAGACGCCCGCCGGATGATCGAGCTCTACGTGGTGTCCGCCATTTACCCGACCGTGTCCGTGGAACAACTGGAGCCGATGCGCCGGATCGTGGAGGCGATGCGTGGCGAGATCGAGAGGCTTCGCGGGTGTGTCGACGGGAGCGATGAATACCAGGAGGCGCGGGATCGGTACATCGCCCTGGACCGGGAGTTCCACGCAACGCTGTGCGGTCTCATGAACAACGCCTACGTGGACAAGTTCTACCGGGAGGTCAACCTGCACCTGAACATGCGCTTCCGCCACGAAGTGGGGCGGGCTCATTCGCTGGAACAGACGTTCCGGGACCACGAGGTGATGCTGCAGGAGCTGGAGGAGAACTCTCCGGCGATCATCGGCACGATGGAAACCCACCTGGATCGCAGCCGGGAGAACATCATTAACGGGGAGCTGTTTCAGACACTGAATGACGAATAGCGGCGGCGGGCGCGATACCGAGGGACGGGCGCGATATCGGGCGACGGGCGCGCCGCCGCCGCGCGCGCCGACGTGCCGAGGGTCGGGCGCACTACCGTGCCGGTCACAGTTAATGCAAGGAGGAGGAACGATGAAAACCAGAACGAGATCCGACGTTATCCGGAAGATACTGGACACCGGTATCGTGCCGGTCTTTTACCAGGAAGATCCGAAAAAAGCCAGGAAGGTGGTCGACGCCTGCGTCGCCGGAGGTCTTCCGTGCATCGAGATGACCAACCGCGGCGTCCGGGCGCACCACGTGTTTCGCGAGCTGGCCGAGTATTGCGCGGAGAACCACCCGGAAGTGCTGCTCGGCGCGGGAACGGTTCAGGATCAGGGGACCGCGGCGCTCTATATCCAGGAGGGGGCGGCCTTTGTAGTGGCTCCGTACTTTGACCTGGAGACGGCCCTGCTGTGCAACAAGCGGCGCGTTCCCTACTTTCCGGGGTGTTCCACCGCTACGGAGATACACACCGCCGAGACCTACGGCGCGGAGATCTGCAAGATCTTCCCCGGAAGTTCCGCCGGCGGTCCGGGATTCGTAAAGGCGATTCTCGGCCCCAGTCCCGCGAGCCTGCTCATGCCCACCGGTGGTGTTGAACCGACCCGGGAGTCGCTCACGGGCTGGTTCAACGCGGGGGTCGCCTGCGTGGGGCTCGGCTCTCAGTTGGTCCCCGGGAAGCTGCCCGACGACTTTGATTACGGAACGATCACGGAAAAGGCAAAGAACGCTCTCGCGATCGTGCGGGAGCTGCGCGGCGAGTGAGAAAAGGAGTATAAGCGATGGCGGAGATAACACTTCGAGCACCGGAGACGTGCCGTTGGGACGCGGTAGCCCTGGGGGAGATCATGCTGCGGTTTGATCCCGGTGACACCCGCGTGAAGACGACCCGTGCCTTCACCGTCTGGGAGGGCGGCGGCGAATACAACGTGGTGCGGGGGCTGCGCAAGTGCTTCCGGCTCACCACGAGCGTACTCACGGGAATCCCGAAGAACCCCCTCGGTTACCTTCTGGAGGACCTGATCTGCCAGGGCGGGGTGGACCTCTCCCACGCGGCGTGGTTTCCCTACGACGGGATCGGCGCATCCCATCGGCAGGGACTCAACTTCGTGGAGAAGGGATTCGGCCTGCGGGGGGCGCTGGGCGTTTCCGACCGGGCCCACACCGCGGCGTCCGC
>SLRR01000287.1 GCA_007130865.1 Spirochaeta sp. | reverse complement strand
CGGTTCAAGAAAGAGGCCGCGCACCTCTAAGACGCCGGCGCTGCGTACTGCTTTAGCGTCGATGCGGCCGATGAGTTCGTCGCCCCAGAGGATCGGCAGGCAGTAGTAGCCGTACGTCCGCCTGGTCTCGGGCAGATAACACTCGATCTGGTAGTCGAACTGAAACAGGTCCGCGGTTCGCTTGCGGTCGATCATGGCGTGATCAAAGGGTGAGAGAAAGCGTATCTCCTTACGCGGCAGACGCGCAGGGAGCTCATCCAGGGCTCCGGAAAAGGTGTACCAGATCTGCCCGTCGCAGCGTACTTGTTCAAGGTGTCCCTCCGCCGTCAGCTCGCGGAGTGCGTTCAGTAATCCCTTCCTGAGCGGCCTTTTCACAAACCGTCCGGCCGTTCTGCAGGCCCCCGTGATGTTGCCCGCCGTGGCAATTCCGTAACCGCGCAGTACGCGCAGTACCAGAAACCGGTGCCATTGTTCCGGGGAGGGCGTGGTAGTGTCGATTCCGGAGGGGAGCACGTTCTCCGTCAGATCATAGACCTTCTGAAATCCCGCGCGGCGTGCGATCATGAGCCTGCCGGCGAGAAACAGTCGTTCGAGCGTTTCCTTGGCGGGCTTCCAGTCCCACCACCCGTTGGAACGCGCGCTTTCCGGCGATTGAAAATCCCTGGACTGCAGCGGCCCCTCATTCCTGATGCGGGCCAGGATTTCCGCCGCCAGCGTCGTGTCGAGTTCCCGCTCCTGGGAACGACGAAATCCCTCCATCATTGGACGGTAGAAGCGATAGTCCTTCAACGGAAGATACGCCGCCGCATGCGACCAGTACTCGAACACCTCCTTGCTCCGACTGACCAGGTGATCGAGCATCTGCTCGGTGTAGTTCGGCACCCGCGTTTTCAGGATGTGATGATGAGCCCTGTCAACCACCGATATCGTGTCGATCTGCACGTAACCGAGCCGATCGATCACCCGAGCGACAGCGCTCTTCCCCCGGCCGAAGCTGTCCCGCTTCAGAAGACCCTGCCGGTGCAGGCCGATCCTGCGTGCCTCACGTATCGATATTTCTCGCATCCGCGTCGTCATGATTCGCGCACGCCGTACCGAAGATAAACGATTCCGTTCTTGAACCTGCGCTGGTCCAGCAACTCAAGGTCGGCACGCGCACGGTCCGGCAGAAACGGATTGCCGCCGCCGATTATGACGGGAACGACAAACACGTGGTATTCGTCGACAAGACCGGCCCGTATCACCTCCGCAGCGAGCGTGGGACCGCCCAGCGAGATATCTTTCTCGGATCGTTCCTTCAGTTCCCGGACAAAAGCCGGGTCCAGTTCCCTTTTCATCGTCGTCCGCGAAGTCGTGACGGTGGTCAGCGTTCTGGAGAAGACGATCTTCTCCGCTGCCTGCCATATCCGTGCGTACTCCAGGATCGCCGGCGATTGTTCCGGCAGCGCATCGGGCGTCTCCCAGATAGCCATCAGCTCGTACAGTTTCCGTCCGTACAGATTCGTGCCGATCGACCGTTCGATCCCGTTGACAAAGGCGTGTACTTCCTCGTTCGGCTCCGCCCAGGCGAAGTCACCGTGTTCATCGGCTATGTAACCGTCCAGAGACACAAAAAACGAATAGATCAGGCTGCCCACGTGTATCCTCCTCGCAGCTCGGTTTACTGTCACCGGATAGTCGCACACGAGAGCGGTAAATCGACCGCCTCACGGTGAACAACGACGCGGAACCGGCGCGATGCTCCAGCGAGATCTGGATTCCCGTGCTCCGGTCCGGTGGCGCCGTTACGGTGGCGGCGCCGACACGAGAGCGATATTGAACCGAGCGTGACCGTTGGAGCGCCACAGCTGCAACCAGAGGTGGAGATACGATTCCATGGCGCGCGCCGCCGTGAGTGCTCCGAGGTCGACCACATCGCTCCAGCCCAACGATTCCACCAGGAGGTTCCGTACGACCGTGCGGGCCTCCTCGTCGTCCCCCGCGACAAACATGAGGTGGTTTTCGCCGAGTTCGCGCGGGTGGGTCATGATGTGGGAGTTGACGGTGTTCAAGGTCTTCACCACGCGGGTGTCGGGCAGCGTGCGCTGGATCTGTTCGCTCAAGGAGTCGTCGTTCGCGACGCTGAGTCGCAAAGTCTTTCCGTCGGGAAACTCGAGCGGGTTCGTGACGTCGATCAGGATCTTGTCACGCACGGCCGTTCGCACAGCGTCCGCGACGGATAGCGCGTGAGCGCCGGCGACGCAGAGCACCGCGATCTCGCATCCCTCGGCAGCACTAGGAAAGTCCCGGTATTGAACCGCGTCGGATAGATTCCGATCACGAACGTGGCGCTCCACCTCGTCATTCTCCGCGGAGCGGCCCCCGATCGTTACGCGGTGCCCTGCCCGCGCAAACCCCTCGGCGAGCGACCGTCCGACATCTCCGGTTCCCAGTATCGCTATGTTCACGGTGTACCTCCCGGGTCGGTTTTAAACCCGAATTGTGTTGCACGGAACTGTGGCACAACCTGGAAAAAAATAAAATTCACGACCGCGGTAGTCAAGTATTATTAAAAACTCGACGGTTTCCTGATTACGTGCGGTGAGACGAATCCGGCCCCCTCCCGGAGTCACTTCGTCGCCGCGGTTTGACGCCTCGATGCTTTCAGCGCGTGAGATGAACCGTGCCGTGCCGGAGGAGCTGAAGATCCTCGGATTTGACGATCATCCGCGGGCGGGCGTCACGGGGATCTCCACGATCCGGCAGCCGGTAAAAAGATGGGACGGCGCGGTCTACGCCTGCTTCACGCCCTGACCCAGCGCCTCCGGTACACCAAAGAAGAAGCAATCCATATTCCTCACGCGCTGGTTGTCCGGGAGACGACATGATACTGATAACAGCATCCCTGCCGCGAACCATGCAACGCTCCTGAGCCCCTCGATACATGATTTGACCAACATGACCAACTCTGACCATACTGGTCTTGGGAGGAGTGATGGTCGTAAACGTCTCCGAGGCAAAAGCACAGCTTTCCCGACTGATCGACCTGGTATATCACGGTGAATCAGTCACAATCGCCAAGAACAACCTGCCCCTCGTAGACCTGGTACCGCATAAAGTGCGAGGCAGACGAACCCTGGGTGCTCTGGCCGGACTCATTCAAGTTCCCGATGACTTTGATCAGGAGGACTCGGCGATCAATGAGATGTTTTACGGCGAGGCGCAGGCCGCTGAGAATAAGGACGGAAAGAATTAAGTGAAGCTTCTCCTCGATACGCACGTGCTGCTGTGGGCCCTGACCGCACCTGGCCGCCTGACGGAACGACAACGGGAAACCATCCAGGACCCGACGAATACCGTGTTCTCCAGTACAATCAACATCGTCGAGATAGCGATAAAAACTTCAATCGGTAAACTGACAGTTGCAGATTCCCTGGAACGCAATCGGTACGCGGAGCTTTTTACCGCAATTACCGACAGCGGGTTTGAAATGCTCTCGTTTACGGGAACCCACGCGGCAAGCATCCAGACGCTGCCATTTCACCATCGCGATCCGTTTGACCGGATGATTATAGCCCAGGCCGTTGCAGAGGGTTACACCATCGTGACAGCGGACGCTCAGTTTTCCGCTTACCCGGTCGAACTGGTG
>SLRR01000109.1 GCA_007130865.1 Spirochaeta sp. | reverse complement strand
TACGATCCGGGCAATACGATTTCTGATTCTGACGAGCGAATCGAAGCCTGGTTGACCGCGTTTGATACGGAAGATCGCACGACGATAATGGATGGATTCCGGCGGTGCGCGTCGGATGGCACATCGTTTATCCTGGAATGTCCGTTCTACGCGTCCGACGATCCTGATCAATGGGTTCGGGTATCGATGAGTGGCATGAAGGAAGACGGTCAAAGCAGGAAGGTCGTCGGGAGTTTTCTCGACATCTCCGAGCTGAAGGGTGTCAAGGAAGAACTTCAGGCGTTTCTCGAGAATAGTCCGCTTCTTATCGCCGAGTTTACGCCCCACGGACGTTACACACGGGTAAACACCTCGTTTGCACGTGGTATGAATCTTTCACCGCCGGAAGTCGTGGGTAAATCGTTCTCCGACTTCCTTTCACCGGAAAAGGTCCGGGAGTTTAGCGAAAGAGTTGGTATTGTCGTTGAGACCCGGGAGCCGACAACGGTCGAGGATGAACTGGAGTTTGACGGACAGACTGCATACTACGAAACAACGCTTTTCCCGTTGTTTGGCCACGCCGGCAATATACGGGCGATCGGAGGTATGGCTCGTGACATAACCGAATCGAAGCTCGCTAGACGGAGAATCGCGGAACAGGAGAAGCAGTTGTTTCGCGCCCAACGGCTCGAGGCGATCGGCAGAACTACTGGAGAGGTGGCGCACGACTTCAACAATATCATGACAGGCATACGCGGATACCTGCAAATTGCCGGCGATACGATCGACGACAATAACCCGGCGAAGAAAGCTGTCGAGAGCGGGCTTTTATTGGCGAAGCGAGCGTCCGGAATGACCCGGAAGTTACTGTACTTCAGCAAAGGGATGCCGGGGGATTCCGAGGTGTTCGATGTGAACGGTACCGTGCGAAGTGTGCTGGGATTACTCGCCCCGCTGGTATCAAAGATGGTCCGGATCGTGCCGGATATTACGGACAACGAACTCCCGGTATATGGCGACGAAGGTAGAATGGAACAGGTAATAACGAACATCGTCCTGAATGCACGAGACGCAGTTACCGATAACGGCGAGATAACGATCAGAACGTGGATGCAGGCCGGGAACCAGTGTGCAAATCTCGCAGACCCGCAGAAACCACGTGCACCGATGGGAAATCCGACATACGCGGTATTCTCGATCATCGATAACGGTATCGGCATGGACGCGGCCACGCAGGAAAGGCTGTTCGAGCCGTTCTTCACCACCAAAGGCGAGGACCTGGGTACCGGTCTCGGATTGTCCGCGGCATATGGAATCGTAACCGAGATGGGTGGGCATATAGATGTTGATTCAACGCCTGGCGTGGGAACGACCTTTACCGTGTACCTTCCGTACCGGGTGCCGGACGATTCCATGGGAAACGCGGGGTGACCGCGGAGGGAGGGCCGGGTGGTGCGACTGAAACTCTTTCGTTTCCGGTTTTTGTCAGTTTCATCGACGGACGGGCCCTCGAAGCGATACAAGGATGTAGGGATGGAAGTCGGGATTGGCATAATCGGGGTCGGAACAATGGGCGCGGACCATGCCGACCGGCGCAGGTCTATTACCGGCCGCCCTTCAACCGATCGTACACTGCCGTGAGCGATCGTTCTTCGCCGACGTTGCCGGGGAAAATGACGATGGGAATCGTGCCGAACCGGTGATCCGGCGGCGTCAGAACTACCGTGCACCCGGAATGGATCTGCCCGACGGACCTGACGCAGGTCAGGGAGAGACCGTCCGCGAGGATCTCGTTGGAGGTTATGCCTCCCTTGGCGATGATAAAACCGATCGTATCCGGGGCGCTCCGGACGACTCTGGAAATCAGGTTGGAAATCGCGTGGCCGAACGCAAGCCGCGCGGAGGGCGTGGAAAACTCTCGTTCTTTCCTGCTGGTAAAGAGGACGAGATCCCGTCCCGCGGTATGAGCCTCCTTGAGGCGTGTGAGCAGATCCCGTTCGACGGAGCCGGATGCATCGGGCAGGGCGGTGGTGTCGATCTCCGCGCACGCTACGTCACGGGTTTTACAGAGCGTATCCAACTGGCGGGTGCTCATTGGTACGTGGGACCCCACCACGATAAGGCCGGGTCGACTGCCCGGGACAAAGGTGTGCATTTCTTCCGCCAGCACGGGTTGGTCCGGCAGCGCGGCAAGGGAGGTCAGCAGGCTCGCGGAGCTGCGGAAGAGAAACCGTTTCCCCTCGGCCAGGACGACCCGGACGAGTCGTACAAACCGATCAAGGTCCTCCTGGCAGACTGCGTCGACGACGCAGCAGGTATTGTCCCTCAACCCTCTCAATCGGGCGAGCGCTTTGAAGTCGGGTAGAGTTGCAGGGAACAGGTGCACGTCGCGCGCGTGGATTCGCCCTCCCGTCTTTTCCTGGACGTAGCCCGGAAGATACGCCGTGGAGAAGCCGAAGACAGAGTCACGTGCATACTCCGTCTCGTGGACGGGGATCTCGCGGCCGTACCGTACGAGGTAGTGTGTTCCGTTTCTGGTTATGCGTCCGCTCTCAAAAAACGCCGGTACGAGATAATGCGCGTCAAACGGACCGAGTATCCCGTTCAGAACCTCCGTTTCCACCGGGTAGTGGCCGCGCAGCGTGGAGTCGGATCGGCTCACCAGCAACCACGGTCGCCGGGAGCGGTGGAGCAGGTGCGAAAGGTTTGATGCAACCTCCCGCGTTACAGCGGCGGCCCGGTCCGTGGGCATGCTCCTGGTATTGGTAAGGATGAAGAAGAGCGGCGACTCGTCGTCCAGCGCCAGTGCCAGAGTATCCATATCCCACTTCATCAGGAGCAGGCAGCCGTGAACGGTCTGGGATCCGGTAGGGTCATCGTCAAGCACTATTATTTTTGGTTGCATGGGTCCTTATGGCCTCCACGTATTTTCGACAATTCTACCGATCCGGTGTCATCTGTCGCGTACACGGAAGGAGTGTCGTTCTGCAGCACGAAGAGAAACGTCCCGGGCGCGCGTCCACTATTTCCGGGTTGCTCTCCGTGCGGCGCCGGCGTGGAGACGCTGCCCCATCGATCTACTTCAGACTGAACAGTTCCTCTTCTATGAACTTCCATGTCACCAGGTAATCGGGGTGATCCACCATCTTCCCGATCTCGTCGAGACCGACGCGATCGAGGAGATTCCAGATCTTCTCGGTGATGCGTGCGTTTACTTCGAACGTTCCGACCAGGTCCCATCGGGTAGGGTGAGTGTCGGAGGTGATGTAGTCTGTGTAGTTGAACTTTTTCAGGTAGTACAGGAACTCGATGTAATCCAGCAGGGTATGGCTCCCGCAGAAATAATCCCAGTCCCAGGTGCGATCGTTGTCGTTGATGTGGATGTAGTAGGGATAGGGGCTGTCCTCGAGCAGGCAGAGTACTTCCGCTGGGTGTTCGTCCGCGTAGATCGCGTGTCCGTAGTCGACGGTAACGCCCATGGAGGTGTTACCGATCTCGTTGAGCAGGCAGAGTGTTTTTTCCGCGCGGTTGATGAAGCAGCGGCCGCGCGTTTCCTTGGGCTTGTACTCGATAAACAACGGCATCTCGCTGCGATGCGCGCCTGCTTCACCGAAACCGTCCACCATGCGCTTCCACATCGTGCGATAGTCGCAGTTGAAGGGAAATTCGTACCCGTCGCCGAGGGGACAGCAGGTTACCCGCGGAGCGCCCACAGCGATCGCGAAGTCCTTGGCGTCCTTGATGAACTGGATCGCTTTCTCGCGAATCGCCTTGTCCGGAGAGGTGAGACTCCCCTGCAGAAACTCCGGCTCCGCTTTTATGTTCACGTTTACCGCGGACACGTTGAGCTTGTGTTTCTCCAGGAGTTGCTTCGTTTCCGCCGGGTCGCTGACCTCGTAGGGAAAAACGACTTCCACCCCGTCGTACCCGGGTATCGAGGCAGCCAGTTCCAGTTTCTCGTCGAGTCCGAGGTTTTTGTTGTAGACGTGAAAACGGTCCTTTGTCTGACCCAGGAACCCGGTAATTACCGCGTATTTAGGCATGCTTCTGCTCCTTTTTGGCTACCAGATTGGTAGCTGCTTCTGTGATCCAGGCGCTCGACAAACCGTATTTCTCGAGCAGCTTGTAGTAGTCTCCGCTCTCGGCAAACGTGTCCCGTAAACCGAGATTGTCGAACGGCACCGGGTGCTCCCGCAGCGAGAGTATCCCGAGCTCGTATCCGAGTCCGTTCTTTTTCTGGTGGTTCTCCGCGACGAGGAGTGCGCCGGTTTTCCGTATAGACGCGAGTATTCCCTCCGCGTCGTACGGTTTTATCGAGTACGCGTCGATAACCTCCGCCTCGATTCCCTTCCCGGCCAGGTCCCGGGCGGCTTCCACCGCCTGGAACACCATGTCGCCGTAGGTAACGATCGTGATATCGCTGCCCTCGCGGAGGGTATTGCTCCCGCCGAGCGTAAAGGTGGCCGACTCGTCGTATATTTCGTAATAGGCGTCCCGCATCAGCCGGGTAAAAACGGGACCATCGTTCTCAAGCGCGACGTCGAACAGTTTTTCCGCGGCTACGGGATCGGCCGGTACCAGTACTTTCATATTGGGTATCGTGGACATTGACGCAATATCCTCGGTCGCCTGGTGGGTGACCCCGTCGATCGCCGCGGTCAACCCGCCGTGAGAGGAGAGGATCTTGACGTTGAGATTGGGATAACAGATAAAGGATCGGATCACCTCCACCGCCCGCATCGTGATGAACACTCCGTAGGAGCTCGCGACCACGGTCCTCCCGTTTGCCGCAAACCCGGCGGCACCGGCAAACATCCCGACTTCTGCGATACCCATATTAAAATATCGCTCGGGGTATTTGTCTCCAAAGAGGTACGAGTACGTGGAATACCCGATATCGGCCTCGAGTACTACGAATTCATTATCGATCGCGCCGTACTCGACCATGCGCTCGGAGAACGCGCGCCGGGTGGGGATTTTTGCTTTTGAAAGCGCTGTTGTCGTCATACGAGAGCTCCCTGGATTTCCTTGATCGCCCGACTGTACTGTTCGTCGTCGGGCGCCGACCCATGCCATCCGCGCTGGTTTTCCATGAAACTCACGCCACGCCCCTTCACGGTGTCGGCGACGATGCAGAACGGCTTGCCCCGGAAGTCGCGCGCCTCTTCTATCGTTTTCAGGACTTCGCCCATGTCGTTGCCCTTGATTCGCCTGACTTCCCAGTTGAACGCCTCGAACTTCCGGTCGATCGGTTCCATCGGCATAACCGTGTCGGCGACACCGTCGTTCTGCAGGTTGTTCCGGTCGATGATCGCCACCAGGTTGTCGAGCTTGAACTTCTGCGCGGTGGACGCCGCTTCCCATACGACACCCTCGTTCAGTTCTCCATCCCCGAGAACGGCGTATACGTTGTAGTTTTTTTTGCTCAGTTTGGCTTCCGCGGCCATCCCGACCGCGATTCCAAACCCGATCCCGAGCGAACCGGTTGTCATATCGACACCGGGAGTCTTGATCACCGGGTGCCCCTGCAGGCGACTCTCGAACTGCCGGAGCGTGTGCAGTTCTTCCACGGGATAGAATCCGCGCAGCGCGAGATTGGCGTACAGCACGGGGCACGCGTGGCCCTTGGACATCAGAAAGCGATCCCTCTCGGGCCACCGGGGGTTCTCCGGGTCGATCCGCATGATGTCGAAGTAGAGAGCGGTTAGGATTTCCGTCGCCGAGAGAGAGCCCCCGATATGCCCCGACTGAGCGTGGTAGACCATATCGACGATATGAAACCGTACCTGTTGTGCCAATTCGCGCAGCCGCTGGACGCGCTGCTCGAAATCCCGCGGTGTCTTTTGCCTCATACGGCCTCCTGTGTATATGTCTGTTCCGCGGCGGTCTCCAGAAACCGAAGCGCTCCGGCGTACTCTCCGTGTACACGATCCGCCGGACAGTTGATCTCGATATCACAGCTTCCTCGATATCCGGTGACGTGCAGTGCATCGAGCACGTCGTTCCAGCGGATATCGCCCTTCCCCGGAGCGAGGGAGAGGTTCTCCCTGCCCCGGTTGTCGCACAGGTGGGTTCCGGTGATACCCGAGCCGAGCCGACGAATTGCCAGGGGAAGAAGCTCGCCGCTCGCGTACGCGTGACCGGTGTCGAGGTTAAACCCAACTTTCGTGCCGGTGGCTTCCTCGATCCGGCATGCAAGGTCCAGGAAACCGCCGATGCCACCGACAAGGGATCCCGGGAGTACTTCAAGTGCGACTTTGATCGACCGTGCGGCGACGGCCGACGCGATCGTCGCGAGTTTCTCCGAGAAACGGTTTTCGATCCGCGACCAGCAGGCGTTATCACAGCGTGCTTCGAAGGGAATAGAAAACGCCGGAATCGGTATCGTGAACACGGGGCACGCCGAGGTCAGAACCTCGGCCATCGATGCAGCTTCCTCGATGCCCCACTCCGAATACAGCGACTGCTCGTCGGTAAACGCGTTGAGGAGTACGTGTCCTACAAATTGCGTTGGTGCGAGATGGAGCGACGTCGCCGCCTGCAGGGCCTCCTGCAGCCCCCCGTTTACCCAGGTCGCAATCGAATCCGCGTGAAAGATTTCAAGTTGAAAAGCGTCGAAACCGATCTCAATTATTTCGCTCAGACCGGTGACTACATCGCCCGGTGTAAACCGGTCACCGAAGCGTGAAATAAAATATGCCGGTGATACGCCCCAGGTATTGCTCATTCCTTTCCCGCCCCCTTGTATACAATATCTATAACACAAAGTTGTTCTGCTGTCAAAGCCAAATCGAGTGCTTGAGCGTAAAGATACTGGCTCTGATGCCCTACCAGACGGAACCGGAGCACTGGCATCCACCGGTCGGCGATGATCCGGGTAAGGAGGAGACCGTACGACATGTGTACGGAGATCTCTTCTTTTACGTCGACGGTCAGGAGACGTTGTCCGCGGGGTTCGTACCCGAATCGAAGGAAGAATTCTACACGATGCGGCACGATATCGTGTTGAATCCCGGCGATCAACTAACCTGTAAGCCCGGAGCCAGGCACTGGTTCCAGGCCGGTGCTCGCGGAGCGGTCCTGTACAGCTATTCCACCGTTTCGTGTTTATGCCGGGGGTGTTGAGAAAGAATCGTGATATGCCCGGACGAGGGCCAATCCGCTAACTGCGCCAAAACAGCGGAACATTTCAGGTTGACATTATGAAAAGTTATGCTACGCTGATGGGGTAGACAAACTTTTCGTATACAATATTATTAATACCGTGTATTAAGGGTATGCGAAAAAAATCAGGGAGGTTGGTATGAAAAGGGCTGTAGTGATTGTGACGCTGGTTCTGTTGGCGGGCGGCATGGTGATGGCAAGCGGTGCGCGCGAGGAAGCGCCGGCGACACGGGAGATAACGTTCGTCGATCAGAACTTCTCGTATACCCGCGCGGCTGCCGAGGCGTTCAAGGAACACGTGGAGCGTGAAACTAACGGCGCGCTCACCGTCACGGTGCTTCCGTGGGATGCGCTTGGCGGCGATCGTGATGTAACGGATCAGCTGCTGTTGGGGGAGATCGAGGTCTACAACGCAACGACTGGTTCGATGTCCGGGGTGATTCCGGCGGTGCAGATGACCAACCTGCCGTTTCTCTTTGAGAACCGTTACGTGGGATGGACGGTCTTTGACGATCCGCAGTACTTCCGCTACGTTCAGAACTACTGGTTGGAGGAGTCCGATAACATGATTCGTCTGCTTGGCGCGGCGGAAAACTCGATCCGTAACCTGTACACGACGCGCGGCCCGATTAAGACCCCGAGCGATCTTGGGGAGTACGGCATCAAGATGCGTGTTCCGCCGATTCCGATGTACGTGGACCTCTTTACCGAACTCGGTTCCGCGGGGATCGTTTCCATATCCGCAGCCGAGCGGTATTCCGCGCTGCAGTCCGGTCTGATGGATGGAACCGAGGGTGGTCTCGCTTCGGCGTGGCAGGCGGGCCTTCTGGAAGTGTGTGACTATGTGACGCTGACCGGACATATGTTCGATCACCACTACTATGTTATAAACAACGAATTCTACGAATCACTCTCTCCCGAGTTCCAGCGCATCGTCGATGAGGCGGGACGCCTCGCCGGTCACGTGCAGAGTGTTGGCGTTCAAATCTCGGAAGCGGAATCGCTGCAACTGATGCGCGACGCGAACAAGGTGATCTACGAGCCGACTCCCGCGGAAAACGCGCAGTGGCGGGAGATCGGTGTTTCCGTGGGTACCCGGCTCCTGTCGGATATCGTTCCCGCGGACTACATGGACGCGACCTTCGCGGCGGTTGACCGTGTCAGCGGAAATCTTGACATGGCGATGGTGGACGAGCTCAAAGCACGTGTCGCACCGTATATCGACTGAGAAATTGAGCGAACGGGTATGCCTCGAAGGCGGCATACATTAAACTTGTGATCGCATTCGGAAGCCGAAACCGGTTTCCGAATGCATCTTCGTATTACGATATAACGGGTAGGTGAAGATCGTGCTACTTGCGTCGATGTTGATTGTACTTGTGGTGCTGATCCTTTTAAGCGTGCCGGTTTTTGGAGCACTCGGGATCTCGACGCTGCTCCACTACTTTGATACCGGACGGGCAACCGCTCTCATAGTGCTGTTTCAGCAGACGTTTCGCGGTTTGACAAGCTTTTCCTTTCTTGCCGTTCCGATGTTCATGCTTGCCGGGAACCTCATGACGCGTGGGGGTATTACCGATCGGTTGATTGCGCTCGCGCGCACGATCGTCGGTCACTTCGTCGGTGGACTCGCGCAGGTCAACGTTCTGGTAAGTCTGTTTTTCGCGGGAATATCCGGGTCCGCGCACGCGGATGTTGCCGCGATCGGTACCGTTCTGATTCCGGCCATGGAAAAAGAAGGGTACGACAGGGATTTTGCCGGCGCGTTAACCGCGGCGTCGGCGGTGCTTTCACCTCTCCTGCCGCCGAGTATCGTCCTGGTGGTATACGGCGCAACCTTCGGCGTTTCGATCAGCAGCCTGTTCGCCGCAGGCGTAACGATCGGTATCGTTCTGGCACTTTCCCAGATGGGCATGACGTACGTAATCTGTAAACGCCACGGGTACCCATCCCACCCGCGCGCATCGATCCGGGAAGTTCTTCACGCCTTCAAGGAGGCGCTCATCCCGTTGGCGATGCCGGCGATCATCATCGGCGGTATCCTGGGCGGAATTTTTACGGCTACCGAAGCATCGGCCGTGGCGGCACTGTACGCACTGATCGTTTCGGTCTTTATTTACAGGACCGTTCGGCTGCGGGAAGTGTTCGATGTGTTTCTGACCAGCGCGAGAACAACGGCCGCTATCGTGGTTCTCGCGGGGCTCGCCCGTGCGTTTTCATATATCGTCGCGCGCCGAAACATTCCCGACCGTGTGATGGCTGCGATTCTCGGTGTAACGGAGAACCCGGTTGTCCTGCTCGCGCTGATTCTCGTTACGCTGATTGTGGCCGGCATGTTTGTCGACCGGACGACGAATGTTCTGCTTTTTACCCCGATTATCGCGCCTATTCTGATCTCGCACTTTGGATTCACTTCCGTGCACGCCGCGATGAGTATCGTTATGGCACTGGGCGTCGGTCACCTGACACCGCCGGTCGGGGGTACGCTCCTGACAACCGCGCTCATTGGGAAGGTTACGGTGGAGGGGCTTACGCGGAAAGGCTGGCCGTACATCGTAGGCCTGATTGTGATCGCCATTCTTGTGCTGGCGGTACCGCAATTGTCCGAGGCGTTACCGCGCGCGCTCGGTATGCGGCTGTAAAGCGAGAGGACTGAAAAATGACGATGTTAGACGGAACACTGCATACAATCGACCGCGTAACCGGTGTCGTCGACAAGCTGGTCCAGGTGGCGGTAGTGACAATATTCGTTGTGATATTCGCCCTTCTCAACCTGCAGGTCGCGATGCGTTACGTAATGGGAATGCCAATGATCTGGCTTGAGGAGCTTGCCGGGTTTCTGATGGCGTATCTGACGTTGTGGGGGAGCAGTTCCTGTATTCGCTCCGATGGACACGTTCGTGTCTCGTTCCTGCCGGACAGGATGAAAAGCCCCGTGTCGCGGCGCTGGTTGTCGATCGTGATCCACGCGATTTTGCTGTTTTACCTTTTCTACCTTATCGTGTACGGATACCGGTTTGCCGCAATGGGACACGGTGAACTCACCCCAAGCGGAACGTTCGATTTCTTTCTGCCACGCCTGGCACTGACGACCGGCGGCATCCTTATGGCCGTCCAGGCTGCTGGCGTGATCGTTCGGGAGGCGGTCGCGTTGGCCGGCGGCAGCGTCGTATCCGACGAGTAAGCGAAGGGAATAGAGGAAAACTATTGTATGAGTGGTCCGATGTATCCCAAAGACAAGATCATCGTCGCGGTCGCGCCGGTACGACATACCGGTTCATACAGGCCCGAGGGTTTTCACAATCCTGTCTCGCCGGACGAGATAGCCGAAGAAACGGTCCGTTGCTGGAACGAGGGTGCTTCGATCGTACATCTCCACGCGCGGGACGAACACGGAAACCAAACACCTCGATTGGATCTTTTTTCGCGGACGCTCGATTCCATAAAAGCGCAAACAGATCTAATCGTAAACGGGTCAACCGGCGGCGTGGCGGATCTCTCGATCGAGGAGCGTTGTATTTCGCTCGACGATCCCCGAGTTGAAATCGCCAGTCTGAATATGGGGTCGGTCAATTTCGGAGAATCGGTGTACATCAACACGGTAGCGGATATCCGATTCTGGGCGCAGCGTATGCGCGACCGGAACGTCGTCCCGGAGTTGGAGGTCTTCAATCCGAGCATGATCACGACCTCATTGACGCTGCGTGACGAAGGAGTCCTCACCGATCCGTTGCACTTCAATTTCTGTCTTGGTTTTCCCAACTCAATCTCCTCCGACGCACGAAATCTCTTTTTTCTCACGGATTTGCTCCCCGAGGGTACCGAGTGGGGCCTCGTAAACGAGGGGATGACTGACCTCTCCCTGGTCGCCTGTGCACTGGGCCTGGGTGCCCGTGTGTTGCGCGTGGGTTTTGAGGATGGCGTTTACCTGCGTAACGGTGAAATAGCCCGTTCCAACGCCGATCTGGTCAGGAATCTGGTATCCCTGATACGGATAGCCGGTAAGGAAGTCGCGTCACCGGCGGAAGCGCGGAGGCTGTTGATGCTTCCACAGCTGCAAACGATGGATGTATCATTATGACGCTGATAATTGACCGATCGCCGTGTGGATACGTATAGTAACAAACGAAATGTATAAAATCGACTACGAGGACCTTTCGCAACGCGTACACAAGCTCCTGAAGGGCATGATTCTGACAGGAGATCTCGTTTCCGGTCAGAGACTCGGTCAGGACGAACTCGCCGCGCACCTCGGCGTTTCCCGTACCCCTCTTCTCTCAGCATTTTCCAAGCTCGAACGGGAAATGCTCGTCGAAACTGTTCCCAGAAAAGGGACGTTTGTACGCTCCTACGCGCCAAAGGAATTGCTCGATGTATACGATATTCGGATTCGGCTCGAAACGTTAGGTGCCCGAAACGCTACCGAACGTGGAACTGACGAGGAGATCGCCGGGCTCGAACGATTGAACGACGAGTACGAGCAAATCATACAAAGCTCGGATCCCGGGAAGATAAAAAAACACGACTATGATTTTCATATGCACCTGATGACGATGAGCCGAAACGAATTTCTAACGAATATCATATCGTCGAACAACATCATTCTTATCGCGCATATTCAGGGCCTATTAAAGCCACCGAATGAAAGCTTGACGCAGCACCGGGGCATTGTCGATGCGATTCGTTCAAGAAACCCTGAAGCGGCCGAAGAACAGATGTATCACCATCTGTTTACCTCACGCGTCTGTTTGATTGACGCTAAATTGGTCGAATCCAATACCGGAGTCTAAATGGGCCTGCTGGAAACTCGTGTACTCACGGATCACGTTTACGACGCTATACGGTCGATGATTGAAGACGGTGTCCTCACGCCGGGCGAGAAGATCAACAAAAAGCACCTCGAAGAGCAACTTGGTGTCAGTCAGACACCCATAAACGACGCTTTGATACGCCTGGAAGGACAGAGGATCCTTGAGCAAAAAAATCGGCGAGGTTTCTTTGTAAAGGAGTTCTCGTGCCGTGAGCTGGTCGATTTGTTTGCGGCTCGTGCCGCCGTTGAGGGGATGGCAACGCGCCTTGCCGTGGAAAACGTCACGGAATCGGAGATCGCGGAACTGGCACAGTTCTTTTCCGACGCCACGTTTCCGCTGTCGGAAGAAGCGTACCATGCGTACGAGAGGACGGACCGCGATTTTCACACCCGGCTGATCGAGTATTCGAGAAACGAGTTGATCCAGGAGATGAACGAGCGGTTCGGTTACATCGTACGCGCGGCGACAAAAGGCCTGGTGAGACCGCCTGAAGAAACGATCCATGAGCATCGTGCGATCATCGCGGCAATTCATGATCGGGATGCGAAACGCGCCGGCGAACTCATGACGGACCACCTCATGCGATCACGGGCGAAGCTGCTGCAATCCTGCGACGAGTAGCCTTCTGTTCCCGCCTTGACATTCCGACATACGCGGTTCAATATATTGTATACAAAACCTGCTTGTGTGCAGATAGAGAGGTACCATTATGAACATTGTCGTACTCGACGGGTATACGTTGAATCCCGGAGATAATCCCTGGTCGGAAATAGAGAAGTTCGGACAACTGACCGTTCACGACCGCACCGCGGAATCCGAGGTTGTCGAACGCGCGCACGACGCGGAGATCCTGCTCACGAACAAGACCCCCGTTTCGCGAGCTGCGATCGAGCAGCTGCCGCGCCTGAAGTATATAGCCGTGTTGGCAACAGGGTACAACGTGGTCGACGTCGATGCCGCACGGGAGCGGGATATACCGGTTTCCAACGTACCGGTATACGGCACCGACACCGTTGCGGAGTACGTCTTTGCTCTGGCGCTCAATCACTACCGTGCTCCTCAGCTGCACTCCGACCAGGTGAAGGCCGGTGAGTGGGCGAAGTCCGGCGACTTCTCGTTCTGGCGAACACCTCTTGCAGAGCTCTCCGGGAAGACGATCGGCATCGTCGGATTCGGCAGGATCGGGCGCCGTGTAGGTGAAATCGCGTCCGCGTTCCGGATGCGCGTGCTTGCGTACGACACCTTCCACGGAAACGAACCGGACTACGATTTTTTCTGGAAAGAAACGGAACCGCTGTTTGCGGAAAGCGATATCGTGACTCTCCATTGCAACCAGACACCGGAAAACACCGGGATGGTCGATCGGGCGTTGCTCGGCCGGATGAAGACGACGGCTCTGCTGATCAACACGGCCCGAGGCGGACTGGTCAACGAAAAGGATCTCGCGGAAGCCCTCGAGGCAGGACGGCCGGCGGCGGCGGCACTCGACGTTGTCTCGGAAGAACCGATCCGGTCCGACAATCCGGTGTTTTCCGCGCCGAACGCCGTACTGACGCCGCATATCGCGTGGGCGGCGCTGGAAGCGCGACAGCGCCTGATGAACACCACCGCTGAGAATATCGCCGCGTTCCTTGCGGGAAAGCCAGTCCACGTCGTCAAC
>SLRR01000244.1 GCA_007130865.1 Spirochaeta sp. | reverse complement strand
GTCGGCTCGCGGGTCGTCGGCTCGCGACGCGCGGAGCGTCTCCCGGGCGGCCCGCTCCACCGCAAACCGCCGTTCCGTGCTCCACGCCGCGAGCGACCGGTTGTAACCGGAAAAGAGCCCGAACACTACGATACCGAGAATCACAAGAACGGTCAGTAGAATTGCCGCCATGATCCGACGGTACAGACTGTTCACGAAGAGAACTCCTCCCCGGCGAAGCGATACCCGAACCCCCGCACCGTATCGATCCAACCGGCGGCGCCGAGTTTGGCCCTGATGTTCTTCACGTGGGTATCCACCGTCCGAGCGGACGCGTCGGTGATGTAGTCCAGAGCGGACCCGAGGATACGTTCCCGGGAAAGCACCACCCCGGGGTGCTCCGCCAGCAACCGCAGAACCCGCCACTCCGCTGCGGTAAGGTCCCTCGGTATCCCGTCCACCGTGATCCGGTGAGTCTCCTCTTCCATCAACAGGACCGATTCACCCAGGAGGCGCCGGAAAACATCGGGCTTCTCCTTTCCCGAGACGCCCGCACGGCCGGTCAAACTGTCGTTTGCGCCGGGGCGGGCGGCGCCACCCGCGACGTCGGAACCGGACAAGACGCGGTCCGTACCGGTCCGGGCGAGTACCGCCCGGACACGAAGCATCAGCTCCTTCATGGAGAACGGTTTCACCACGTAATCGTCCGCCCCCAGCTCCAGCCCGGTTATGCGATCGGACTCGGAGGTGCGGGCGGTCAGGAAGATGATCGGTATATCAAAGTGGCGGCGAAAGAGACGGGCAAATCGAAACCCGTCGCCGTCGGGGAGCATTACGTCCAGGATAACAAGGTCCGGCTGCTGCATCTTCGCCGCCTGCTCGACCCCGGCAAGCCGGCTGAACGCCACCGCGTGGTGGTCCTCCAGCTCCAGGTAAGAGACTACCGCCTCCCGCAACCCGTCATTATCCTCGACTACGAATATACGTGCCATGACCCGCTCCTGCCGAGTATTGTACAGTATAGTACGCGGCGCTTACTCATATCGCAACGCCTCTATCGGATCAAGTTTTGACGCGCGCCAGGCGGGATAGCTCCCAAAAAACAACCCCGTCACCAGGGCAAAACCGAACGCGAGCAGTACCGAATCATAGGATACCACCGACGCCATGTTGACAAGCGTACGGGCGGCCCAACTCCCGCTGAGTCCCAGTCCGACCCCGATCAGCCCTCCCCCCACGGAGAGGATCACCGCTTCGGTGAGAAACTGCAGCATGATGTCCCGGGCCCGCGCACCCATCGCCAGGCGCACGCCGATCTCCCGGGTCCGTTCCGTCACGGAGACCAGCATGATATTCATTATCCCGATCCCACCCACCAGAAGGCTGATCGCGGCGATTCCTCCCAGGAGGATCGTGAATGTTCCGGTGACTCCCTGCACCGTGGCGAGCAGATCGAGCTGGTTTGCGATGTAGAAATCGGCAACTTCCATCGAAGGCAGCCGGTGCAGTCTCAGGAGTTCCTGTTCGATATGCGCCTGGAGCTCGTGCATGATCTCCGGAGACGCTGCCTGGATGTTCACCATCTGGTAATTCGCCACACCGGAGATCGACCGCTGGAACGTGGTAACCGGGATGAATACCGCTGCGTCCTGTGCGGGAGAGCCTTTCTCCTCCATCACACCGATCACGCGAAAACTGATTCCGTTGATACGGAGTATCTGTCCGAGAGGATCAACACCATCCGGAAAGAGATCGCGGTACACCTGCATCCCGATCGTCACCACCCGGCGGCGGTTCTCGATGTCATCCTGAGAGAAAAATTCGCCATGGACCGGGTGGAAGTTACGTACCTCCGGGTATGACACGGCCGTACCGGTGACGGTTGCGGCCACGTTCCGGTTCTCGTATTTCAGCTGCCCGTTCTCGGTGTTGGTCGGCGCCACCGCGGAAACCCACTCCAAAGGCAACGATTCGATCAACTCCACATCGGTCGGCGTTATCGTGGGCCGGATATTGGAGGTGTTGGTTCGTACCAGGGCGGTACCGCGAGGTTCCCCGGAGTAGACTATCATCAGGTTGGAACCGAGGGCCGTGAGGTTTGCCTCCACCGACTTCTGGGCGCCGTTGCCCAGCGCCACCAGAATAATAACCGCCGCTACGCCGATCATCACGCCCAGCGCGGTCAGGGACGAGCGCACCACATTACCGGCGATACTCCGGGCGGAGATCCGCACGTTTTCCATGAACATCTGCGGTTTCATCGGGGCTCCTCCCGGGACAACGCTTCCCCGTTCCCCACCCGGCCGTCCAGGATATGGATCGTCCGCGTCGCGTGAGCAGCGATATGTGGTTCGTGCGTGACCATCACGATCGATGCGCCCTCCCGGTTGAGTTCACCAAACAGTTCCATCACTTCCTCTCCGGTGCGCGTATCGAGCGCTCCGGTGGGTTCATCCGCAAGAATGATCGCCGGGTCCGTGGCGAGCGCACGAGCAATAGCTACGCGTTGTCGCTGACCACCGGAGAGCTCGTTCGGTCGGTGTCCGGCACGGTCCGCCAGGCCCACGCGATCGAGCATCTGACGAGCCCTCTTTCTTCGCTCGTTCCGGGGTATGCGGCCGTACACCAGGGGAACTTCCACATTCTCGAGTGCGGTAAGCCGGGGTAACAGATTGAAGTTCTGGAAAACAAACCCGATCGAACGGTTGCGAACCGCCGCGAGGCGGTCACCGGACAAAGACTCCACCGCTTCTCCGTTCAGATGGTATTCCCCGCTGTCCGGCCGGTCCAGGCAGCCCACCACGTTCATGAGCGTGGACTTTCCGGAGCCACTGGGGCCGGTTATCGCCACGTACTCACCGGCATCGATGCGAATACTCACACCGTCAAGGGCGTGTACCGTGGTCGGACCCATGCGGTAGTGGCGGTGCACCTCGTTCAGGACGATCATCGCCCTCCTCCCCCGCCGCCACCACCGCCTCCGGCTCCAGGGCTGCCGCCGGTGCTGCCGGTTCCCGCACCCGGCACCGGCACTGGCACGATACTATTGGAATCGCCGGTGGTCGGCGCAGACTGGGACACGGGCAGCGCGAATCCCGCCGCGGCGTCCGGAATGATTATTCGGTCGGTATCTTCCAGACCGCTCAGAATCACCGTGTGGATACCGTCGGATGCTCCCAGCTCGACTTCCACCGTCTCCGAGTCGTCATCCCCGTCTGCAGCCGACCTGTGGCGGGGTACGATCTCCAGGTAACTCTGGTTACGAACCGTGGTAACCGCCCGAGAGGGAACTACCAGCCCCTCGTCTCGGGCGACGGTTACGATCATATCGGCGCTCATACCCGGTCGCAGAACGATCCCTGGATTATCCAGTACCGCCGAAACAGTGAACACCGCGATATTGCTGACCACTTCCGCCGCGGGACTGACCAATTCCACTTGCGTGTTGAACGGCCCTGCACCGCTTCCGGCGATCGCTTCAACACGGACGTTTACGGGAAGTCCCGGCCGTACACGGGCTACGTCGAACTCGTCTATCTCGGAGAGAACCCGCACGCGCTCCAGCTCCGCCAGTACGAGCAGCGCGGAACTGGAACCAACCGTATCTCCGGCATCGACATCCGTGGAGAGAACAACGCCATCCCAGGGTGCGTGAATGCGCGCGTTTTCCAGATCGGTTTCCGCGTCATTCAGCGCGATCGTCGCTTTTTGTACGGTCAGATCCGCAAGACGCAGGGCCTGTTCCGCGGAGGTTACCGCTTCTCGACTGTTCTCGAGCTGTTCCCGGGAAGCGCCTCCGGCGGCGTGCAGTCGTTCCATGTCCTCCAGGTCACGGGTTGCCCGGTCGAGGGTGCGGTGGGCACGCTCTCGGTTTATCTCCGCTTCCTCCTGGTCGATCAACGCTCGGTTCACCTGTGTCTCAAGACGTGCAGGATCCAGTTCCACCAGTAGATCTCCGGCCATCACGATTGCACCCGGGTCCGCCCGGAATACGATCTCTCCGGGCGAAGACGATCGGACTGTGAGTTTGCGATAGGGCTCGATCAGAGCCGGGGCGTCGATCGTGACCACCACCATTCCGTTGGTTGGTTCCACGATTTCCGGTACCGTCGCCGACGGCTTTTCGTTGCTGCCGTTCGGTCCAAAGTACACTAACAGTCCTGCCGTGGCCGCGCCGATCACCAGGATCGCCGCGAGTATCTTTATCTTCATCGTCGATTACTCCTCATTGTCTTGTTGCCGGAATGACTCACCGGGACGTCGACCCTGAAAACCTTGCAACGTCCAGACGGGCTTCTTCCAGGTTCAGAATCGCCCGTTCGAGGTTGTACATCGCTCGTTTCAGGGAGACCTCAGCCTGGGCAACCTCCATTTCCGTGACCTGGCCGGTGATCATTCGTGCCTGCACGATCGCCAGCGTCGCGTCGGCGCGGGTAACCGCGGCGCTGGTAATTTCCACGTCCCGGTCCGCCTGCGTCACCCGGGATCGCGCTTCTTCCAGCTGCATTGTTTCCCGGTCATGGAGGTACGCCAGGAGCGCTTCTTCCCGGTCCACGGCAAGGAGGTGCGTTTCCTGCTCGACCCGATCGCCACGGATGCCGGTCAGTCCGATCGTGATGCCAAGCGACATCGTCCAGTCGTAATCACTTGATCCGGAGCCGGACCCACCGCTCGCTCCACCGTCGCCAGACGATTCCGCAATGACGAAGGGCGCCGGCGAATAACTTAATGACAGCGCCGGTCCGTTAACCGCATAGCTCAGAGATGCGGAGTGGTCTCCTGCGTCCACGCCCAGGCGAACGGTCGTCTGCGAAAGGATACCGGGCGAATAGGACGCGTCCCGCATCGCTGCCGCAAGCGCGTACTTCTGTGAAGTGATAACCGAGGAATCAGCAGGAGGGTGGCTGACTGTCGGGCGATCACCGGTGATACCCGGCGGCGTTGCGAGCGCCGCCAGTCGCTCCGGTTCCACCCCAACCTCGAGAGCCAGGTCCAGAATCGCCGACCGGTGAGACATCACGACATCGGATAATTCCGCCTGGTGTTCCCGGTACTCCGACTCCGTCCTCAGCAGCTCGTCCCAGGCGATTTCGCCCTGTTCAAAACGCAGCCGGTCGATACGTGCTCGCTCTGCGAAGCCGGCTACTTCGGCTTCAAGCACCTGTATTTCCCGGTGCCGCAGCCACGCGGCGTGGTAGAGACGAACCACCCGCAGACTCTGGTCAAATCGTGTCTGATCGAGTTCGATTCGAGCGATAGCGGCGTTGTCCCGAGCGCGTTCGAGACGGGCCAGCTGGTCGTCGGAGAGCCCGGTTGCGATCGTTCCGCTTACGCTGAACGTCGCTGCCCACCGGTCCGCTTCACGAGAGTCCTCGTATCCGTCGGCACGGATGCCAGGGGAGAGGGAGAGCGTCGGATCCGCCCGGAGCGCCGCGCGGTCGACCTCCTTGAGGGCCGTCTCGCAGGCGATCGCCGCCCGGCGCACCTCGATCGAATCATCGACGCGATCAAGAAGGTCTTCGAGCGTTATCGTCGGGTTCGTCGACGCGCTGGAGGCCGAAGTACCGGGAGCCGACGTCCCGGGCGCTGCCGGTTGCTGCGCGGCCACCGATCCACCGCCGATTCCTAGGATCAGCACCATTGTCCAGATATATGTCCGTCGTGTATTCACACCTGCAATATCGCCCAGCAGTGTGTGCGAACGCAGGAGGTATTGTGAAGATACGGTGAAGGACGACTATTTCAGCGCGGCAATCCGCAGTATCTCCGGTACGATCGTCTGAAACGGCAGAGCCCCCGCGGTAAACTCGTCCACGGTCCCGGAAAGCAGCAGATCCCGCTCGGGCGACCAGAGCAACCACGACCCGGTAATGCCGGTATGTCCCACCACCGAGGGCATAAGGCTGCGAGGAGTAAAGATCCGCCGCAGTTGAAAGCGCATGATCCCCAGCCCGTACTCGATCGGCCACGCCGGTTGCCGCATCGCGGTCCGATCCAGCGGAAAGGGGAACCGGTTCCACTGTCCGGTCATCGTCGCCGCCGTGGCGGGATCGTCAAAAATCTTACCGGTTACGACGGCGCGCATGAACATGATCGTGTCCTCCACGGTACTGCAGAGTCCGCCGAGAGAGTGCATGAGGCGAGGGAGTTCCACGGGGGCTCCCTGGAAGTGCACCGCCGCGGGATTACGGCTGACGCCGGGCGCGCTTGTCGCTCCATCGGCGACGCGCGCGGCATCCGTTGTTCCATCGGCGACGCGCGCGGCATCCGGCTCCGCGTCCGGGTCAAAAAAGAATGTCTGCTCGAGGCTCAGCGAATCATGCAACAACTCCCGGTGCACCTCCGGCAACGGTTTCCCCGTGACCGCCTCCAGGACCAGTCCCAGCAGAAAAGAATTGGTGGTACTGTACCGGATCTTCTTTGGTTGCCACCCGTTCTGGGGAGGGAAGTGCGGTCGCAGCCGTTCTCGCAGGTGCGCCCGGATCTCATCCCGGCTTACGGCACGGTCGCCGTTCTGCAGCGCGTCGTCAAGAATGCTCAAGGCACCGCGGGGACTGTCTTCAAACCAGTCGGCGAGTCCCGAGGAATGGCCCAGGAGGTTCCGGACGGTGATCTCCTCCGTCGCATCGCGACCATCCATGACGTGCAATCCCCGGATTACCTCCGGATCAAGGTGCCGTGCGATCGGCTCGTCAAAATCAATCAGGTCCCGCTCGGCGAGCTTTACGGCGATCACGGTGTTGAAGAAATGGTCCAGACCGCTCACAAACCAGGGCGTCCCGGTGGTCATGGGACGGTCAAAAAGGTCCGCGTCCCCCGCGGCGGCGGACCACCGGTAGGAACCATCCAGGGTCTCCACCGCGAGAACCGCGTGAAACATCTCGCGACGCTTCATGAGCATCTCCAGCACCTTGTAAAGCCCCTTGTCTATCACGGGATGCCGGTCCGTCGGAATCGGCGCCCCCGGTTTTCTTCGTTTCATCAGTGTACCTCCGGTGTTGTTGCATCAGCGGGTAGCGGGTCCGGGTCAACCTCGACGTGTTGCCAGCCACCACTACGAAACCCGAGTACCAGTATCGTCGCGTGAAGGATCTGGTACGTCACGTACCCGACCCAGGCGCCACCGATCCCGAACCCGTACACTATCACCAGTACGGTTGGAATCCCCAGGATACCCACCATGTTGGTGATAAACTCGCTCACCAGAACGTAGCGCCCCCAGCCGTTATGGGTAAAGATGATCTCCAGGGAATAGCCGATGATCTCCACGAGGTAGAACGGCGCCAGAACACGGAGCCCCAGTATCGCGAGATCCAGAGCGAAGCCGTCCAGGGAATACAACCGACCCACCGCGGGTGCCGCGCCGGCGATCACCAGGAGCAGCACGCCGCCGATCATCGCGCCGATCTTCATCTGTACCCGGATAACCTCGCGCGCGTCACCGGGACGTCCAGCGCCGAGATAATTACCAACGAGAATCGAGGCTCCGCCGGCAAAGCCACCCACCAGTGTCTTCTTGATCCGAAACGTCGCGAAGAGAACGTGTGTCACCGCCACGTACATCGCGCCGATCGTCCCCACGATCCCCTGAAAAAGCAGCATCACCAGCATCGCCGAGGCGTTCTGGATCGCCGGCGGAAGTCCGATCGAGATAATCCGGCGGATGACGAACCGATCCGGCCGCCGGGAAGCGGTCGAGCCGTGACCACTCCGTACCGATCGGGCGTACACCGAGTAGGACCCCTGGATCAGGAAGGAAGCACCATGGGCGATGACCGTACCGACCGCCGCACCGCGTACACCCAGCGCCGGCGCTCCAAACATCCCGAAGATGAATACCCAATTAAAAAAGACGTTCAACGCGTTGGACGTCACTACCGCCACCATCACGATTCGTGTCCTGCCGATACCGGCAAGAAAACCGCGACTCCCGGAAGCAAGACCCATGAGCGGAAACGCCCACATGGAGATTCTCACGTATCCCAGGGCCGACCCGACAGCCGTGCTCGGCGCCAGTATCGGCAGAAAGAACGGCGCCAGCGATGCAAGAACAAGAGCAGTACCACCCGCAATAAGCCCTGCGTAGAACCCCTGAGGAAGCATCGCGCCGGTATCCACGATCGACCCGGTCATGCGCCGTCCCATCCGTCGCGAGACAACCGCCTGCACCCCGAGCGCTACCGGCCAGATCAGCATCTCGTGCACCGTGGCATACATCGTGCCGAAGGCGATTCCCGCCAGGGCCTCAACCCCCAGGCGTCCCACCATGACGCTGTCCGCTACGCGGTAGAGAAACATTGAGAGGTTTCCCGCGAGCAGCGGGAACCCCAGGTGCGCGATCCTGCGGTAGTGTCCTGCCATGAAGCGCCGATTATACATCCCGGCGTTCAACAGTGGAAGATCCACCGTTGTTGTAATATAATTTGAATAAATCGTAATTTACGAGATCACACTGATGAGGAGGCAAAGAATGCGACATCGAATTCTTATCCTGATGGGCGCCGTGGTCCTGACGGTCGGATGTGCCGGCCTGGACGGCGTCGTCGGTGACGTGGCGGGGCGAGCGATCGGCACCGCGGTGGAACAACGATTCACCGATATGTACGCGGGATACACCGACGCTATGCTCTTCCAACTGGCGTACACGCAGGTGTTTTTTCTCGGCGGGTGGGGGTTCGGCACGGACGACTTCGCCGAGGGTGAGGGCGCCACGTGGCGCATCGAATCACGCGAAGCGGATGACACCAGCGTCGTAACCGCTGAGCGGGCCCTGCTCCAACGCCTGGATACCGGCGACAGCTGGTGGTACCTGGTATACACCCCGGAGGACGGTGAGCAACTGGAATACGAGATCCTGATCGACCGGGAGATGGCCGCCCGGGAGATGTACATGCGCGATCCCGAGACCGGAGAAGTCCGGCACCATGTATTTGACCGTGACGACGAGGACTGGGAAGAGGATGAGGCACTGCAGGAGGAGGGATACTCCACCGAGACCGTTTACGTGGACGAATGGGAGCAATACCGGCAGGAACGCGTGACCGTCAGCGTCGGTGCCGGCACGTACGAGGCGGACCTCCTCGTCCACAGCATCACCGACGAGGAAACGGGCGAGACCGTGGAATACCGCTGGTGGGTTACGCCGGATGTACCGGGCGATCTCGTCCAGTACGAATTTGAGCATCTCCAGGACGGATCGATCCTGCACGGTGAAATGATCGAGATCCGGCAGAACTACACGTTCCGCCTGCGCGACTGACCGGCCTTTACGTGGTGCGCTCGGAGCGTGTGACGCAATGAGCGCATTGCGTCCGCTCCGTGTGTCGCACGATAAGCCTCCGCGTCATTCCTGGGGGAGGAACGCTTCCTTCCCCGGGAAGCTCAGGCGCTTCTTCGCCACCGCTTCGCTGAAAACCGCGTACGTTACGCGGGCAGTGCTGAACACGGTACCGCCGGCCCCGCTGATCGTGACCGCGATGACGGCATTGCGGTTGTCACCGTCCACTTCCGTTGCCTCCAGCCGGAACGGTCCATCCCCGGCCAGCGCCGGCTGGTGGTAGGTGATCTGCAGGTCCCGGGTCATACCGGCGGTTCCACGCACGGCATGGACGTACCAGCCCCCGATCTCGTCCGCCAGGGTCGCCTGGATACCCCCATGGATCACACCGGGATACCCTTCAAGCTCTTTCCGCGGCGTCCATTCACTGGTAAGGCGATCTCCCTCCAGAACAAATCTAAGCCGCAGTCCCGCAGGATTGCCGGGATCACACCCGAAGCAGTTGTAATCGGACATGCCCGCATAGGGATTGCGTACCTCTCGTGCTTCTTCACTCATGGAGCGCGCAGTATACCCGGTGCAGACCGCTGCCGAAAGTGGCCGGTCATCACGACGCTCCCCAGCGCGAGCGCACCCAGGAGAACGATCATCGCGGTACCGGAGACGGTGAACGCGACACGAAACCCAAAGCGGTCGATCAGGTTGCCAAGTAGCGGCGTAACGATTCCGCTTCCCTCCATCCCAGCAAAGAAATAGATACCCAGAACGGTGGAACGCCGCGCCGGAGGAACCGCGTCAACGAGATACGACTCGGAAACGGTCATACGAACGAACATCGTCACACCGAGCGCCACAAGCGCGACGACTGCGGGCACCGCCGCCGGAGAAAACGCCATGAGCAGGACCAGCGGCCCCGATACGACGGTGACGACGGCAAACACCCGTGTCGCACCAAAGCGGTCCGCCAGCACGCCACCGATCGGCGCCGCCCACAACCCGGCTGAGTAGAAGAGCGCCAGCCCCAGGGCGGCCTGCGACTCGGTAATCCGAATCGCGTCGACCAGGAAGAGCGGGACAAAGGCAACGGTCGACGCCGTCAGAGCGGCGATTACTCCGGTCATAGCAACAAAGAACGCGACGGCCCTCGCGTCATAGGGGCGCGTCGTCGCTGTCTCACCGGAGATCGCTGTCCCGGCACCGGTCATACTCGCCCGGGCGGACGGGGCGGACGGGGCGGACGCAAAGGAGAGGCGCCCGAATACCACGAACACCACGATTCCCAGAACGAGTACCGGCGCGGCGATTACGAGGAACGACCCGCGCCAGCCCAGGAACCCCGCGATCGCCACCCCGAGAAGCGGCGCCACCAGGTGGCTCGCACTTCCTCCCATGAGGTGGATCCCTACGGCGCGACCACGCTGCGCCTGGGGCACCGCCATGGAGATGATCGGCGTCGCCGAGGGATGGTACCCACCACCCATGATCCCCATCACTACGAGAAAAACCACCAACGCCAGGTAAGTCTGGGACAACCCCACCAGAATGCCCGCCAGAGCGACGCCGGAGATACCCGCCAGCAGGAGGTACCGCGGCCCGATGCGATCCGCCAGCCACCCCGCGGGCAGCTGCCCGATCCCGTAGGAAAGAGCAAAGGCCGACACCAGGCCTCCGGCCTGCGTATAACTGAGATCAAACCCGTCGCGCATGAACGGGAGCAGAGGCACCACGAGCGCGGTCAGCTGATGGTGAAAATAATGGGCCGCCGTGATCAACAGGATCACGATAAGCGGTCGAGTCGGGTTCACGAATAACCTCCGGAGCGGCAAGTATACTGAAATTCTCAGCGTCGGACCACTCGATCTCGAGGTCGTTACGACTCATCACCTCTTCGCTCCGGTGGAGAACGTTCTTGTTACCACTCATCTGCAGGACCTCCCGACTCTCCTGGTGTCGGGATGCGGTGGCTAACTTTGAATCCGCCACTATGGCGATAAGACTCAGCTACCGGGGAGGTCAAACCTACGAGTGCATGGACGTTCCGTTGCTCTGACCGGAGACACGCATGACGGCCGGGATAACGAAACAGCACCAAAGCGACGCTTAAGCGACACCAAAACACCGTTGTTCCTTTCGGCCGGGTCAAAACGATGGTAGAATAGACCAATCAATAGCGGAGGTGAATCATGCCAGGTCTCAATCCCACCGTGGATCCCGACGGTCTGCTTGAATACTCGGTGGTATTCACGGATCGATCGCTCAACCACATGTCAAAGGCGTTTCAGGGCGTCATGCGGGATATCTCCGCTTCCCTGAAACAAGTGTACAATGCTCAGTCGGTAGCGCTCGTGCCAGGGGGTGGTACGTACGCGATGGAGTCGGTGGCTCGGCAGTTTGCCGGCGACCAGCACTGCCTGATCGTGCGCAACGGGCTGTTCAGTTTCCGATGGACCCAGATTCTGGACGCCGCAAAGATCGCAAACGGGCAGACCGTTCTCAAGGCGCGCCCCGTTTCCGACGAACCCAAGGCGCCGTGGGCCCCGGCACCCCTCGACGAGATCGTCGCGTCGATCGAGAAACACAAGCCGGGCGTTGTATTTGCGCCTCACGTGGAAACCTCCGCGGGGATCATGCTGCCGGAGGAATATATCCACGCGATCGGTGACGCCACCCGCGCAGTGGACGGGATCTTCGTCCTGGACTGCGTAGCATCCGGGACAGTCTGGGTGGACATGCAAACATGCGGGGTAGACGTGCTGATCAGCGCCCCGCAGAAAGGCTGGTCCTCCACACCTTGCGCGGGAATAGTGATGCTCAACGAACGAGCCCGGGAACGTGCAGAAGAAAAGCAGAGCAGCAGCTTCTCCTGCGACCTGAACGCGTGGCTGCGCATCATGGACGCCTACGAGAACGGTGGCCACGCCTACCACGCCACGATGCCCACGGACGGGCTGCGCACGTTCCGCGACACGATCCGGGAGATCGAAGCGTTCGGTCTGGAGAACGCCGAGAAGAGTCAGAATGAACTGGGCGCGCGGGTTCGGGAGTTGCTGGGAGAACGTGGTTTTTCGAGCATCGCCGCCCGCGGGTTTGAAGCACCGGGAGTCGTGGTGAGTTACACCGAGGACGACGGGATCCGTACAGGAAAGAAGTTCGCCGAGGCGGGCCTGCAGATCGCCGCGGGAGTCCCCCTGAAGTGCGACGAGCCGGAGGACTTCAAGACGTTCCGCATGGGTCTTTTCGGGCTGGACAAGCTTCAGAACGTGGACCGCACGGTGGAAACGGTCAAGAAGGCGCTGGACAGGATCGGGGTGTGACCGGCGGCGCCGGCCGGACCGGCGCGACAACCACGAACGACGACGGACGGGCCGTACGGCAGCTCAGACCAGTCGCTCAATGCCGGTGTAAAGAAAGTAACCGGCGAAGAGAACCAGAAACCCGGCGCAGGCACCGACCAGCATACGGTAGGATCGGTCGCTGAAGAGGTGTCTGCCCCGGGCGATTCCGAACGAAACAAAACTGTACCACGCCAGGTCCGCGAGGATGTGACCGACGTAGAACGCAGCCACGCCGGGCAGTCCGAACCGGACCGAGTGCATGATATATCCGAGACCGATCGTAGCCCACCAGATCAACCAGTAGGGATTTGCCAGGCTGAGCAGTATGCCCGCCAGTACCAGGTTTCGCGGGCTCTCCTCGACCTCTTCCTGCTCCAGCCGCAGACGCGGCAGTCCCCTGAACATGGACCAGGCGATCCAGAGGAGAAACGCACCCCCGATCAAAGCGACGACGATAAAGACCTCTTCCCGGGAGAGGAATGGTCCGAGTCCCGTCAAGAGCGCCGCCACAAGCACCAGTTCAAGAATGCCGTGTCCAAGCATAATCAGTGGCCCCGTGGAAGCGCCGCGCCGAGTACTCTCGCTGATCGTGACGGTAAGCACCGGGCCGGGCATCAGTGCGCCGGAAAGGGCGAGTAAAAACGAGGAAAACGCGATAGGGACCAACACTAGTGTCATAGTCAGGTGGCCGATACGATACAGGGATCGGCGTAGAACGGCAATCACGAGAATGCCCCGCCGGGCGTGTATACCTGCTTTAGCCCGCCCTTGTCGCAGCCGGACCGTTTCTGCGTATATTAGTTAAATGGACATGTTTATCCGCGGGCGATCCGATGATGCGAAGCGGCGCGCAACGGCGCGTCGTCCGGTGGCACATGACGCAACGGCGCGCCACTCGGCTACGGTCGATGCGGCGATGTCGCGATCGACGGCGCTCCGATTCCTCGGACTCGGGGCGCTGCTGCTCGTGCTTGCCGGTGCCTGTGCAACTGTCCCCGGTGTCACCGGATCATCCGACGAGTTCGTCCCGGAGGGTCCGGTAGCGCCCGCCCGCGGAACCCCGGCGG
>SLRR01000178.1 GCA_007130865.1 Spirochaeta sp. | reverse complement strand
CTTATTTCACTGCTGGATCTGATGCGAAGGCATTGGAGTCATTCATGAACCGCCGTATACGGAACCGTACGTACGGTGGTGTGAGAGGACGGCGGGGGTAACCCCGCCTCCTACTCGATACTTGGTGCGAGACTGTTGCACGAGAGGGGGACGCGGGGGATACTGGTAGCATGAGAGCCAGGAACGAACCGATACAGCCGGGAATTACCCGCCTCTCGATTTCTCAGTGGCGTCAACTGTATCTTCACGATCGGAAGCGGTGGTTAGATGAGCTCCAGAATAGACCGGAACGGTTTGATCGGAACAATTGGACCCGGGCAATCCGGACGTGGCGCGTAGTCGACGATTCACCGTTGGATCCGACGCCTTCAAGCGAGGGCTCCCTTACGGGTGTACCCTTTGTGGTAAAGGATCTCTTCGATCTCGCCGGAGAGGTTACCGGTTGCGGGTCCGCTGTGCTTCTGGATGCGCTTTCTCCGGAACCTGCCCGGGAGGACGCGCTCCTGGTGCGACGTCTGAAGGATTCAGGGGCCGTCCCGCTGGGTCGTGCACAGATGAACGAGTTTGCCTACGGTCTGGATGGAAAGAACTCCTACACCGGCGATTGTCTTCATCCGCTGGACAGTGCAAGGATATCGGGAGGGTCCTCCAGCGGTTCTGCCTGGGCGGTCGCAGCCGGCATCGTTCCCGTCGCTCTGGGAACCGATACGGGAGGCTCGGTTCGCGTCCCGGCGGCGATCTGCGGGATCTATGGATACCGCCCGGCCTGGAGCGAGGCCGCCACGGAGGGGGTGTTTCCCCTGGCGAACTCCTTTGATACCGCCGGTTGGTTTACCGCCGGAGCGCGTGATATGGCGATTCTCCTGCGGGAGCTTGTCCTGCCGGTCGAACATTCTCCGGCGGAAAGCGCCGACGGCTCCAAGCCGGGACGTTACTGGTACTATCTCCCGCCGGAAGTCAACCTGCAGGAGGAGCTGCACCAGGGGATACTGCGGTGGTCGGAGGATCTATCGGCCGAGTCCCGCGGGAAAATCGAGATCGTTCCCGCACCGGATCGCTGGACGACTAAGGCGGAGCGGATCATGCGCGAGTCTCACCAGGCGTATAACGTCGTAGGATCCCGCGAGGCGTGGAACGTCCACCGCGAATGGCTCGACCGATATCAGGAATACTATCAACCGGTGGTGTGGGGACTGATCGACCGGGGACGGCACTGGTCGGAGGAGAGAGTTGCCTGGGCACGTACGGTGGTATCGGAGATGAAAGATCTCCTGACGGAAGCGACCCGGGAAGCGGCCGGTCTGGTAATTCCCGCCGTTCCGGTACCAACCCCAGGGACGGACGAGATCGACAGCGCGTTCCGGGAGCAGACGCTTCGCCTCAGTACGCCGGGATCGATGTCGGGTTTTCCGGTGCTTTCCGTTCCGGTCCATGTCGACGCGATCCGAAGCGGTGGGGTGCAGGTAATCGTTGGTCCCGGCGCGGAAGAGCAACTTCTTGGACTGCTCGGGTCCGGGACTCTGCGATAACGGCGGATCTCTGGTTCAGAACGCCTGAGTTCAGAATGTTTCTGATTGACCGACTTCGCGATCGTGCCATATAGTGTGGTCATGTCTTCCAGGACACGAAGGAGCCGGCAGCGGGAACGGATACTGGAGCTGCTTGAAAACGAGCGCATCCACGTTACCGCCAACTGGGTATATGACCAGCTGCGGGGAGAGTTTCCCACGCTGAGTCTCGGGAACGTATACCGCAATCTCAATATTCTCGTCGACCAGGGCGAGGTCATCCGTCTCCCCTTTGGAAGTACGTTTGACGTGTACGAGGCGTGCCGGGAGCCGCATTGTCATTTCGTTTGTGAGGTATGCGGGCAGATCGAGGATGTCCCCATGCCCAGGACGCTGCAGAGGAAAATCGACGACCTGGTGCTGGAGACCGGCGGACACTCCGTATCAAAAACGACCGTAGAGTTTCACGGTACCTGCCGCTCCTGCCTGGAGAAGCAGGTTACGTAGCCCACCGCAGGTTTCTCAGATAACAGTCCCCGGCGGCAGAACAGCCGCCTTTGGTACCACGATTATTCCATCCCTGACGTAGACGCGCTCGTAGTCACCGTCCGGTGGAACTCCGTCCCAGCCGATCCGGCATCCGTCCCCGATCCGGGCGTTCTTGTCGATGATCGCCTGTCGGATCCGGCAGTTCTTGCCTATTCCGATCGGAGGGAGATCGTCGAGGCTTTCCGTCTCGATCGGACCGGGTTCCTCGTAGTAGTCGGCACCCATACAGACTACCCCGTCAAGTTCACACCCTTCCTCGATGATCGTACGTATTCCGATTACGCAACGGTTGATTGAGCTCTGGGTAATAATGCAACCGTCTGCGGCGATCGTCCGGGAGATCGTACAGGAGTTCAACTTGGACGGAGGAAGGTCCCGCCGACGGGTATAGATCGGCATTTCCTCGTCGTAAAGGTTGAACGCCGGTGTAATGTCCGCAAGGTTGAGGCTGGTGCGATAAAAACTGTCGATCGTCCCGATATCCTCCCAGAACCCGTCAAAAAAGTACGCGTGTACGTGGTATTGACGGATCATGTTGGGAATAATTTCTTTGCCGAAATCGGCTTCTTCGCTGTCGAGCACCTTCTCCAACGTGTCCGCATTGAAGATGTAGATCCCCATGGACGCGAGGTAGTCCTTACCTTCCACGTAGTTAGGAAGCGCTTTCGAGAGGCGTTTCGGTATACGCAGGTTGGCGATATCCACCTCCATAGGCGGTTTCTCCGTAAATCGCTTGATCCGCTTGTTGGTGTCCACCGTGAGGATGCCGAAACCGGTCGCGTCGTCGCGGGTGACCGGCAGGACCGCTACACTCGCGTCGGCGCCGCTCTCTACGTGCTCTTCAAAGAACCCCCGCAGATCCATGCGGTAGAGCTGGTCTCCCGAGAGGATCATGTAGTGCGAGGGCTTCTGAGTCCGGAAGTGCATCAGGTTTTTCCGGACCGCGTCGGCGGTGCCCTCGTACCAACCCGTATTGCTGAACGTCTGTTCCGCCGCGAGGATCTCCACAAAACCGTTGGTGAACGAATCAAAGATATACGTATTAGAGATATGGAGGTGAAGTGACGCTGTGTTGAACTGGGTAAGAACATAAATCTGCTTGAAGTTGGCGGCGATACTGTTGGACAACGGAATATCCACCAGGCGATACTTCGCGCCAAAGGGTACGGCCGGTTTGGCGCGGTCCGCAGTCAACGGATAGAGCCGCGTGCCTTTCCCTCCGCCCATAACGATCGTAAGTACATCTTGCATAGACCAAAGTGTAGGTCCACTGATGATGCAGGTCAAGGAAACGTGATAGTCTGCACTGGTATGATAGAGGGACTGATACAGGAGCTGCGGAACGATCGGACGTTCCTGGAGCACGTGAGTCACTGGAAGACGATTCCGGGATCACCGGGAGAATATTCACCGCTACCGGAACTCCTCGACCAGCGACTGGCGGGGGCTCTCCGGAGCCGGGGAATCGACCGGCTTTACTCCCACCAGCGGGAAGCGATCGATCTGGTCCGTCAGGGGCGGAACATCGTCGTGGTGACTCCCACGGCGTCGGGAAAGACGCTCACCTACAACCTGCCCGTACTCGATACGGTGCTGCAGGAACCCGACGCGCGAGCTCTCTATCTCTTTCCCACCAAGGCGCTGTCCCAGGATCAGCAGGCGGAGCTCAACGAGACGATAGAACAGGGCGAGCTGCCGGTGACGGTTATGACCTACGACGGTGATACGCCCCGGGCTGTCCGGTCATCGGTACGCAAACGCGGCCAGATCGTTGTGTCCAATCCGGATATGCTGCACACAGGAGTTCTCCCCAACCACACGCGCTGGATGCAGTTCTTTCAGAATCTCCGCTACATCGTCGTGGACGAGTTGCACGTTTATCGCGGTATCTTTGGTTCGCACGTAACCAACGTGATCCGCCGTCTGAAGCGGGTGGCGAGATTCTACGGCGCGGAGCCGCAGTTCATCCTCTGTTCCGCCACGATCGGCAATCCCCGAGAACTGGCGGAGCGAGTCGTGGAAGAACCGGTACACCTGATAGACCGGAACGGAGCTCCCCGCGGTGAAAAACACCTGGTGCTTTACAATCCGCCCCTGGTCGACCGTGTCCAGGGTATTCGCCAGGGGGTGGTTCACGCGTCGGAACGTCTGGCGATCCGGTTTCTGCGCCACGGGGTACGTACGATCGTGTTTGCCCGGTCACGGCAGCGTACGGAGCTTGTAGCGGACTACATCCGCAAGGGTTTCGAGAACGTGTTTACCGAGAACGAGCGCATCCGGGTCGAGTCCTACCGCGGCGGATATCTGCCGTCGGAGCGACGCGCGATCGAACGTGGTCTGCGGGAGGGTGCTGTTCACGGCGTGGTGTCCACCAACGCCCTGGAGCTGGGGATCGATATCGGTGGTCTCGATGCGGCTATCCTGGGAGGCTTCCCCGGGAGTATCGCCGCAGCGCTGCAGCAGGCGGGACGCGCCGGACGGCGCCGGAGCGTCTCTCTGGCGGTTCTGGTGGCGAGTTCGTCGCCGGTGGACCAGTACGTGGTGGAGAATCCCGCGTTTTTTCTCGAGAAGAGTCCGGAATCGGCCTGGGTCAACCCGGACAACCCGTACGTGCTCATGGACCAGCTCAAGTGCGCCGTGTTCGATCTGCCTATGCAGCGGACCGAGCAGTTTGCTCCCGGTGTGGAGGATCTACTGGGAATCCTCGAGGAGAACGGGGTGGTACGGCTTACGGGGGACACCTGGCACTGGTCTGATCGGTCCTACCCGGCGGAGGCGGTCAGTCTTCGGAGCGCTACCAGCGATAACGTGGTTATCGTGGACACCACCGCCGGAAGGGACGAGGTGATCGGTGAGATGGATCGCCCCTCGGCAAAGGAACTGCTTTTTGACAACGCGGTCTACATTCACCGTGGCACCCAGTACGTAGTGAAGCATCTCGACATCGATAACCGCCAGTGTCGCGTGGAACAGAGCGAGGTGAACTACTTCACGGACGCGCTTCTGAAGGTGGACCTGAAGGTGCTTAGCGAGGACGACCGCCTGGCGGTGGACGGCGGAGAAATGATCCTGGGAGACGTACTCGTACGCAGTGTAGCGGCAAAGTTCAAGAAGATCCGTTTCAGTTCTCACGAGAACGTGGGGTACGGTGAGATAGATCTGCCGGACGAGCAGATGCATACCCGGGCCGTGATGGTTCCCTTGACGCGGGAGAACCGTTTGCGCGCGGCCCTGGACGAGATGAGTCCCGCCGCACGGCCGGTGGCGCTCAACCGCCTGGCACGACTGCTCCGGGACGTAGCCCCGGTGTTCCTCATGTCCGTACCGCAGGATCTGGGCGTGCACGCCTCGGTGCGCGATCCCCACTTCGGGGAGCCCGCGTTCTTCCTGTACGACCGGTATCCCGGTGGGAGCGGCCTCGCCGAAGCATTTACCGCGGCAGTGGCTTCGATCGTGGCTGCCGCCCGGGATCGCGTGGAGGGGTGCAGTTGCACCTCGGGCTGTCCCTCTTGCGTCGGACCGGTGGACAGTTCCGAAGGATGGGACGGCAACCCGCGGGAGGCGGTCCGTGACCTCCTGCGTCGTTGGACGGCTACCGGATCGCCGGAGGAAACAGAGGGATAGTACCGTTGGCGGACGATCTGTACGAACGGCTGCGTCGAATACGGGAACACGGGAATCGCCGGGAACGCCCGGATCTGTCCGAACCCACGGTGCACGGTGCTTCGCCGGTACGACACGCGGGCTCGCGCGTGGGAAGTCATGCTCCCGGACCGGACTGGGAGCGACTGGAGGACGGCGTCTACCGACGACGGCGTTCGTTTCCGATCCCCCACCGATGGACACCTCAGATCGATCGTTCCGGAGCGTGGCGCAACCTGTCATCGGTGTTACGGATCGACGATCCCGTCCGCCCCCTCTTCCTGGACGTGGAAACGAGTGGTCTCTCCGCCGGGTCAGGAAGCGTTGCGTTCCTGGTGGGGTTGGGGACGTTCCGGCGGAACGAACTCGTGAGCGGCGCCGGCGCGGACCGTCCCGACCACGAGCCCGTCCTCCTCGAAGTGCACCAGGTCTTTCTCTCCGATCTCGGAGCGGAAGCCGCTTATACCGGTGCCCTGCACCGCTTGATAGAGCGAGCTGCGGAAGCCGCCTCGAGCCCACTCCTGTACGTCACCTACAACGGCGCGTCCTTTGACCTGCCGGTACTCCGGACGCGGGCGATCATGAACCGCCGCTTTTTTCCGGAACACCACCACCTGGATCTGCTGCCGGTAACGCGCCGCCTTTTTTCTTCCCGATTGGAGTCCTGCCGCCTGGGTACCGTCGAACGGGACGTGCTCCAATGCCGACGGGACCGGGACATCCCGGGGAGCGAAGTGCCGGAACGGTATCTGTCCTTTCTAAGGACCGGTGACGTCTCGGGCCTTCAGGACGTGACGGACCACCACTACTACGATATCGCCCACCTGGCGCTGCTGGGGTTGCGACTCAACGAGATTCTGCTCGCCGCGGGGCGCCACGAGAGTGAGGTCGGCGATACCGGAGACGTTCGTGATAATCTGCCGGAGGCGGACAGGTATGCGCTGATCCGGCTTCTCCTCGAGCGGGGCAGTCCCGCGGAACGCACCTCCGCGAAGGAGTTGCTGCGGCATCTGGTTTGGAACGGGCGCAACGGTGGGCGAGCTGAACTTGTGCGTCGGTCCGGAGGTGAGCGATGGCTGCAGCTGGCAAGGCTCTACGCGCGAACGGTCCGGCGTGAGCAGCGGTGGTCGGAGCTCCGAGCGATCCTGCGGGCGATCTGGGAGCACCGCGGTGACGCGCAGGACGCGGTGGAACTGGCCAAGCAGTTGGAGCACCGGGACCGGGACTTTACCGAAGCATTGAGGATCGTCACCGATGCGGGCGAGCGCCGTGGATGGGACGAGGCGTTGCAGCACCGGGCACACCGACTGCGCCGTCGGATCAGGCGGGACGTGGAACGGGGAGGTCCTGCCGTGTCCGGATCAGATTCAGGTAGAGCTCCTCGTACTTCCGGGCCGATCGGGACCAGCTGAAGTCCCGGCGCATGCCCAGGTCCCGCATCGACTCCAGGCGCGGTCGCTCCCGGCGATACGTTCTCACCGCATTATGCACCGCGAGGAAAATCGCTTCCGAGGTGTTGTTCGGTATGAGGAACCCCGTTTCCTCGTCCACGGTATCCGCGAGTCCTCCCGTCCGGGATACCACGGGAATCGTGCCGTAACGCATCGCGTACATCTGGTTCAAACCGCACGGTTCGTAGAGGGAAGGCATGAGAAGAAAGTCACACCCGGCGATTACGCGGTGCGCCAGAGCGTGGTTGTAACCGATAATCGCGGAGAAGTTCGGATGCCGCTCCGAGAGAGAAAGAACCTCTTCTTCGCACCAGGCTTCGCCGCTTCCCAGGAGAACAAACTGCACGGGCAGGTCCGAGCAGATACGCTGTACGCTGCCATGGAGTCTATGAAAGAGCGCGTCGATCCCCTTTTGCTCGGTGAGACGCGTTACCATTCCGAGGAGCGGGGTGTTCCGGTCTCGGGGCAGTCCGAACTCCTGTTGCACCGTCTCCTTGCATACAGTCTTACCGGAGCGGTCGTCCCGGGTGTACCGGGAAGGGATTACCGGATCCGTGGCGGGATCCCACTCGTCGTCGTCGATGCCGTTTATGATACCCGTCAGGTCCGACCGGCGCGCCCGGACCTCTTCGTGCAAATCGTGGCCAAAAGCCGCGGTCTGGATCTCCTCGGCGTACCGCGGACTCACCGCGACGATACGGTGGGCGTTGCGCAACGCGCCACGCACCAGGTTTACCTGGTCGAACCGGAGCACGCCGCTCCAGGTCAGTTCCTGGCGGGACAGCCCCGGGTGTGCTGCCTCTTCCGGGGCGTAACGACCCTGGTACCCGAAGTTGTGAATCGAGAAGACCGTGCCGGCCCGGGAGATCGGTGTTCCGTCGTAGCGCAAGCGATGGAACGCCGGAACCAGCCCGGAAGGCCAGTCATGAGCGTGGATGATTTCCGGCGTCCATTTCATGGCGAGCGCCAGTTGCAGGGCTCCCCGGGAGAGCAGCGCAAAACGCCGCAGGTTGTCCCCATACGCAGTGGCGGCGGCGGGACCGTAGATGCCCTCGCGGTGACTGAAGAGCTCGTTATGCTCCAGAGCATACAGCTCGACTCCGTGGTACTCACTCCGGTGTACCCCGACCCATTCTTCCCGGTATCCCAGAGGAATTCCCAGGGGAAACCGGAGGTCCTGGAAGTCCTCGAAGGGCATCGTCCGATACCGTGGGATCACCACGGAAACACGGTGGTTGCGACCGGTGAGGGCCTTGGCCAGCGAGGTGACCGCATCGGCGAGGCCTCCGGATTTGGCATGGGGATGGAACTCTGTACTGACAAATAGTATGTGCACAGTCAGGGATAATAGCTTATTCGGAAGGGAGAGACAAACCGGAAACCGAGGCCCCGGTACAGCGCCTGCGCAGCGGCGTTGTTGTGTTTTACGAACAACGTCGCATCCCGACCCTCCTCTCGGAGCAAAGCCAGCAGATGTTGCATCAGCCACCGCGCCACGCCGCGACCGCGCCAGGCGGGGGCGGTATAAACGCCGCCGATCTGGTCCATACCGAACCCGCGGGCGTTTGTTGCGACGCGGCCCACAACGGTACCGTGAAGAGTCGCTACAAGAACAAGTTGGTTCTGCAGGCTGTCCACAAGCGTTGCCCGGCTCCGGTTGAGTTCCTGTTCTCGTCCGGGAAGGAGGACTTCCTCGACTTCGTAGGCGATCTGGAGCTGCAGGAGCGAGCGCCACTCCTCGGGACGGGGACGCGAGATCGCGAGCCCTGCGATCGGCGGCCTCGTGCATTCGGGAAAAGCAGCTCTCTTCAGATACAACAGGTCGTAAACGATTGCGTCCGCGGGATGCAGGGAGAGCATCTCTTCCAGCGTCTCCACGTCGGGGCCGGGCCCCATCATCATGGAGGTGCGATTGAAGACTCCCAGGGACCGGCGTAGCGCCGCCGTCGCGTTGCTGCTGCGTTTCACCGCATCAAGGCCGCATGGAAGGAGAAGCCCGCCCGATCCCTGGTAGACCGCGGCGTGGGCATCCCAGAAATGGACGCGTCCTCCCCGGCGCGTACGGGAGCGGTGGCGGTCGCGCCGGTACCGGTCGCTAATGGCGGTAGCGGCGGGTTCGTGATCGCGGAGAAACTCCTCGAGTTCCGGTAACGGTCGCGTGGAAACTGTAGTCCAGGGGGCGCGGCTTCCCGGCAAGAGCACCGCCGACACCTCACTGGAACGAGAGCGGAAGCGGAAGAACGCCGCTGGGACGGTAGTCTCCCTGAAGGACGCTGAAGCCTGCCTCGAAGCTATCGGTACCCCAGCCGTACACGGCGATCGCGTTCTCGATCCAGGGCAACACACCCAGGTACACCGGGGTAAGGATGCTGTAGACGATAATCCGCGTGGAGGTTCCCTCCACGGACTGTAGAATCTCCAGCGTGTTGGGATCGCTGAGCAGGAAGATCACCGTATCATAATCTTCAACCGCCGCGGTAAAGCGGCTCCGATCGGAAGCGATTGAGGAGTAGAAGTTGTTTCCGGAGAAGAACAGTTCTCCGGCGCCGGGATAAAACCGGCGACCCACGGAGAAAAACGTAGGATCGCGTCCCGCCAGGAGAACGCGTTCACCCGGGGCCGGATCGTGAGGCAGGTCTCGATCGTGGATCATCGTGACACTGCGCCCCGCCTGGTCGAGGAAGAACGTCTGTGACTCCGGGAGCCGTACGTACCGGCGGACGTTTCCCGTTTCCGGGAAGAGCGGTACTCGCCATTCCGGTATGAGGTAGGCGATCTTGATGCGCAGAATCCGCCGGACCGACTCGTCGACGCGCGCACGGAACGCCGGTTCCGTGCGATAGGCCTCGATCAGCGTCTGCCAGACCGCTCCGTTGAAGGGAGGCGTCCGGGAGAGCATGACGCTGTCGTTACCGGCGATAATCGCCTGCTTTACGAGCTCCGCAAAGGACCAGCCGTTGCGGTCGGCGTAGATTGTAGCGCCTCCCATGTAGAGGTCGTCCGTTACGACGATTCCCCGGAAGTCAAGTTTATCCCGCAGGAGCGTGATATTGAAATACGTGGAGAGGCTGGCCGGTGTGGAGACGCCGGTAACCTCCGGAAAACTCAAGTGGCCCCCCAGGATCGCCGGGACGCCTTCACGAATAAGCATTCGGAACGGGAAGAGTTCCCGTTCCCAGATCGTGTCAAAGTCCTCGGTCAGGACGGGAAGAATGCCGTGACTATCTCCGGCGGCGTTGCCATGCCCGGGATAGTGCTTGGCGGTGGCGATCACGCCGGTCTGCTCCAGGCCCCGGTAGAACGCGAGTCCCAGCAGCCCCGTAAGGTGCGCGTCCGCTGAGAACGCGCGCGGCCCGATGACGTGGGCTTCCGGGTTGGTGTACACGTCCACCGTGGGAGCAAAATTCAGGTTGACGCCGAGGGCGCGCAGCTCAAGCCCGATATATCGGGCGCTCATGAGCGCGTCGTAGGGCAATCCAGTGGCACCGATCGCCATGTTACCGGGGGTGATCGTGGTACCGCCCTTGATGTGGCGGACCCAGCCGCCCTCCTGGTCGGTGGAGGTAAACAGAGGAATACCGTGAGGTGTATCGAGGCTGGCTTCCTGCATCGTCGATATCGATCGTGCCAGGGTGTCGAGGTTTTCCGCGTTCCAGCCGAACACCTTGACACCGCCCAGGTTTCGTTCCGTGATCCAGCGCATGATTTCCCGGGAGGGCTCCTCGCCGTCCCAGGCGAGCATCAGAATCTGGGCTACCCGTTCTTCGTCGCTCATCGAGGAGAGCAGCTCTTCCACGTGCCGTTCGATCGCGTCGTTGGTATCGGGCCAGCGGGTATCGGCAAACTGGTCCGGCGTAAGGTCCCAGAAGAGACCGCCGGGACCACCGTGCACGGTCCGGTCCATTGGCGTTGTCAGGCGTTCCGGTCCGTGTATACCGGAAACCGTGGCTGCCGGTATGATCAGCGCCGCTGTAAGCATGATGCGAAACCACCGCATAGTCCCGAACATTATCAGATATTCCTTCGATTGTCACAAAAGGATCGAGGCGATATACGCGGTATCGTCAGATACCCTGGTACATCAGCCACCCGCCGAGAAGGATTCCGAGGTCGATCACACCAAACCACTGCATGACCCCCACCGTGATCAGCAGCAGGGCGACCGTGGAACCGACCGGTTTGAAAACCGGGCGTCGGCGGAGGAGCCTGAGAAAGGGATGCAGCAGGCCGAGTCCGATCGCGCCGAGCGTGAAGACAAGCCGCGCGCGGTACGAGTTCGTCGATGACCATTGCTGCAACTGATAGCCCGAGGAGATGATCACGCTGTTCAGTTGCTGAAAACGACCGAACGCGATGAGCAGTCCCACCGCGACAAGAAAGAGGCCGCTCACCACCCGAATCACCCCGAGATAGGGTTTGATCCGGTTGATATACCCCGTAACCCGGGTAAACGCCAGTCCCGCCAGGATGAACGGCACGCCGAGCCCGACCGAGTACGCGAGAAGCAGCATCGCCGCCCGGGAGACGTGACCGTCCGCACCGGCGAGGAAGAGTATCGACGCGAGGATCGGCCCGATACAGGGGCTCCATCCCGCACCGAACGCCATGCCCACGGTGAACGCCCCTGCCGCCGTGGCGGGACGCGACCGGACTTGTACTCGTCGCTCCCGGTTAAGCAGAGAGATGAAGTCGAAAGCGATATTCAGACCCAGCAGGATAACGATGAATCCCGCCGTGAGGTTGAGCCACGTCAGAGCGGAGGAGAAGAGCAAGGCCGGTCCCGCAAAGAGGATGCCCAGCACGACAAACACCACACTGAATCCAAGTACGAAAAAAAGCGTCCGTACCAGGATCCGGCGCCGATCGCCGGTGTTCCGGGAGAGCTCCTGAAAGCTCACGCCGCTGATGAAGGAGAGGTAACTCGGGATGAGCGGCAGAACGCAGGGTGAGAGAAACGAGAGCAGCCCCGCCAGGAGCGCGATAATCAGAGAGACCTCGCCGGCCACGGTTACGCTCCGTCCAGGGTGATCATCCGGCGGAACACGGACAGAACAGATTCATCCTTCCAGTCCAGGATTCCAATAAGCATTCCGAGCACCGTTCCATCCGGGTCGATGATGAACGTAGTGGGCAGACCGCGTACACCATACCGGGACGTTACTCGGCCGGCCGGATCGAGCAGTATCGGAAACGTAAAGCCGAACTCCTGAATGAATCGTTCTACCGTCCCGCGGTCTTCCTGAACGCTGACCGCGAGAATCGTGAAGGGAAGATCCGCGAGTTCCTCCTGCATCACCTCCATGGCGGGCATCTCCTCGCGACAGGGTGGACACCAGGTAGCCCAGAAATTGAGAAACACAAAGTCTCCCCGGAAATCGCCGAGCGAGAGCGACTCTTCAGCCAGGGACTCGAGATCGAAGTCTACCGCGTCCAGGCGGTCGTCAAAGACTCGTATCCCGATGGAGGAGAGTAGTTCCTGTCGCCTCGCACGGAGTTCGTCCTCGTCAGTACCGGTGGTCTCGCTCTCGGATGCCGGTTCGGACGTTCCCCCGGCTGGTACGGAAACTATTACGACGAGCAGCGCGATAACGGCCAGGGAGACCGTCACGATGCTCGTAACTGAACGTCTGTATCTTCGGATCATAATATAGAAAAATACCACTCTAGAAGTGCGCGATCAATAGCACCGTAATATTATACAAGGCGTGTCCCAGGGCCAGACCCTGGTAGTTCATCGTACGGGTCCAGAGGATGCCCAGTGCGATTCCTGCAAAACCGGAGAACAGGATCGCCTCCACACCCTGCCAGCTGTGCCCCAGCGCAAACGCGAGTGCTCCCGCCGTTATGACCAGGAACGACGAAAGACCTGCGCGGCGCAGGCGAGTGAGAAGGTACGCCCGAAAAAAAAGTTCCTCCACGTACGCGGCGACCACCACGGCAAAACCCAGCAATACCAGGCTGAAGGGCTCTCCGGGAACGGCCTCGCTGAAGTTCGGAACTGTGGAGACCCCCGGTAAGAACGCAAAGACGAGCCGTATGAGCGCGGCCAGCGTAACGAGCAGCACCGCAACGCCGATCGAGATTCTCACGGTCCGGTGGATTCCCCCAGCGCCGATCAGGATCGATCGGTCGCCACCGAGATCCATAAGATAGAGGACGAGCAGTCCGAACGCGCCGTTCCGCAGGATCAACGCGATCAGCGTGGCCGTCTCGATTGAAACGGAGCTTCCCCCCAGGCCTGCAACGATACCGGGCGCCATGTAGACAGCGAACAGAATCGCCGGCTCCCGAACGTTCACCGTGCTGTTTCTCATAATACGGTGCGATTCTGTCACGGAACGCGGTTCCGGTGCTACGGAATTTGTCGCGCCGCGGTGTACACGGCGAGGCGTGCGCGGTACAGGAGTTCTCAATGTGGGATGTCGTTCCGACACCCCACATTGAGAACTCGCCGAAAACGTCTTGATTTTGCTTCTTTCCTACGTTGTGCCGGCGTATTCTAAAAGTGAAGGGACATAGT
>SLRR01000093.1 GCA_007130865.1 Spirochaeta sp. | reverse complement strand
TTTCCGGGGAGATCACGGTACTCCGGGACGGCAGGAACGCCGGGCACTGGTTAACGGATTCGATCGACAAGAAGACGTTGATCACCGCGATGATCGGGACGGAACAGATCCCGGACGGGACAGACGGCGGGGTCCTGTCGAACGATCGACCCGCGGCCGGCGGCAGACCGGCGAACGCGAGCGAACTTCTGTCCGTGGAGGATCTCGCCGGCGCCGGGGTTGGTCCGGTGTCGTTTCGTCTTTATCCGGGCGAGATTCTCGGGATCGGCGGGCTGGTGGGGTCCGGCCGCAGTACCGTGCTCAAACTGATCGCGGGCGCACTGCCGGCCGACACTGGTTCGGTCCGGATACACACGCTTGTGAACACCGAGTCGGCAGATAACGACGACGCCGGGGAGACATCCCGAACCGCGTCGCCCCGCTCTCCCTCGCAGGCGCTGCGCTCCGGAATCGTGTTGATCCCGGAAGAGCGGCGCGCGGAGGGGCTCGCTCTCAACCGTTCGGTTCTGGAGAACGCTATCGTCAGCGGTCTGCGTTTCTTCTCCCGGAGCGGGGTGATCGATTTCCGGGCGGCCGGTGGGGCGGCGCGGTCGGCCGGAACACAGGTCAAACTGAAGACCGCGTCCTACGACAGCCCGGTAAAAACGCTCTCCGGTGGCAACCAGCAGAAAGTGCTTTTCGCCAGGGCGGTGCTGGCACAACCGCGTGTCCTTCTGCTGGACGAACCTACGCAGGGTGTGGACGTGGGTGCCCGGGCGGAGATCTACGAGGTGATTCGGGACCTGGCGTCCCGCGGCATGGGGATAATCCTGGTCTCGTCCGACTTCGAGGAGATCCTCGCCCTCGCGGATAGAATTCAGTTTCTCCGGAACTCACGAATTGGACGGCTTGTGAAGAACAGAGGATTGACGCAGCAGGAATACCTGACGCTGTCGTACCAAGGAGCAGACGATGAGTGAACACGCTGACGCGCGGATTTCAGCCCGAACGGCGCGACGTTTTTTGAAGACCTGGGGGACCTTTATCGGGTTCTTGTTCCTGTTGGTGCTCTTTTCCGCGCTCCGACCGGACGCGTTTGCCCGGGTCAACAATTTTCGCAACATCGTGGAACAGGTTGCAACGCTGGCGATAGCGTCGGCGGGGGTGACGATCGTGATGGTCACCGGTGATTTTGATCTGTCCGTCGGAGCCGTGGCGAGTCTCTGCGGCGTCGTGGTGGCAAAACTGATGGTGGCCGAGGTCGGCGTCGTCCCGGCGATCATGGCGGGACTGGCTACCGGTGCCGGTCTCGGCGCGATCAACGGATTGCTCATAGCCTACGCCGGCGTGTCTCCTTTTATCGGAACGTTGGCTGCGATGACCGCCTACACCGGGCTGAGCCTTTTCATTACCGGAGGAACCACCGTGTTCGGGTTGTCTGCGGGGTTTCGGTTTATCGGTCAGGGATTTCTCGGACCGATCCCCTTTGCGGTGGTCTTCATGGCGATCGTAATCGTCGTTACCTGGATCCTGCTCGACTATACAACCTTCGGTCAGCAGCTCTACGCGATCGGGGGTAATCGAACCGCCTCGTTTCTGGCGGGAATCAATACGAGCCGGGTTCGGTTTCTCGCGTACGTGTACTCAGGATTCACCGCGGCGATCGCGGGGATCGTGTTGACGAGCCGCCTTTTCTCCGCCCATCCCCAGGCGGGCGCACCGTACATGCTCAACGCGGCGGCGGCGGTCTTTCTCGGCATGACCGCCTTCAGAGAAGGCCAGGGAAACGTCTTTGGAACGCTTCTGGGCGTCCTGATCATGGGCGTCCTGAGCAACGGGCTGAATATTGTCGGCGTAAACACCTACATTCAGTCGGTGCTCACCGGCGCGATCCTCGTGCTGGCGGTGCTGTTGTCCGGGTTGGCGCAACGGGAGGACCTGTGAGGATGGCGAGCAACCCCACGGGCAACTCCACCCCCACCCATCCCGCCGGCGCGGGATCGGCGCTCATGGAACGGATCGGGGCTACCGCCGGCAGTCGAATCGTGGGTTATCTGCCGGGGGCGTACCCCACCGAGCACGCCTTCAAGGACGCGCTTGACGGCCTGTACGACGCGGGGATTCGCGTTCTCGAGATCGGGATCCCCGGCGCGATCGGTGATCTGGAGGGGGGAACGATCGCGCGAGCGCTTGAGGCGGTGGAGGACCGCGGACTCGATCCGCTGGATGTGATCAAATCGAGTACGTCCGCGGCGCGGGAGCGGGGGTTCATTCCGGTAGTGATGGCGTTTCGCGCGGCGGTGTTCGACCGGGTCGGGATCGAACGATTCGTGGACGCCGCGGCGGAACACGGTGCGACGGCGATTCTCGTTCCGGACGCGACCGCGGAGGAGTTCCGGCTGCTGCGCGGGCACTGCGCCAGGCACGACCTCGCGGTGGTCCCGTTTGTCCCCGCCGTCGGTGACACGCCTCCTATCGAACAGGACGCGGCGTTCGTGTATCTTCAGACGGCGGACGTACCGACCGGTACCGCGTTCGAACCGGACACGTACCTCGCTGAGCGGGTCCGGCAGGTCAGGGCTGTCGCGCCGGAGAACGTACCGGTGGCGCTGGGGTTCGGTATTCGAACGCCGGAGCAGGTTCGCCGCGCCCGCGCGCTCGGCGCGGACCTGGTGATCGTCGGAACGGGGATGGTGGACGCCCTGAACCGCGGGATAGACGCGCTCCGGGATTACGCGCTGGACGTCGCCGCCGCGGTGACGTCGGCGAACGCAAGGGAGGATTAACGCTGTGCACGTACTGCTGGCCGATATCGGGACCGGTTCGGTCAAGGTGGAGGGATATTCGCAGGACGCGGAGGTCGTCGAACGGGTGGTGGAACCGTACCCCGATCGCGCACCGGGCGGACGCGACGACGAACTGGACCCGGAGGTGTGGTACGACGCGTTCCGCCGCGCGGTACGGTCGCTCGCCGACGGGAATGCCGGCGCCGGCCGGACCCCCCCGACCGGTCTCGACTCCGTGAAGTATATCGTCCTCACCGGACAGATGCAGAACCTCATTCTGCTCGGTGAGAACGGGCCCCTGCGGAATGCGGTGCTGTACTACGCGCAACGCCCCGGTGAACGGTACCGGCGCTTTCTCGACCGAATCGGTCCCGACCGGTTGACCGGCCTGATCAGAAACACCCCGGACACCGCGCAGTTTCCCGCCAAGCTGTTGCATCTCGCCGAGGAGGAGCCGGAGGTGCTCGCGGCGGTGAGAACGATCCTCTGCGGCGCGCACGACTACGTGGCCTGGCGTCTCACCGGGCACGCCGGAACCGATCCCACCACCGCGGCCACCACAGGGATGATGAATCCGGTCGGCGGTGACTGGGTGCCGGAGATCCTCCGGGAGCTTCCGATCGACGGGGAGACCCCGGCGCCGATCGTACCGGGCGACCGGGATATGGGGCCGATACACCCGGAACGCGCCGAGGAGCTGGGGCTCCCTCCGAACGTTCGAGTTATTCACGGCGTGGGCGACGTTGGAGCGAGCGTCCTCGCGATGGAGGCGGCCGGGCACCGTCGCTCCTGTTACCTGGGTACCAGCGGGTGGGTTCTCGATACCGGACCCCTGGATCATCCGGGAGACCCGGAACGCGGTGTGTTCAACCTGCGTCATCCCGTTCGAAACGA
>SLRR01000096.1 GCA_007130865.1 Spirochaeta sp. | reverse complement strand
TTATAGCAGAGGCAGGAAAGCGGTGTCAACTGCCGTAGCGTTTGCGTTGCAGCAGTTCCTCGACTACTATGAGGGCGTTCAGTCAGAGTGGGTCACAGTACGATGGGGGGCGTTCAGTCAGTGTGGGCCACAGTACTATTGGGGGCGTTCAGTCAACGCGGTCGCACGGCATTTATGTGCAGACGTCAGGTTGACAGTCGGTGACGGCCGTCTATTCGCAACGGGGAGGGTTTTGTGCTTCGATCAGTGTGCCAAGTCTGGATTGTACTGGTTATCGTTCTTTTTACAGCGTGCCAAAGTGGTCCTCCGGCGCGGGATGCGCGGGGGTTGGTGCCGGTGGAGCCCGCGATCGAGGGGGTTCTGGCGGTAAATTATTTCGCCGACGTGCAGGCCGATGCGGCCGCTGATACGCCTGACTGGCTCTCCCGTTCGATCACGGACTTTCTTATTTCCGAGTTGTCCGGGCTCGATTTCATCTCCGTCACGTCCCGGAGCATGGTGCGGGATGTTTTGCGCGAGCAGGAGTTTGCCCTGTTGTCGGGCCTGACCGAGGAGACGACCGAGTTCGGGCGTATTCTTGAGGCGGATTATGTTTTTACCGGTGATTACCAGGTGCGGGATGGGTTGCTCACGATCAACGCCCGACTACTCGACGTGGAGACCGCGGAGATAGTCCGTGCTTTCCGTGCTGCCGGCCCGGAGTCATCGCTCCACCACCTGCAGGAGCGGATCCTGTACGAATTCCTGAGTTTTGCCAACGTCCCGTTGCGGACGGAACAGCTCGCGGCGCGGGATTACGACGCGGACACCGCATCGATCCGCCGCTTCTACCGCGCGGAGGTACTGGCGGAGCAGGACCGGGAGGCGGAAGCCCGGCAGGAGCTGGAACAGCTCCTCGCGGAAAACCCGCTCTTCACTCCGGCGAGCGAACGGTTGCGCGGGGAGACCGCCGGGTCCGGGATGATGATCGACGGCCGGGCTGCGGTGGCCGCGGCGGACGAGGAGACGCGACGGCAGTTGTACTTCCGGAACCTCACCCGAAGTTTTGCGCTGTACACACAGGCAAACGCGTACTGTGCGGAGGTCACCGACGTGACGATCGATTCCGGGGACGCCCGGATGTTCCAGGTCCACGTTGAGGGGTCGGTCTTCTTTCGTGAGGGTTATCGGACCGTTCTGGAGGAGTTTCTGGAGGTCAATCCCTATTTGACGCCGGAGAGCCGCGCCTCCTACGAGCGGTTTTTGAGGCACGGGGGCTTCAGTCTCGACGCAGCGTATCTGTTCTTTCTGAAATCTGCGCCGGTCGCGCTCTCGCCGGAGGACAATTACTACGGTTTCATCCGGTTGAACTTCCGTGACGCCTCCGGCGATGTATTTCTGCGTGTCGATTCCAACCACGTCCGGGGTGAGTATCCGGTTTATGCGCGTGGATCGGGCGAATCGGGCTACAACGACGGTGATCACGGGATTGGGTGGATGCAGGTTTTCACGTACGCCGGTAACTATACCGGGTCCGGCGCAATGAACCGCCTCCAGGCGTTTGCCGCGCTGGGCGGAGATCTGCGGGCTCCCTTTTACAACGGTCTGTGGCTGGGCCAGGTGAAATTCGAAATCGTTCTGGAACTGCCCCGGTCTCACGTGGAAACGCTCGCGGAGGTCACGGCGGAGCCGTACTTCGGCCGGGTAGTTCCCCGTTGACCTGAGAGAACGGTTTGTCCCATCATGGTTATAACGGTATGAATCAGAACGAACGTGCCGCCGGGGCGTACCGGAAGATACAGGGGCTGCTTAAGGAAGTGGACAAGGCGCAGGAGGCCGATCGCGAACGGGCCCGGACGCGTCCGGCGCGTACGCCTGCCCCCGGTGCGGAATCCCGACCCGGTGCGCGTCACGGTACCGATCCTGCCTCCGGTGGACCGGTTCCGACCGCGGACCGTCGTTCGACCCCGGCCGGACCCACCGCGTCTACCCCGACACCGGGTCCGACTCGGGATGCGACTCCCCCGACCTCGGCCGATGAAAAACTCCGGCAGGTGGCGGTGTTTCTCGCGCTGATCGGGCGTGAGGAAGCGGGGAACGTGCTCCGTCGGATGAAGAAGGAGGAGGCGGACCGGATCCTGGAGATCATGTCGCACCTGCCGCCGATCTCCGCTCAGGAAGCGCGGCGCGTGCTGGCGCGATTTGGCGCGGACTCGAGCGCGGCGTTGCACGGGGCGTCGCACCAGGCGGTGGCGGGGCCGGAGACCGCCCGGGAGATCCTGGTACGCGCGTTTGGTCAGGAGACGGGGGATCGACGGTTCTACGAGATCCTGCCGGACCAGAAGCCGCGGCGTTTTGCGTTCTTTGAGGACGTGGACGGTAAGCAGCTCTCGGCGCTCCTGCGGAAGGAGTCTGCCGCGGTGCTTGCGATCCTGGTGGCCAACATGCCGGAGAAAGCCGCCGCGCGGCTCCTGGACGCGCTGGAACCGGAGCGCAAGGTGGAAGTGATCCGGCGCGTTTCCACGCTGGGCAAGATCGACGGGGAGATCCTCTCCAGGATCGAGGAGCGCCTGCACGCGCGGGTGGAGGCTTTGGGGACCCCCGAGGGCGAGGAGATCCAGGGGGAGGAACGGCTGGCGGAGATCCTGCGCTACATGGACCTGGGCGCAGGGGATCGCATCCTCACCACGTTGAGCGAGGCCGACGCGGAGCTCGCCGAGAAGGTCCGGACCCACCTGACCAGCCCGGACGATCTGATCTATATCTCCAACCGGGATCTGCAGAAAATCCTGCAGCGCGTGGACGACCAGGATATCGCCGTGCTTCTCAAGGGCAAGCGTGACGAGGTGGTGGAACGCATCACGGGCAACCTGAGTGACCGCCGACGGGACATGGTGGTGATGCACCGGGACGCGCTCGGACCGATGCGTCGCCGCGACGTGGACCGGGTAACCACCGATTTCATGCGGATGGTACGCACCATGGCGGCGGAGGGGGAGATCGTGATCCGCCTGCCCGGCGACGAGTACGTGGGCGGTGACGTCTCGTGAAATACCCCGACACCGGCCTGGCGTATCTCTTCTGGCTTGTCTCCTTTGCGGGGTTCGCGGGACTCCACCGTTTCTACCTTGGTAAACCGCTCTCCGGATTTGCGTACCTGGTGACGTGGGGATTCTTCGGTATCGGCACGATCATAGACGGAATCCGCATGCCCGAGCTGGTGCGACGCGCGCACCTGGAACGGCGTATCGATCAGCTTCTGGCGTACGAGGACGAACGCGCGCTCGAGGGAGGCGCCTTCGGTGGAGCCGGGGATTTGTACGGGTCGGGGGGCCGCCGGGAGCGTGTGTTGACCGGACGAGCGCGGGGAGCCGCCGGGCGGGGCGGTTCTGGGCGCGGCGGCCTGGAGCGGGCGATTCTCGAGCAGGCGCTGGACCGGCACGGCCTGGTGACGCCCTCCCGCGTCGCCCTCGAGGCGGATACCACCCCGGAGAAAGCGAGGGAAGCGCTGGAAAAACTGGTGGTGCAGGGATTCGCCAACCCCACGGTGAGCCGTGAGGGCGCGATGTTTTACGTTTTTCCGGAGTTCCTTGACGACGAGGGCCGGCAGGAACTGCAGTCGCTCTCGGGGTAGGGGCCTCCGCCTACTTCATCGTCAGGTTGTACACCCCGTCCCAGGTGGATGAGGGCGG
>SLRR01000130.1 GCA_007130865.1 Spirochaeta sp. | reverse complement strand
TGCCCCACCAGGGTCAGGATGATGTTCGCAAAGGCGTACACCCCGACGTACCCGATCGCGGGTATGTCGCTCCTGGCCAGCTTGGTGACCACGCCCAGCGCGGGGGTGCTCGTCAGGCCACCGCACATCGCGCCCATCAGGATCGCGGGGTTCATTTTCAGGACGTATTTGCCGTAGAGGATGCCCACCGTGGGCGGTACCAGCGTGACGAACACGCCGGTAATGAAGAGCGGCAGTCCGGAACTGCGGAGTCCTTCCACAAGACCGGACCCGGCACGGAGGCCGACCCCGGCAAGAAAGAGCAGGAGCCCCAGCTCCATCAGGATGAAACGTGCCGCCGCCGGGACACGGCCAAAGAACGGGTTTATACCCCGCGCCCATCCCACGATCAGTCCCGCGATAAGCAGTCCTCCGGCGGATCCGATGCCGATCGGCAGGTTCCCCACCTTGATCGTGGTGTACCCCACCATCAGTCCCGCGACGATTCCGAACGCAAAGGTGAGCAGGTCCGTCTCGTGTATCGGTTTTTCCGCCTGCCCCAGGTGCGCGCTCAGACGCTCCAGATTCGTTGCGGGTCCGGAAACGGTCAGATAGTCTCCGCGTTGAATCGTCATGTCCAGGGATACCGGCAGCTCCACACCGCCACGGTTTACCTTGTGAGTGATGCACGCAAAGGAATTGGTGACGCCCGTATCCCGCAGGGTGCAGTTGAACGCCCGCTCGTTCGTGACGAGAACACGGCGCGTGTCGAACGCGGTCTGTTCCAGCTCCGTATCCAGCACTTCTCGGCCCATCAGGTGTGACGCTTTCAGGAGGTTTTCGTTATATCCCAGCACCAGCGCCCGATCGCCCTCCATCAGCACCGTTTCCGGTCCCAGTTCAACGTCTTCACCGTTCCGGATCAGCCGGGCGATCACCGATCCCGTAGCCTGGAGAAACTTCAGGTCCAGCAGGTCGCGGCCGATCGTATCCGGATTGTTCACCTCAAAAATGCGGGTTGAGGGCATACCCTTTCCGCCGAGTCCCATCTCGTCGTCCGCGTCCTTACCACCGCGTTTCCTGTTGGAGGAATACCGTTGCGCCTCCTCCTCCAGACTGAACCCCATGAATCGTGGAACGAACTGTAGAAAGAGGATCAGGCCGATGAGCCCGAAGATGTACGTCACGGCGTAGCCCACCGCAATATTGCTCTTCACCTGATCCGCGGTGAGATCCACGGGGATGCGAGCCAGTCCGGATACGACCGCGTCCTGCGCCGCCGCCAAGGTGGGAGTTGAGGTGAGACCGCCCGCAAGGACACCCGCGGTGAAGCCCGGTTGCAACCGGAAGATGAAGGAACCCGCCAGAGCCGTGCCGACCGCCGCGGCGGCGATCACTACGCCGATCTGGATATAGCGAACACCGTCGGTCTTGAACGTTGAGAAGAAGTTGGGTCCCGCCTGGTAGCCCACGGAGTAAATGAAAAACACGAACCCGATCGTGCCCACGATCGGCGAGATCGTGAATCCCAGGTGTCCAAAGAAGAGCGCCGTAAACAACACCCCGATCGATGAGCCGAGATGTATACCCCACCCGCCGATCTTACCGAGCAGGTATCCGATGCCGATGATCAGAAAGAGCGTCATTTCAGGATACGTACTCAAAAGGTCCATCAAGTCGAGTTCCATAGAAATAGTGTAGTCAGGGGGCGGAAATTTTACCAGCCGTAGTATTTCGGCCTCGACGCGGTGCTTTCACTTCGATACGACGCCTGCGCCTCGACGGAAGCGTCCCCCTCGACGGAAGCGGGCGCCCGCAGCGAGCGTCTGTGCGTGTACCTACTGCGCCACAAGATCCGGGAAGCGATCCCGCAGCGCCTTCCTGAACGTCGGTGGCTTCAATCCAAGCAACCTGGCCGCTTCCGCGTGGTTGCCATTTGCAGCGGCGAGCGCTGCCGTATACCATCCGCGTTCGGTTTCCTCAAGAATCGCCCGCAGATCAACGGGATGAGCGGTCGAGAGATCGCGCGGTTCCAGACGGGCGGGCCCGCGGTGATCTTCCGGGTCCGGGAGGTCTTCCGGGTCCGGGAGGTCTTGCGGGTCCGGGAGGTCTTGCGGTCCGCCGGCTTGTTCGGATATGAACCCCACCGGCTCCCAAACCGTCCGGTAGGATCGTTGCTCCTCCGCGAGGATAGCCCGTACTGCGTCCACCGTGATATCTCCCTCCCGACCGATCGACACGCACAGCCGCTTGAAGAGGTTTTCCAGCTGGCGAACGTTCCCGGGCCACGGGTAATCCTGGAGAGCCGTAATCGCCTCGGGAGTGATCGTTACTTCAACATCGTAACGACGATTCCATCGGGTGAGAAAGTGGCGGATCAGAAGCGGGATGTCCTCGGGGCGGTCCCGCAGCGGAGGGACCGTCAGCGGAAACTGTCGCAGCCGCTGGTAGAGATCCTCCCGGAATGTCCCTTCTCGCATCATTGACGCGAGGTCGCGGTTGGTCGCGACCACTACCCGGACGTCCACGTGCCGGGGCAGGTCCTCTCCGAGAGGAATGATCTCCTTCAGCTCGACCGCACGGAGGATGCGTGCCTGCAGTTCCGGCGAGAGCTCTCCGATCTCGTCGAGGAAGAGTGTCCCCTTCTCGGAAGAACGGAACGCTCCCAACCGGTTCGCTTCGGCTCCGGTGTAGGCGCCCCGTATATGGCCGAAAAGGGCGCTCGCCGCGGTCGCGCCCTCCAGGGTAGCCACGTTCACCGCGGTGAAGGGACCGTTCCGTCGGGGGCCGCAGGCGTGCAGTCGCCGCGCTACCAGTTCCTTGCCCGTACCGGTCTCGCCGGTGATCAGTACGACCTCATCGTAAGGTGCAAACTGATGCACCTTTGCCAGGAGTTCGTGCATCAGCGCTGAATCACCTATGATCTCGCCGGTGTAGCCGGTCCATTCCTCGGCGGGTACCGTGTCGGCCGTCGGGGTTGCGTCGGCCCTGCGCAGGCGCATCTCGATCGGTATCCGGTCCGGCCGGACGCGTACCTCGCGATAGCGATAGGTACCGTTGCCGAAGCGTGCGGGAGTCCCCTGCAGGAGACGCGCCGGCAGCAGGCCCGCCTGGACCAGGAGAATCCAGATCGTCTGCATCTGCGGCGTGCCTGGATCGAGTAGAACGGAGAACGTCCCCTGTAGATCAAGGTTCTTCCGCGTAGCCAGTACGGCGGCGCTCATCGCTTCGTAAAGTTCCTCGTAGTCCACGACGCTGTCCAGGTGGATATCGACGAAGCTGAACGTCCGGGTCAGCTCCTCCCGGATCGCTACGTCTTTGATAACCTGCGCGCGTTCCACGTATTCGCCGCCGGTGAGGAAGAGCACCACGTGGTCAAACCGTTCCGTGTGGGCGCGCAGGAGCGAGAGTACCGGTCCGGGATCATCGTCGTTCCGTGGGATTTCCAGAGGATCGCGATTCCCTACAAAACTGAAGAGAACGTTCGAGCGCATGGCCAATTGTAGCACGTCCTTGCATACCAGGACGAGAACGGTGTTTTCCACGTTACTGTTCACGGCGACCTCCTGCGCGCCGTCGGCGCGCTGCGGGCCTGATATGCGCGCCCGGGGCGTGCAATGGACGTTCCGCGGTGCGGGCTATCGGAGCCGCGTCCGTTCCTTCTCGTAGAGTTCGTCCATGTAGGTGTCGACGCTCTCGAGAATGCGATTGTTGGTCTGCTCCCATACGTGGCGAACGCTTTTCAGCGTCATAGCCTT
>SLRR01000143.1 GCA_007130865.1 Spirochaeta sp. | reverse complement strand
TTATCAGTTCCGGCGTCTCGAACTGGAGCCAGCCCTGGACGTCCCGTTCTGCTGCGCGCAGAGCGGACGGGGAAAACTCCATTGTACGGTCCCCCCGACGCATCGGGTATCCGCCGCGGTCGTGAGGAGTTCGCAAAAGCGTTGACGCTCTACCCACGCGTCGAGGGTATCCGCCGCGGTCGTGAGGAGTTCGTACTCCCGAGGGGTCGGGGAACGAGATCGCCCGGAAGTACGTCTCCGCTTCTTCCGGGATCGTTGCGTAGGGACGCATCGTGGCACGCGCACCTAATTGCAGGGCGTCTCCGTGGAGGCTGATCGCTTCCCGGGGGAGCCGCTGGACCGGCGTAATTCCCAGCCGCAGGAGCGTCGCGTTCTGCTCCCGTCCGTAATACCCTTCCCATTGGCTGTGTTCGCCGTCGTTCACGACCCAGGAAAAACCCGCTCGCGCCCAGGCGTGCGCCTCGGACTCGCGGAAATGGAACCAGGGGACGTCGTTGAAGATGCCCAGGAGTGGAGGGATCTCCCGCACGGACGCGCTCCGGTCCATTATAGCGGCCAGGGGATTTGCCGATGGGTTCGTCACCGCGTCATACGCACGCTGCGCAAAGACCTCCGTCGATAGCGGAGGTGTCCCGCCTATAACCTCGACCGTTTTCATCGTTTCGGATCACGAACTCGTGGACGCGACCCGTCTCTCCATAGCGTCCCGGATGAGGTCCGTCAGCGTTGTCAGTTCCACCGGTTTGGGAGCGACCGCGTCGGCGTCGACTTCCCGGGCGCGTTGTTCCGTCTTGTCGGACTCGGAGTCGACCAGGAGAATCACGATCGGACGGATCAGGTCGTCGTCGTTCTTGATCTTTCGGCATACCTCATAACCGTCGGTACCGTCAAACTGGTCGTCACAGATCACCAGGTCCGGGCGCAGCGTGGGTAATTGTTTCCCCGCGTCGAACACATCCTCCGCGTGAACTACCACGGACCCGGGGTAGTGCTTTTTCAGGTGCTCCTGCAGGCGCTTGAACAACTTGAGGTCGTCGTTGATTATCAGGACGTTCTCGATCCGCGCTTCTTCTTCCAGGATGCGCCGCAGATCGTCCGGGAGTCGGATTCCCTGTTCCCGCAGAAACCGTGCCAGTACGTCGGGATAGATCCTATACTGGCCACCGGGTGTGCGGTACGCCTCCAGGTGCCCGCGTTCGATCCAGCTGATAGCGGTCTGATTAACCACACCGCAGATATTTGCCACCTCATGGGCGGAGTAAACACGCTTTCTTGTTTTTGTTCGGGGCATAAACTCGGTCCTTTCTATAAAACCATGCGATGTTAAAAATAGTATCACAATACGCGCAAAAGCCAAACCCAAAGGATCATAAAATTTACATTATGAGGTAAGAAAGCGGTCAAAAAGGAGTTGAGACGAATGTTTTTCTGATATCCCAGTCAACGACGATCCATCGGCGGCGGTAAACGTGGTAGAGTGTTTTTATGAGTATGCGTGAAGGTATTGATCGGATCCCGCACGGGACTGCCCACGCGGTACTTCAGGGTATCGAGAAGAACAGTACATTGGTCGTCCGGACCGATACTCGGGACGATCAGAAATGAGAAAACCCGGGACGCGCGAATTGAGTGGACTCTTTTCCCGTTCACTTCTGGTAACGGTGGGTGTCCTGGCGGCTTTGATCGGTCTGATGGTCGTCATGGATATCGGGTTCGTATCGGCCTACAACGTTAGAAACATCCTGCGATGGACCGGCCTGTTCGGCATTCTAAGCGTTGGAGTATCGATCGTTATTATGACCGGTGGCGTCGATCTTTCCGTCGGGTCCGTTGTTGCGCTTGTCGGTGGGCTGTGCGTGTATTACCTGACCGTCCGGGGAATGCCCGTCCCGGTGGTGTTGATCGGTTGTCTTGTCGTATCGATCGTGATCGGTGTGATCCACGGCTTCCTTGTTTCCGTTCTCCGGATCCAACCATTCGTGGTGACGCTATGCGGACTGTTCGTTTATCGAGGCATAGCGCGTTTCATCATGGGTGATCTGAACCTGGGGTACGGAAGCGGGTTTACCGGTCTCAAGATACTCGCAAGCGGACGTTTTCCTGCGTTACTGTTTAGCCCGGAAAATACTCCCGCCTGGCTCAGTGCCTGGTCGATACCGATGCCATTCCTGATACTGCTTGTGCTGAGTCTGCTGCTTGGACTGTTTCTCCGAAATACCGTGTACGGTCAGTTTCTGGTTGCGGTGGGGAGCAACGAGTCCGCGGTCGTCTTCAGCGGGATCAATCCGATCGGGATCAAACTTACCGCGTACGCGATTTCGTCGGTTTGTGCGGGTCTTGCGGGAGTTCTATTCTCTCTCCACCTCAACTCGGTGCAGCCTTCAACCGCCGGAAACATGTACGAGTTGTACGCGATAGCCGGTTGTGTCGTAGGTGGACTCAGTCTAAAAGGGGGAGAGGGTAGCCTCGCTCGCGTGATTCTCGGTACTGGAATCGTACGGGTTCTGTACAACGTGATCAGTATCGCCGGCATCTCGACAGTTCTCGAATCGACTCTCATCGGGTTGGTGATTCTCGCGGCGGTCAGTATGGAAGCGTTATCCGCCAAGAGAAAGAGATTTCACTTTACCGTTCATTGATTGCCGTGAGATTGCGCGATGGTTATAAGCGGGAGGGTTAGAACGAACTCGCATCCGAGAGGAACGAGGTTACGGACGGAGATATGTCCTTTGTGTTTTTTCGCGATTCCATAACTGAGCGCAAGACCGAGACCGAGATGCTCTCCGTCGCCGTGTTTGCTCGAGTAGAACGGCAGGAAGACGGATGAGAGTTTTTCTTTTGGTATACCGGGACCTTCGTCACGTACGAGGATTCGTGCTTCCCGCCGGTCCTTGTCCGTTTCTGCTTCGACGGTGAGGGTTCCGCCCTCGGACATCGCTTCCAGGCCGTTTTTTATCAGATTTAGGAGAACCTGTTTCGCTTCCGTTCGAGGGATGCTGCTGATGAGATGATCATGTGATGGTCCTTGAAAAATCCGGACTCCCCGTCTATCCGCCTCGGGCCGAACAAACTCGACGATCGGTGTTAAGACGTCGATCAGATCGGTTCCGCCGACAGGAGACTCCGTTTCTTCCTTGGTGAACGAGATCAGGTTCCTTACGATTGCTGCTATGTCGTTAATCTCCTCCTCTATGTTCGTTATCCGCTGCAGAATGACTTCATCGTCATTTTTGAATCGTATATAACGCAGATTATTGATTATTATTTCCAGGGGGTTATTGATCTCGTGGGCGACACCGGCCGCCAGCAACCCAACGGAGGCCAGGCGTTCGGAGATCATCATCTGTTCACGCATCGCCTCCTGCTCGGTAATATCATTAATGATCACGGAATAACCCATTAAAAACGTCTCATCGTAGATCGGGTGAACGTCGATATTCACGATCGAATCGGAATCACCGTGCTTCATCGGTACCGAGAAGAAGCGACGTGCTACTTGAGAGGAGAACGCCGGCTTGATCATGCCGTAGATCTCCGCATTATCCGGTCCAAGAAACGCCTTCAGGGTCACTTCCAGTTTGGACGTGTCGGTATCCGGAAAGTACAACGTGGCTTGCTCGTTTACCAGTTTGAGTCGTTTTTCTCGGTCAACGACCATCAGGATTACCGGGAGCTTCTGTAAGACCGCTTCGTTGTATTTCAGAAGATTTATGAAATCGGTTGTGGACACGACGGAAACGGTCCTGTGCGCGAGTTGTGTGTAGGCTAATCGGATCAGGTTTATTTTATCTAGTTTCTTAACGGAGTCTGTAATTAGTATATCTCCGTTTCTGATGATGGAAATGTGGTCGGCAAACTCGTAGATATCGTCAATTCTATGAGTTACAAATAGTATCGATGTTCCCGCGGCCTTTAGTTCAAGGAGATAACGGATTATCTTCCGGAAGTTTACCGCGGTCAGCTTCTGAAGCGCTTCGTCGAGTATAAGGAGTTCCGGCCGTTTGTAAATGTGTTTGAGCACGTCCACCAACACCCGATCGGAGAGTTTCAGATCCCGTAAGGGTGTTGTGGGATTCAACTCAATCTCGAGTCGGCGCAGATATTCTGCAGCTCTCGTTATCTGCCGGGACCTGGATATGAACGGATGCTGCGTGATACCGCGATTATCCAGAAACAGATTGCGAGCCACGGAGAAGTGGTCCACCATCGGTGTGTGTTGAGTTACGTACTCGATTCCGAGCGCTTTTGCCCGGCCCGGAGACAGTAGATCAAATGTGACGCCGTTAATTTTTATCGTTCCCGCCGTCGCTCTTAGATGTCCGGAAAGGATGAGGCAAAGCGACGTTTTTCCGGCACCGTGTTCTCCCACTATTGCGTGCACGGTTCCCCGGCCGATCGTAAGGGAGAGATCGTTCAGTATCGGAACATTCTCGATCTGCAGCTGCAGATCACGCACTTGAAGAAAGGGTTCACGTGTCGATACCGGATCAGGACAGTCCGTACTTCTTAATCTTGTCATAGAGCGTCTTCCGCGTCATACCGAGATACTCCGCGGTTCGTGATTTGTTCCGGTGGAATCTCGCCAGCGTGGACTGAATGAGATCCCGTTCCATCCGCTCCCGTACGTTTGCGCACTCGGGCGTTGATCCGGTATGAGCCAAAGCACCGGCCGTGAACGAATGAGGAAGATCGGTTAGCTTGATCGTCCCGGTCCGGCAGATTGCCGCGGCGTACTCCACCACATTCTTCAGTTCTCGGATGTTACCGGGCCAGAAGTGACACATCAGCGCATCCATAACCGTTTGATCGATCTGTAGGGTAGGAGTTTTGTCGCGAGTGAAAAATCGAGAAAGAAAATCGTTTATTAGAAGCGGTATATCGTCCTTTCGATCGCGCAATGGTGGAAGTTGGAGCGTCACGGTATTGAGTCGATAAAAAAGATCCTCGCGAAACTCCTGTGTGGACAGCATCGTATCGAGAGACTTGTTTGTAGCCGTAATCAATCGAAAACGCGTGCTCAGCGTTTCACTCCCTCCGACGCGGCGGAACTGGAGATCCTGAAGTGTGCGCAGAATCCTCGTCTGTGTCGCGAGGTGCATATCGCCGATCTCATCCAGAAACAGCGTGCTGTTGTGTGCCCGCTCAAAGACACCGGGAAACGTGTCATCCGCTCCGGTAAAACTGCCTTTCTGGTATCCGAACAACTCACTGTCAATGAGCGATTCCTGAAAGGCCGAGCAGTTCACCCGGATCATCTCGTGATCACGGTATCGAGACCGGGCGTGAACAAACTCCGCCAGGAGCTCTTTTCCGGTTCCGCTTTCACCGAGTATGAGTATCGGCAGATCCGTATCCGCCACCCGTTCCGCTTTGTCGATTACTTCCAGAAGCGCGGGATCCTGAGTGACGAGATTATCTGTGGACGATCGTTCAGGGCGTGGTGCGCCTTCTCCGGCACGAGCCTTCTGGACCTGAGATACTCTGATCGCATTTTCCAGGACTTCCACGAGGTGATCAAAGGCTATCGGTTTCTGAACGTAGTCAAAGGCACCTTTCTTGATCGACTCCACGGCGCTGTCGATCTCCGCATAGGCGGTCATCATAATAACCGGTACCGTCGGATCGAGTGTTTTCATCGTTTCCAGAAGGTGTACACCGCTCTCCGCATCTAAACGGACGTCCACGATAGCAGCGTCGATTCCGGTGCTTCGAAAAAACTCCATTGCCGCCGCACCGTCCGTAGCAATTTCACACTGATATCCGAGTGTCTCAAAATTCTCGGCGAGGCTGCGACAGAGCTTCAGCTTGTCGTCGACGATTAAAACCGACGTGTTTTTCTGCATAGTTTTTATACAGGCTGCGGACGTATCGTTCATTCACAATACATCCGTACACACCGGTCGTCAAACAAAAAAAGCGGTACCTTGCGGCACATCCGTAGTAAAACCCTGTCCGATAATGATTTGCGCGATTACCACGACTGTTGCGCTTTGTTGGCACGATGGTTGCATTGAGTACTACAGCAACCCGAATCACGTCGTGATGCGTGGGCTGCAAAATTAGCAAGGGGGAAACCATGAAAAAAAAGGTTTTCGCGCTCGTATTGGTGCTTTCCTTGATCGCACTAACCGGCTTGTGGGCCGGTGGAGGACGGGAACGGGACGCCGCTCCGGAGGATCGACAGGTAACGGTTGCCTTCGTTTCTAACGGACCGTATACGTTCTGGACGTACGCGCATGCCGGCGTTATCCGCGCTGAGCAGCAGTTTGGTGTAAACGTCGAGTTTTACAAACCACCGAGCGCGACGTTGGAGGAGCAGGTTCGGTTCATCGAAACGATGATGGCCAGAGGGATTGATGGACTTGCGATCAGCGTAATCGATCCGGTAAACATGACACCATTCCTCGACGACATCGGTGCGGACATCCCCGTCGTAACGTTTGACAGCGACGCACCGGATAGCGTTCGTCGCGCATACGTGGGCATGAGCAATTACGCTGCCGGGCGACTCGCCGGCGAGAAAGTACGGGAAGCGTTGCCGAACGGTGGGAATGTGATGCTCTTCGTCGGTCGGATGGACGCCCAGAACGCGATCGAACGACGCCAGGGAATTATCGACGAGCTCAAGGGAGAGCCCTTCTCCAGTACGTTCCCTGGACAAACGTCCCCGGCGGGCCGTGTAGCGGCCGGTGCCTGGACGATTCTCGATACTCGAACCGATGGAGGTGACGAGAGTCGGGCAAAAGCTAACGTGGAGGACTCACTGGTCCGCCACGGGGCGGACATAGACCTGATGATCGGCCTGTGGAGCTACAATACACCCGCAATCATCAGTGCAGTCGAAGACGCGGGTCTGCTCGGTGCGATCCAGATCATCGGTTTTGATGAGGAAGAAGTCGTTCTGCAGGGTATCCGGGACGGATACGTCCGGGGCACCGTAGTTCAGAACCCCTTCGAGTATGGTCGTAAGAGCGTTGAACTTCTTACCATGCTTGCCACGGGCCAGGATCCGGGCATACCTCAGGACAAACTTGTGGACGTACCCGCCCGTTTCATAACGAACGTGGAAGTGGACGATTATGCCCGAACGCTGGCGTCTCAACTGGCGGTGGGTGAGTTCTTCGAACAGTAACCAAGATTTCGAGATCAGTGACCACATGACTGTCGTTGCTGCCGGGAGGAGCTGTCTCCCCCGGTGGCGACTCTGAAGAGGTTTAACAACGATGTTGGCTCAAGAGCAAGCGACCGTAACAAGCACTGCAACCCACCTGTTGGAGCTTCGAGCGATCTCGAAAGTTTTCCCTGGAGTCCGGGCGCTGTCCGATGTGGATCTCGCACTCGATCGGGGCGAAATCCTCGCAGTCGTAGGAGAGAACGGCGCCGGTAAAAGTACTCTGATGAAGATCACTGGAGGCGTGTATCAGCCGGATAATGGAGAAATCCGGGTCGACGGAGAAGTAGTCACCGTTCCCAACGTCCAGCGAGCTGCCGCGTTGGGAATCGCCTTTGTGCACCAGGAACTGAACCTCTCGGACAACCTGGACGTGGCTGAGAACGTTTACCTCGGTCGAGAACCGAGGATACATGGGATACCCGGGTTGATCGACCGACGGAAGCTGTACGATGAAACTCGCCAGGTACTGGGCCGGGTCAGCCTGGACATCGATCCGAAAACGATCGTCCACGATCTGTCGATCGGTTCTCAACAGATGATCGAGATAGCCCGGGCACTGTCCATGAACGCGCGAATCCTGATCATGGACGAACCGACGAGCAGTCTCAGTGCCACGGAAACGGAGAATCTCTTTACCGTGTTGCATGAACTTCGTCGACAGGGGGTAGGGATAATCTATATCTCTCACCGCCTGGGGGAGGTAAAAGAAATCGCCGATCGTGTGACCGTACTTCGGGACGGTAAGAACGCTGGTGAGTTGTCCCGACAGGAGACCGACGCGGAGCGGATCATCAAGTGCATGGTGGGGAGAGATATCGAGAAGTATTACGATCTCAACCACACGCCCTCAACAAACGAGCTCTTTCGTCTGGAAGGAATTATCACCGAACGTTTTCCAAAGGAAAAAGTCAGCCTCACCGTGAACGGTGGCGAGATACTTGTTCTTGCGGGATTAATCGGTGCGGGACGGACAGAGCTTCTTCATGCTGTCTTCGGTATTGAAGAAGCGGTTGCCGGCTCGGTGTGGCTGGACGGAAAGAGGCTTTCTATCCGCACCGCCTGGGAAGCGATTCATGCCGGCATCGGCCTGGTCCCGGAAGACCGCAAACAGAACGGTTTGATCCTGGAAATGGCGCTCGACGAAAACATCACTCTGCCCGGATTACCCCGGTACCAGAGAATCGGCTTCATGGACTTCCGCGAAATGGCCCGCGTCTCGGAGGATATGGTGAGACGTCTCTCGATACGGTCGCACAGTGTTCAACAGATTGTGGAGACGTTGTCGGGCGGAAACCAACAGAAAGCGGTTCTGGCCAAATGGTTGTCTTTGAATCCGAAGGTTCTCCTCCTGGATGAACCGACTCGCGGTATCGATGTGGTCGCAAAAGAAGAGGTATATCGCCTTATGAGAAATCTCGCACATAAAGGTGTGGCAATGCTCGTAGTCTCGAGCGAGATGCATGAGGTTCTCGGTATCGCCGATCGAATCGCCGTTATGCATGAAGGTCGGATTGAAGGAGAGTTGCGGCCCGACGAGTTCAGTGAAGAAGCGATTATGACTCTCGCTACGGGAGGGATACCGTCATGAAAAGAATCGCCGGAATTACGGTGTTGCTGATTACCGTTATGGTAATCACGACAATAATCGACCGTAACTTTCTGACGCCCTACAATTTGAGAAATGTTCTGAGATGGACCGGATTGTTCGGATTGATCAGCCTGGGAGTTGCATTCCCGATTATGACTGGTGGTATAGATCTTTCCGTCGGATCCATAGTCGGTTTGGTAGGAGCTACCAGCGCTCACCTGCTGGCTGTACGAGGAATGCCGATCGTCACGGTGATGCTGATCTGTTTGCTCATCGCACTGGCGATGGGGGTTGCTCATGGGCTTCTGATCACCAAACTGAAGATGGCACCGTTCATCGTCACGCTTTGCGGATTGTTCATTTATCGAGGACTCGCCCGTTTCTCGATGAACGACATAACCCAGGGTTACGGCCACGGATTCCGGAACCTGCGGTTCCTCGCAAACGGCCGCATACCCTCGGCGTTCTGGCCCGGCGCGACGGTGCCTCCCTTTATCAGCAACTGGTCGGTACCGATGCCGTTTGTAATCCTTGTGTTCGTGGGGATCCTGCTGGCGGTCTTCCTGAATCGAACGATCTACGGCCGGTACATCCTTGCACTCGGTCGGAATGAGCGGGCGGCGCGTTTCAGCGGTATCGATACCGACCTGATGACGATCGTCGCGTATACGATTTCCACCGTGTGCGCGGCGTTGGCGGGGATTCTCTTCTCTCTGGACTTGAATACCGTTCAACCTTCTACGGCGGGGCAGATGTACGAGCTCTACGCGATTGCCGGATGCGTCGTCGGTGGCGTGAGTCTGCAGGGAGGCGAAGGAAACATAACTGGTGTAATCGTGGGGACCGCTATCGTCAGGGTTCTGTATAACGCTATCAACATCATCGGAATTGCAACGACTCTGGAATTTGCCGTGGTAGGAGGCGTGATTCTGGTAGGGGTAGGCGCGGACTCACTGATAAAAACCGTTCGTGCTCGCATGAGGATCGCAGAAACCCGGGAGCAGATACGGTCCGGCATGAGGGTTACGGGATGAGGATCGCTGTAATAAACGAAACCAGTGCCGGTGACAAAAATGCCCATATTCTCAGCGCTCTTGACGGCCTGGGACACGACATAATCAACGCGGGTATGCGACAGAAAGGCGGCAAACCGGAGCTTCAGTATACACACACGGGATTTCTCACGGCGCTGCTGCTGAACATCGACAGAGTAGATTTCGTAATCGGAGGGTGCGGAACCGGTCAGGGTTACCTGAACTCCGTCATGCAGTATCCGGGAGTATTCTGCGGGCACATTCTTACTCCCCTGGACGCGATGCTCTTTGCACGTATCAACGGTGGAAACTGTATTTCCCTCGCCTTGAACCAGGGGTACGGCTGGGCTGCAGACGTAAACCTGCGCTTTATTTTTGAGCGGTTATTCGTCTCACCCTTCGGCGCGGGATTTCCTCCGGAACGGGCGGAGCCGCAAAAACGATCCCGGGAAGCGCTCATAGAGGTCTCCCGGGCAACGCATCGATCCTTTTCAGAAATCGTGACGCGATTATCCAACGAGATCGTGCAGGATGCGATGAGTTTTCCCGGTGTTCGGGACCTGGTGAAAGAGTCCGTGTCCTCGGACGCGGAATTGAGAGCAGCTTTAGTTAAACAGGGAGTGAGTCTATGAACAGGAAAAATATCGGGGTTGCGTTTATCGGCGGCGGCGAGGTATCGATCCTGCACGGACGGGCTATACAGCTCGCCGCGCGTCGCGGTGACGCGCGATTGGTGGGACTCTGGAATCGTACACAATCCACGGCAAAACGACGAGCGGACGAGGAGGGATGCCGCGTTTATGAGACCCCCGTCGCCCTGGTATCGGATCCGGAAGTAGATGCTGTTTTTATACTTACGAATCTCGAAACACACCTGGAATACGCGAAACTGGCGATGGAAGCCGGTAAGGATGTGCTCGTGGAGAAACCGCTTTGCGCGAATACAAGAGAGATCCGGGAGATGATTTCGATCGCCGAACGTACCGGTCGAATCTGCTTTCCGGGACACAATATGATCTACGAGTCCGGGATGGCCAGAACACGACGTTTAATGATGGACGGTCACCTGGGAGACCTGGTGTCCTGTTACGTGCTGTACAATATCTATCACAGCGACGAGCGGGCATCGACACTACCCGGTGTGATCCGACAGCTTCTCACCCATAATCTTTACACACTCATGTATTGCACCGGACAGCGACCGTTAGAAACGGTGGCTATGAAGGCCAACCGGAATCACCGGGGGCAACCTGAAAAGGAAGACCTAGCGATGGTTCTCTACCGTATGGAATCGGGCGGACTCGCTCATCTTAACGTGAGTTTTGCCGCGGATGATCTCTCCCCGGCACCGTGGACATATACCATGAAACTGATCGGTACAGCCGGATGTGGTCACTACACGTACCAGGACTGGGTGGAGGTGAAGAAAGGTATTTCCCATTCACATACGTATACGGCATACCAGGACACGATCACGAACGAGGTTGACGCGTTCCTGGCGATCGTCCGTGACGGTAGCGGCACACCCGTATCCGGTCTGGCCGACGCATTGTGGGCTCAGACGGCGTTGGAAGCGGTTGAGACCTCGATCGCGTCGGGCCGCCGTGTTCCGATAACGGTCGACTGATTACTGTAGGTCGATAGAGGTCTGTGCCATGGCGAGACGAAGCGAACTATTTGGAGTGATTGAAAACGTTCCGGTGTACCGGCACATCCTGGAAAATCGCGACGGTACGGAAGCTGCGTTTATCGACTACGGCGCGCGCGTTCAATCGATCAGGACAGCCGACCGTGCGGGAACGATCGAGGAGGTCACGCTCGGATTTGATACGATCGATCGTTATATGAGCGATCGGGACTACCTCGGGGCGACGATCGGCCGGTGTGCGAACCGGATCGACCGAGGCCGGTTCTCCATCGCAGACCGACGGTATCAACTTGATCTCAACAATGGTCCTCATCACTTACACGGAGGGACGGAGGGCTTTCATCGACGCTTATGGCGATACGAGGAAAGCGCCGGATCGAGCAGTACGGTGGCTTTTTCACTGGTGAGTCACGACGGTGACCAGGGTTATCCCGGCGAACTGACGGTACAGGTCGCATATACGCTTACGGAACTTTCAGAGTTACACATCGAGTTTACCGCCGCCACCAGTGCTCGGACGCCGGTGAATCTTACAAATCATTGCTACTGGAATCTGAACAACTCACACGATGGAACGATTCTCGACCACCAACTGCAACTGGATTGTTCCGCGTACCTGCCGGTAGACTCGACGTTGATTCCCACCGGCGAGATTCGTTCCGTGGAGAACACTCCGATGGCGTTTCTCCGGCCGACCGATATTGGTTCACGATTCGAGCTCGTTCAGGGGGGGTATGATCATTGTTATCTACGGGATTACGACGGAGAGAATAGCGTTTCTGCGGAGCCCGTCAGGATCGCCACGTTGACGAGCGGAGCGAGCGGGCGCGTCCTCGAAATCGCGACGACGAAATCCGCAACCCAGTTCTATACGGGTAACTTTCTTGATGGATTGATCGGGCGGGGCGGTGCACCGTATCGACGATACGCAGGACTGTGTCTTGAACCGCAATATCCGCCGGACTCGATCAATCAGGGGTTTTGTCCGGAGATAACGCTCGTACCGGAGCAGGTATACCGGCATCACATCGTTCTCCGGTTCTTAACTGTCCAGGACAAAGAAGGGTAATGTATGAAATCCAAAATCGACTGTGTTGCAGCAGAATGCCTTCTCAGGATAAAGGACTCCGATATTCGGGAGATGGTCCTGGAACAGGGCCGTGATGCGGTGGACCGGGGTTTGCACGTGGGAGGGGCTTTTTCCGCGGTGATTCCGCTGGTTGCACTCTATTTCGGTGGTACGATCAACCTTGACGTGGTGAATCCTACACGGGCCGGACAGGATATGTTTATCCTTTCCAAAGGACACGCGGTAGCGACCCTGGCCGCGATCATGGCCGACAAGGGTTACTTCGATCGTGCACTACTGACCAACTCCCGCTCCTTCGGGAGTATCCTCAACGGACACCCCGGGCCGATTCTGCCGGGAGTTCCGATTTCTACCGGGCCGGAAGGTCATGGAATGCCCGTGGCGCAGGGATATGCGCTTGCCGGCAGCCTGGAACAGCGTTTTGACGTGTACTGTCTTGTGGGCGACGGAGAGTTACAGTCCGGGCTGATCTGGGAAGCGGTCATGTACAGCGGGCAGACCGGTCTGGAGAATCTCTGTATCCTGATCGACCATAACGGGGGACAGTTGGATAACCCCCGGGCTCTCGCATTTCCCATGAAGAATATCGCGTCCTGGTTCACGAGTTTTGGATGGAACGCTGTAACCGTCGACGCTCGTGATTATCGAGGCGTGTGCGAAGCTCTGGATCAATTCAAACGGGCACCAAGACGGGGGCGACCCACCGCGATCGTCTGCGAATCGGTGAAGGGGTGGGGAGGGTTCTCCGACTGGTGCGCAGCACACAAGACGACGATCTCACCGGACCTGGTTGAGATAGAATTGGAACGCCAGCGGGAACGTCGTGCGAGTCGGGTAGAAGCGTTTCTGAACCGCTTGAAGATGATGCCCCCAACCGAAGTCGCGGCTGCGGTTGAATACGCCCGGTTTATGGGACTTGCGGTCGACGCAAAAAAGAGAACGCTGGATCGAATCGATACCAACGTAATTACGTGCCCGGCGGAACCGCGTAACAAAGAAGTCTCCTTTGACATAGAACGGTTGCCCCTGCTCGAACCAGGTAAAGAGTACAGCGCCGACTGGGTAATCCGATCGTGCATGCAGGAGTACGGTCGTTCCGGGAAAGTTGTTACCGTTGATTCCGATCTCTCCTCTACGAGCGGACTCAAACCGGGACTCGCCGCGGTGGACTCGTTCAAAGCGTTCAACGTCGGTGTGGCGGAATCCAACATGATCTCCATCGGTGAAGCCTGGGCTGCCCTCGGGTACAACGTCTGGGTAAGCACGTTCTGCCCGTTTTTCGACTGGCGTGTCATGCGCAGGATAGCGATCGGCTATCAGGAGCGCCTGGAAGCGATAGAGTCCGGATTATGGCTCTCGGAAGGTCACAATCTCGACATGGTCTTTCTCGCCACCGCCTCCAATCTGGAGACACGAACAAACGGGGCAACCCATATGGGTAACGACGATGCGTTACTGTTTTCTGAGATTGCACATTTAACCATCGTTGATATCTCCTGCCCGAATCTACTCCGTGCCTTCATTCGGTGGATCATGGAGGGCAATCGTGGGCTTGTGTACGCACGTGTGCTTCGGGCTCCGGCAGCTGTGTTGTATCCTGGTGAAATCGAGTTCTCTTCCGGTAGATCGTTCCGTCCCGTTCCGGAATCGGAGGAGGAATCAGTGGTCATCGTGACCAGTGGACGAGGAGTTTACGAGGCGTTGGACGCGCGACGGCGACTACACGCGACTGGAGTTACCACCGGTGTCGTGGATATGCCCTTCTTTGATCGGGACGGTATCGACACACTTCTCGATCGGCCGGTTTTTCTGGTGCTGGCGGAACAGAACAACGGTCTTCTACTGAAGTCGATCCGTGAACAGGTTTCGCTCGAGGGACGTAACGCCCGTGTTCTTGTACGGAATCTTCGAGGTCATCATGGAGAACGTCGATTCATTCATTCCGCAACCTACGACGAACTTACGAACGCATACGGTTTATCCGGTGAAAGATTGGCAGCGACGATTCACGACGAACTCGAAGCGACCGGTAAAGGTGGCCGCTTATGAGCGGAGTTTTGACCGCGCAGATACAAAGCCGGGGCGATATGGCGCAGTTTCTCAATCGTCTAGGAAAATTCGACCAGGGAATCGTGATCAAACCCAACTGGACATCCGGGGATTACGGATTCTATACCGACGCAGAGGCGATGGAACTACTTCTGCGGGAGTTGAGCGGGCCGATTTACGTGGTCGAGAGTTTCATGTTTGGGAGAACCGATGGAACGATCGAGATCCGACCCGACAACGGTCGCGAACACTGGGAGTGGCTCCGGGAACAGGATAAACGGTTCCTCGCTGAAAGTGGAATCGGTGAATTATTGGAGCGGTACGACGCGGAATACATCAACGTCACCGAGGAGTGGTGGTCCGGGCGATGCATGCCGGAGGAAGAGATCCGGTCACGCGTGGAGAGTCGGTACGCTCCGATCCGACACAAGGAGCTGTACAACGGAGTCCCGCGACGGTTGTACGAACTTCGTCACCTGCCGTTTGTCAGTTATGCCAAGTTCAAGTACAACGACCCCGACGTATCGAATTTTTCCTCCTTTTCCATGAAGAACGTTTTTGGCATGATCCCAGTACCCAACAGGGAGTTCTATCACGGAGCCGATCAGGACATCGGTCTATCCCGGAGTATCATAGATATCGTATCGATCTATCGTTCTCTCTTTGAGATGTACGGAATCGTGGAAGGAGTATACAAGATCCCCGTGACCAGGAAGGACGGAGAAAACCGATACGAGATGATCTGGACGGAATACGACGTAATAGAGGACGCCGGTATCATAATCGGCAGTCAGGATCTGCTCACGCTGGATGCGTACGCCAACAAGCTTGTCGGCATCGACCCGGATACACGGGCGTTTCTTCGTTTCGGCTCAGAGGTGTTCGGCCAATGGAATCGCGAAGAACTTAGTAAGATAACGCCGTCCATGAAAGCGATATTCCGGTAACGGGTCTGAATAACCTGGGGTTGTCCGACACCGGTAAATGCGGCCGGACAGACATTTCAACCTGTCCGTTGAAGCGGGGTGGTTCAAGTTCCGGCTACTCAACCGGTTTCAGCGAAGAAACCGGAAACTCCAGGTGGATCTCCGTCCGGGGACTCCGTCGAAGTACGATCGAGCCGCCCAGTGCATCCACGATACTCGCGATCAGGCGAGTACCAGTGCCGCCGGAATTCGGGTCTGAAAGTGAAACATCGTCGGGGAATGGGTTTCCATTATTTGACACGGTTAGAACGTATCGCTCCTCATACTGTTCAAGCCGTACGGTAATATGCGGACTGTTCTCACCGTTGAAACCGTGTTTCATCGCGTTGGTAACAATCTCGTTCAGTACTAAACCGAGGTTTCGCGCGTTTTCCGCACCGAACACAGTTGCAGGAATATCGGTGGAAACGGTTACCGGTGGTCCGGGAAAGATCGGTACAATGTTCTCAAGTAATTCATCGGCAAAATCCGCGAACTCGATCCGTAAAGAGTCAGAGCTCTTGTGCAGCTTGTCGTGGATCAGACACATCGATTCGATAAACGAACGTACTTCGGTCAGTTTCGTAGGGGTATTGTCGTCGGCTCCTTTCAGACGGATCAGGGACAACACGAGATTAAGATTGTTCTTTGCCCGGTGATGAACTTCCCGCATCAGTTCATCTTTCTCGTGAAGCGCTTGTTGTAACGAGGATTTCTCCGCCTGATACGCTTTCAGGTTATCTATCCAGCGTCGCAGTCGGTACGCGGAAGCTCGGTCCGAGAATAACTCCTCCGGTGGCATGTAATACACGTTGTCGCAGAACTCGGAGCCGAGGATCGCGTAGGGATGCGCTTGCAGGACGTTCATGATCACTTCCGGACCGAAACGTCTGGTATCATACTGGCAGATCGACAAGGCTCGACTGCGCGGATAGAAGTCATTCAGTTTGATCTCATATTCAGACAGAAAATCATGTCGGGAAACTCAGACGCGAACATTGAGTTCCTGCACCTCTGTCAGCTTCTGAGGAGACTCGGATTTGACGAACGTGAACGAGGCAGTCATCACATTTTCACCCGTTCCGACGTGGACGAAATACTCAATCTTCAACCCAAGGGGAGCAAGGCGAAGCCATATCAGGTAAACCAGGTCAGAAATTTGATGTTAAAGTACCGGTTAGGAGAGACTGATGTCGATTAAGTACGAGCTGATTATTTACTGGAGCGATGAGGATGAGTCCTTTGTCGTCGAGGTGCCGGAACTTCCGGGCTGCATGGCCGATGGACAAAACTACGAGCAGGCTGTAACTAACGCTCAACGTGTTATTGAGGAATGGATAGAGACGGCCAGAGAACTTGGCCGGCCGATTCCAGAACCGCGAGGACGCCTGTTTTACGCATAACGCGGCGTTGTTTCTGGTTGGATACCGGCCATGTATGTGCAGCCGGTTTACGGCGATAAACGAGACGATTGGTGCAGGTGATGAGCGTTGGGTCCGGACGGCGTAAGCGCTGCTATGTGAGGCAAGCAATTGAGAACTCCCTGGAAGAACGTGAGATTTATCTGCTTGCTGGCGGTGCTTGAGCGCAATGATGTTCGCCGCCCGCGAAATATTCCTTGAATGCCCTCGCCAAGGGGATTTTCGTAGATCCTCCCAGAATAGACGCGATTACCAAGGGACGGAGAAGGATTACCGCCGACACCGCGATTAAGTTGCCCAGATTTTTCGGAACAACGCCTGGATTCTGGCTGAACACGCAAAGCCGATATGATCTTGAAACGCTGATGGAGGAGACAGGGGAGGAACTTGGGAAGATCAAACAGCATCATATGGCTTCTTGAATGGTGTTTGCTCCGGTCTCCAATCACGGCGGGTGAGGGTCGAACTCGTTTAAACAGCTTGAGAATCCGCCGCGACCGCGCAGCCACCCTTTCGCACAGAACCACCCGACGCTTCTTCCGACACTCCTCTTCACTCGCCCCGACCATGAGCCCGATGGCATCGGTCGATCGAAACAATTCCCGGAATGTGATGCTCTAGGGCGCGTACTTTTCGAAATCGAAGGAACTGATCGGATTGTTGTCTACCGGATCGTTCATCGCCGAGAGGCATATCGTTAGAGAGGACTTATGGCGTGTGAGCCAATCTATCCATCACGGCGTCGTTGATTGTCGGTTCTCCGATCAGGTTGTGCCATGTGTTAATGGGCATCTGGCCGGCGATAATTGTACCGTTCTTGTTGTACCGGGATTTTTTATTGACGCTAGTCAGAGGAGGTAGTTCCGGCTCCCGGACAGCACAAAACGCCCCATCTCGCCGGTCTCGTCAACGAGTCCGGAGGTACGAGACGAGTTCGGCCAAGCGTTGCGTTTCGTCGACAATACAATCCGGTCTCTCGGGAATCGATTTCGTCTAGTCCGGCTCCGCCCCGAGCTACACCCCCTTCTCGAACTCCTGGATAGCAATCTTCTCGCCGTCGTCGAGGCGTAATCCGTACCGGATCAGGCTCTTACCTTTACCCATCGTTCCGACTGCGGCGAGGTAGCCGTCCTTGAAGTAGCCGATAAGAAACGAGCCGTTCTCCACGTCGCCTTTGACCCGTGTTTCGTCGTAATCGGGTGCAAAACCGATATATGCGAAGGACATTTCGAACTGCCGGGTCCAGAAGAAGGGTGCGTAGGAGAGTCCTTCTCCGGTACCCAGGATCGACCGTGCGACTTCCTCCCCGTGCCGCTGGGCGACAACCCAGTGCTCGACGCGAATTTTGCCCTGAACACGGGCGATGTCGCCGATAGCGAATACCCCGGGAGCCGTTGTTGCGAGGTTTCTATCGACCGGCACGGCTCCGTCCCTGGCGAGGCCGGAGCTTTCGATGTAGTCGACAACCGGGGTAACCCCGATTCCGACGACGACGAGGTCCGCCGGTAGCCTGGTGCCGTCGGAGAGCTCGACACCGTCGGCCTTTCCGTTTCCGGTGATCCTGGATACTCCGGTGCCCAGTCGCATCTTGACGCCGTTGTCGGTATGCATCTTGGCGAAACGTTTTCCGACCTCCGGACCAAGTACTCGCTCGAAGGGGACCGATTCCGGAGCTACTACGGTCACGTCGATACCCCGGCCGACCATATACGCCGCCGTTTCGGTGCCGATGAAGCTCGCTCCGATCACAACCGCTTTCCTGGCCGCGGAAACGACCTCTCGGAGCCTCCGTCCCTCGGCAAAGGAACGCAGAACAAAAACTCCCGGCTGGTCCGCCCCGGGGACGGGGAGATGCTTTGGAGCGGCGCCGGTCGCGAGGACGAGGAAGTCTCCTGAGACCTCGGAACCGTCGTCGAGAACGACGCTCTTGGCCGCGGGCTTGACCTCCATCGCGCGGCGGCCGGTCATGAGCTCGATCTTCATCTCGTCGTAGAAGCCGACGGGACGCATCGCCACGTCCTCGAAGCCCATATTACCGGCGAGAAAAAACTTTGACAGGAGGGTCCGGTCGTAGGGGCGCTCCGCTTCCAGGGTGATCATGACGATACGACCGGCAAACCCCTCTCGACGAAGCGACTCCGCGGCGGCGTTGCCTCCCGCGCCGGCACCCACGATGACGACGGTCCGGCTGTCGCTTCCGGAGGGCATGGAAAAGGAAATCGGTTGCTGCTTCCCGACAAAGACGTCGCCCTTTTCCTCCCTGACCTCGTACGCGGGAAGGTCGTCCACCCCCGGGGCGCTGCGCAGCTTACCGGTGGTTATATCGAACCGGGCGTTGTGGCATCCGCACACGATCTCGTCGCCGTGGATATGACCCCAGGAGAGGGGGCATCCAACGTGGGGACACGCGTTGCTCCAGGCAAAGAGGTCGTCGCCCTTCCGGACCAGCAGAACGCTCTCGTTCTCGTTCAGGTCGGCGGAAAAGGGTTTGCCCTCCTCAATATCTTTACTCCGGGCTACTTTCTTCCAGGAACTGTCTGCCATATAGATACCCTCCATCATCAAAACTAAGAAAGCGGGGCAGGCATTGCAAATTCTCCGACTCCGGGTCGCTCCCGAATATTTCCCCGCTATCACCTACGACAATGGAACGTGCATTGATGAGACGGTGTCGCTGAGTCCGGATCAGCGATGCCGGGTCACGGTATAACTCAACGGGGAAGCTCGGCGGCTTCTCCGAGGACACGGCGTGCGTCTCTCGCTCGTGCGTCCCAGGGAGCAATCGCGGATGAAGGTTCTACGTATAAAAAAATGCAATGCACGAAACGCGACACGCGCTCGGGGATGAGTGATACACTGGACGAGACGGAAACTGACGAATATGGAAACCGATGGAGTATAAAGACTACTATAAGATTCTCGGTATCGATAAAGACGCGTCAACCGACGAGATAAAGAAAGCGTACCGAAAACTGGCTCGCAAGTACCACCCCGACGTGAACCCCACCGACAAGGAAGCGGCCGGAAAGTTTGCCGAGATCAGCGAGGCGCAGGAGGTGCTGGCCGACGAGGAAAAACGGACGAAGTACGATCAGCTCGGTGCCGACTGGCAGAGGTATGAACACGCCGGCAACGCTGGAGACTTTGACTGGTCCCGGTATGCGGCCGGGAGCGCCGGGCAGAGCGGCGACCGTGCGCACTATTACGGAGATACGGACTGGCAGGATATCTTCGGCGAGGAAGGTGCTCAGTTTTCCGACTTTTTCCGGAATATATTTGGTGACCTCGGAGGTGGATTTTCACCGGGTAGCGGGTTTGCGTCCGACCGGGGTGGGTCTTCACGCGGCGGCCGCTCCGCCTTTCCCGGACGCGACCTCTCGGCGGAGCTCACAATATCTCTCGAGGAAGCGTTTTCCGGTTGTGCCCGGATAATCTCGCTGGACGGGAAAAAGATGCGTATCTCCCTCGACCCGGGGATCAGAGACGGACAGGTGATCAAGCTCAAGGGAAAGGGAGAGCGCGGATCGCAGGGGCCGTCGGGTGACCTGTATATAACGGTTAAAGTGGCGATACACCCCGATTATCGCCGCCAGGGAGACGACCTGTTCACCGAGAAACCGGTGAACGTGTACACGGCGATGCTCGGCGGGGAAGTGGATGTTCGTGCGCTTTCGGGAACGTTCAAGCTCAAAATCCCTCCCGAAACACAAAGCGGCACGACCTTCCGGTTAAAGGGACGCGGATTTCCAAAGTACGGAAAAAAAGGCGTGTATGGTGACCTGTACGTGAAAGCGATCATCGAGATACCGACCAATCTGGGCCGGGAGGAAAAGGAACTGCTGCGAAAACTGGCCGCGCTGCGGAAAGAGGGATAACTAACGAGGGATAACTAACGAGGGATAACTATGGGTACCGATCGTTATATTGAGCTGAGAGAAATATCGGAACACTTTAGAATCGATATTGAGGTATGCCGTCGCTTTGCCGAGTTCGGATTGATACGGATCGTCGAAGAAGGTAATACGCCGTACGTTGACCGGGAGGAGATCGCCACTCTTCAACACGCCGTGTCGCTGTATCTAGACCTCGGTGTGAACAGCGAGGGAATAGAGGTGATCTTATCCATGCGCGAGCAAATCGTGCAGCTTCAGGATGAAGTCGATCGGCTCACGCGCAAACTTGAGCGTATGGAGCGAGAATTCCAGCAGGAGAACGTAGACCGGCCGCGAAAGCGGGGACTTTTTTTTGAACTATAGCGTGCAGCGCAGGCCTGATGGTGGACGTCGAACGTGACACCTGATTTCCACGATAGTTCCTTTACCGCAATCAGTTTCGCGTTTCGACCACGAAATCGTCGTGCCCCCCCCTGGATCTGAACACGTTGACGGTACTCAACACTCGGGCTATTCTCGGCGGATGACTGAACTGAGGGAGATGAGTCGAGTCTTTCTTCTGGAGGTGCCGTGTACATAGTAGCACTTGACATAGGGACAGGCGGACTCCACGTTGCCGTATACCAGAAGTCCGGTCATCTGCTCGCGGACACGTACAAAGTTTTTACGTACAGTTCCGATTCCTTTCCGAGATCGCTGGTCTTTTCCCCGGAAGAGTTGTTCGCCGACGCGATGGATCAAATCAACATAGCGCTTGCGAGAGCGGCCGTATCCGAGGACGGTGAGTTTATCTTCTGCATTACCGGCCAACGTCACGGCAGTGTCTTTCTGGACGAGAGAATGACACCGGTCCTTGCCGTCGCGAATCTCGACGGAAGGGTAGACGAAGAGACCGCACAAGTGTTTCAGAACGAGTCCTCCAGGATTTACGAGGTGTGCGGCCGCTTGCCCTCGGAGATCTTCCCCGCGATGCGCCTCTACTGGATGGAGCGGCACCAGAAAGAGCTGTATAACCGGATCCGCGGCTTCCTGATGATCAACGAATGGTTCGCTTACCGGTTGTGTGGCACGCCGTATGCCGAGAAAACGAGCGTCAGCGAGTCTCTCCTGTTCGACGTCAGCCGCGAGATGTGGAGTGACGAGATGGCTTTGCTCTTCGGACAGGATCATCTCGAACGATGGCCGGTGGTTGATCCGGGCACTATTGTCGGTACCGTTTCCAACGAGGTCGTTGCTGAGTATCGACTTTCGCATCGGTCGCTGGTATCGCTTGGCGCCGGCGACACTCAGTGTGCCGCCGTCGGTTCCCGGGCGTTCGAGAGCGGCGACATCGTCATCGTCAACGGTTCCACTACACCGGTCGTGATGGTTACGGAAGCACTCACACCGGATCCGGCCCGCACGACCTGGGCTAACCTGTACGACGGGAAGCGGTTTCTTATCGAGAGCAACGCGGGAAGGACCGGTATGGTATACCGCGATGTCATGCGAATGCTGGCCTGTCAGGACCTGCCCGAGGCGGATATTCGTGCAGTGTTCGACGCGGAAAGATTTGGCGTGTCGGCTGTTCTCGTTCCTGATCCGTACCGCTCGGTAGACTTTCTCGGATATCGCAGCGGCGTACTGTTCAACGGTGATCCGGTACCAATGATGCACCTGCTGCCCTACCTTGTACTGGAAAACACCGCCTTCGCAATTGCCGCACACGTTGACAAGCTCCGGCAGGTATCCGGAACGGAGGTCCGCAAGGTTTTCCTCACGGGGGGCAGTTCGCGGAGCCCGCTCACTCAGACGATTGTATCGGTATTACTGGAGCGCTTTCCGCTATACTTGACGTCAACCTACGATACCACCGCGAAAGGAGCCTCAATGATGGCTTTAGCTGAAAGGGACGACCGAATACCTCTGGACGAGGTGTTTTCGGAAGCCGACTCGATGCACGCGGCAAAGCCGCTTGAGATTGATCTGAAACGCGCTCTAGCGGATTTGATACGAGCCCGGTACGATTGGTGGAAGAAATCGATCCAGGGCAAACATGGTGTTGGTGCGTGATGGCGGAGAGTAGCGAATTTCTTGCACGTATCGCGTATCTGTACTATATCGAAGAACTCACACAGCAGGAAATCGCTAACAGAGTCGGTACTTCGCGACCAAAAATCGCACGCCTGCTGAAAGAAGCGCGCCGTACCGGTATCGTACGGATCAGTATTTCTCAGTCGTTGCCTCCGGAACAGAAAGAGTCGTACGATCTGCAGCGATTGTTCGGCCTGCGTAGCGCGATCGTGGTACGAAACGCGGAGGCCAGAGCAGGGACCCTGCAGGCTCTGCGGAGTGCGCTGGCCGCCCTGATCGTGGATAACCTGAACAGTGCACGAAGCGTCGGGTTTTCTTTCAGTCAGACGATCGGAAACATAGCGGACTACATACACACTGGTAACGACAATAATCATATTCCCGTCTGTGACCTTATGGGTGCCATGATGGGTTTCCCGATGCCCTATACCGCCAGCGCGGATGTGGCCAAGCGCATCGGGGGGATTTTGTGTCCGATCTCCGCTCCGATAATGGTCATGGACCCGAGAGATCGACAAACGTATCTCACGGACCCCAATATACGAAAGACGATGGACGTGGCGCGGAGAGTCGATTTTGCCGTGGTCGGCATTGGAGATTTTACCACCCAGAACATCCTCTATCGCAGTGGTTATATCAACGAGGAAGTAATCAACAACCTTCGCCGTCAGGGTATAGTAGGTGAGATGTGCATGCGCTTCTTCGATCTCAACGGAGCTCCCGTGGTCAGCGAGCTTGACGAGCGGGTGATCAGTGTGCCCTGGGAGACCCTTGCCGGTGCTTCACACCTGGTGGCGGTCTCCTCCGGCAGCCACAAGATCCGGCCCACGCTGGGGGCGCTCAAGACCGGTATCGTGCATACTCTCGTCACGGATCTGGAGACTGCCCGAAATATACTCACACTCCATCGTCAGTTGGATCTTTGACGACCGGGTTTTCCGCGGAAATCGACGAATCCAGCCCGAGTGAGAAAAAGAGTGTCTTTATCGTAAACCTGCTTCGGACGTAGTGGCTCAAACGGGCTGCAGTCCGTATTTCTGAGCCTGATAAACCGATATCCACGGCGTGTATGGGAGCGCCAATTCGATTCAAAAAAGCCGCAATCCGGTCCGGATCCGGTACCGCCCTGGCGATCGTCTGCACCTCTTCCCATTTTTCAAGAAGGCGCCTTCGTATCTGGCTTATCCGCGGTTGTGTGAGATCTTGCAGGTAGTCGTTGCTTTCAAGGATCTTTGCTCCGGCCTCGCCAAGCAGTTCCCGCAACTCAACAGCGTCGTTCTCCCAGTCAGGAACCTCGACGACCATCGTGACTAACTCGTCAGGGTCGATATTCCGCAGTTTGCTGTACCATTCCGCCGCGATCAGTGTGCCCAGAGCGACTTTGATTCCGTGCAGGGTCGGCGGCTGCTCCCGGGCATACTTGTACATCTCGACAATGTGTGAGATGTGGTGTTCCGATCCGGAAGCCGGATCGGACGAACCAAAGCTCTCGACGGCTTCGCCGGCCGTGTTCAGCGCTTCAAACAGGGCTCGAACACCCTCGCGGTCCTGCTTGGCGACGCTCTCCGTCCTTTCCAGTACACCGTCACAACACTCCCGGAGACGTGTGGCGATACGTTCGTCATAGGGCTTGTCAAGAATGAGATGCGCCAGTTTCCAGTCTGCCAGAGCCGTAATCTTGCCCACTACGTTACCGAATCCCGCGACGATCATCGCGCCAGGTGCTTCCGTCAGAAGCGCGAGCGAAGTCACGATACTGATTGGTGCATGGCAGCGAAAAGACCGCTTGTACCCACGGAACATCACCGGAGCGCTGCTCGACGAATACCCGTCGCTTGAGGGTGCGGTTGGCACGGAAATGAAATCTATGTTCTTTCGATGCGAGATAAACCGCACTATGTCGGTTATCGTCCCCGACCCAACGGCAACGATCACGTCGGTAACCGGATTCAGATCGATCAGAACGGACATAACGGCCTGTTGGTCGGTGAAAAGTCGGGAACCGGATAGAATAATGGACTGCATCGGAATACCATCTGCGCGCAGCTCCCGACACAGCTGATTGCCGGCGATGGGAAAGGTGTTGGAATCCGAGATTACCGTGACGCAGCGATAGCGCCGGGTTCTGCAGATCGAGATCACTTCCGACGTGATATCGTCGACGAAACGCAGTTTCACATCGCTCCCGATCCCTCCCGTGCTGAACATTTGTACATTTTTACACTGTTGTACCTCTCCGTCAACCGAGTTCGCGAAAAAAATCGTTGACAAGATGAACATCGGTGCTATTATGAACATGTGTTCACTATAGCGCATGTCGCCGATACGGCTCATTACCGTGTGTAGTGACCGGCAAAGCAACTGTCGCTGAGGACGGCTATCGCTGGGGTACTGACTCGCAATCGAGTCAAACAAGTGGAAGGAGCGGTTATGGCAGTGGAAAGAACAAAGGCCCAACGAGGAGATCTGCCGGAAAAAATGCAGGCTCTCGTTGCGTATGCACCAAATGATTATCGCCTTGAGGAGGTTGATACACCGCGTGCCGATGATGGCGAAATCGTCATTAAGGTTGAAGCGTGTGGAATCTGTGCCGGCGACCTCAAGGCGTTTCACGGAGCTCCCAGTTTCTGGGGCGGCGCGGGTAGTCCCTCTTACATAAAGGCGCCGGTCATTCCGGGGCACGAGTTCATCGGGTACATCGTGGAGATCGGTGAGAACGTTGACGATCACGCCCATCACGGAGATACGGGTTTCAAAGTTGGTGACCGCGTAATATCCGAGCAGATCGTACCTCGTTGGAACGATATGTTTTGTACCACGGGACGCTATTGGCAGGACGAGCAGCACGACCTGTACGGTTTCCAGAATAACGTCAACGGTGGATTCGCCGAATACATGAAGTTTCCCAAGGAAGGGATCAATTTCAAGCTTCCAAAAGACGTCCCGGTAGAGAAAGCAGTTCTCACCGAGCCGTTTGCCTGCTCCAAGCACGGCGTTGATCGAGCACAGATCACCAATGAAGACGTGGTTGTCATATCTGGTGCCGGTGTTATCGGCCTGGGAATGGTTGGTTTTGCCGCGCGACGAAACCCGCGAAAGCTGATTGTCCTCGACCTGAACGACAAGCGCCTGGAGAAAGCGCGCGAGTTCGGCGCGGACGAAGTACTCAATCCTTCAAAGACGGATGTGATAAAGCACATCAAGGATCAGACCGGCGGGTACGGCGCGGACATCTACATCGAGGTTTCGGGCCACCCGAGCAGCGTCCAGCAGGGGCTGGAGATTCTGCGCCGGTTGGGACGTTTCGTGGAGTTCAGCGTTTTCAAGGATATGGTGGAAGTCGACTGGAGTATCATCGGAGACCGGAAGGAACTGGACATCCTCGGTGGCCATCTCGGACCCTATTGTTATCCACCGACGATCGAATGGATCGCCGACGGAAGCATCCCCACCGACGGTGTGGTTACGCACAAACTTCCGCTTGCGGATTGGAAGAAGGGTTTCGATCTGGTGGATTCCGGCAAGGACTCGATCAAAGTCGTTCTATTTCCCAACGAGGAATTCCTGAAGTAGTAATTAAGGACGTTTCCTGGAAATGTCCGAAAAAGAAGCAATTCAAGGAGGATTGTTTATGAGACGTGTTTTATTGGGTGCCATGGTCCTGATGCTCGTAGCCGGGATGGTGTTCGCCGGTGGTGGGCGCGAAGCGGCGGTAGCTGAAAGTGCCGATGATTTCACCGGCGAGTTCGACTGGAGACGGTTTGAGGGGCAGACGATCAAGTTGCTGCTGAATCAGCATCCCTACACGGACGGTATGCTGAACGAGCTTGACACTTTCGAACAGAGGACGGGAATCACGGTCGAGTACGACATATTCCCCGAGGAAGAGTACTTTGATCGCCTGACGATAGCGCTTTCTTCCGGTTCAACGGAATACGATGCGTTCATGACCGGGGCCTATATGGTATGGCAGTATATGCCGCCGGGCTGGATGGAAGACATCATGCCGTGGATCGACAATCCGTCCGTTACGAACCCCAACTACGACTTTGACGATATCATCGACGGTATCGCCGGCGGTCTGCGCTGGGACGGTGTGGACGGAAGCGAGATCGGTGAGGGTGGTCAGTGGGCCCTGCCCTGGGGTTTCGAGGGCAACACCCTGATGTACAACAAGCCGCTCTTTGAACGGCTCGGCCTGGAGCTTCCCCGAACGCTGGACGAGGTCATCGAAATCGGTCGCGTGATACAGCGTGAGACCGATATGATCCCCATCGCTGTTCGCGGTACCCGCAGCTGGGCGACGATCCATCCCGGATTCATGACTGCATTTACCTCCGCCGGTGGGCGCGACTACGATGCCAACATGAACCCCATGATGAACAACGACGTTGGTGTCCGTTTTGCCGACAAATGGATCGAGATGGTGCAGGAAGTAGGACCGCCGGAGTGGACCAGTTACACCTGGTACGACGTCGGAAACTCCCTCGGAGCTGAGAGCGCCGCCATGATCTATGACGCGGATATCCTCGGTTTCTTCCAGAACGTAGAGGGTGCCTCGGCGGCCGCGGGTAAGGTTGCATGGGCGGCAGCTCCTCCAGGACTGGACGGTCCCGCGAACACACCGAACATGTGGACCTGGGCGCTGTCGATGAATTCTCACTCCCGGCGGAAGGGTCCCGCCTGGTACTGGCTGCAGTGGGCCACGGGGAAGGAATTCCTGACTATCGCGGCGGTGGAACACAACACCGTCAACCCCGTACGTGCTTCCATCTGGAACAATCCCGACTTCCAGGCGCGCCTCAACGATTTCGACGGCTATCTCGAGCAGTATGAGAATCTGATCGACGGTACCGGTATTCACTTCACTCCGCAGTCCCGGTTCTTCGAGACCACCACGGAGTGGGCCGCGGCGCTTCACCAGATCTACGACGGCGGCAACGCCAAACAGGTGCTCGACGACCTCGCTCGACGCCTGGCGGATGAGTTCTAGGTCGACCGGCTGCGCACTCGCGTTATTGTGATTCCTGGAGGGCGGGGGTACAACAACATCCCGCCCTCCCCGGTTATCTTGAGTGGGAGTGGGAATAGATGCGCCGCTGTAATAAGGGGTGGTGGTTCGACTACCGGCCTGGTGGTGTTTCCATTCCTGTTCCTGACACGACCGTCATAATCGGTTCAGGTGCGGGTCGTAGCGGCGCGCCGCATACCTGTCACATAGTAAAGGAGGTTTGGGTGATGACGGAAATTGGAACCAACGGTGATGTCGAGCGTCTGCAGCCGACACGGTTGGAGCGACTTAAACCGTATCTGATAATACTGCCTGCATTATTGCTGACCATCGGTATTCTGGTACCCTTCGGTACCGGTGTCTTCTGGTCGTTTACCAACTACAATCTTATGCGGCCCGACTTTCAGTTTGTAGGCTTTAGAAACTATGTACGTATGTTCAGCAGTGAAGAATTCTGGAATGCGATCCGTGTCTCTTCTACCTACGTGCTGTTCGCAGTAGGTGCCGAGTTGATCCTCGGCCTGATCATCGGGTTGCTTCTGAACCGCGACAACCTGGTCACCAAGATATTCCGACCCCTGCTGATCCTGCCGCTGCTGATAGCACCGGTTATCGCGGTCCTGATGTGGCGTCTCATGATGAGTACCCAGTTTGGTGTCCTGAATTATTTCCTGAGCTTGATCGATCCGGCGCTGAGGCAGTTCCCGTGGGCGGGGGTCGCCCGGTACGCGATGTTTACCGTCGTCCTGATCGATGTATGGATTTTTACTCCCTTTATCGCGTTGCTGGTCCTGGCGGGACTCCGGTCCCTTCCCAAAGCACCGTTTGAGGCTGCACAGGTCGACGGTGCTTCTAAATGGTACACGTTTCGCAAGCAGACTCTGCCCATGCTTACACCGTATATTACCATTGCGCTGATATTCCGGCTTATCGACAGTTTCCGGATGTTCGATATCCCGTTTGCACTGACAAAAGGGGGCCCGGGTAACGCTCTGATGACCCTCCAGGTAACGGCGTACACGCAGTCATTCACCTATCTCAACATCGGTCGCGGAGCGGCTTACATGTTCCTGACGTGGATCATCGTCTATATCGTGAGCAAGTTTCTGGTGAATCACTGGATGAAGTGGCGGGCGAAACTCAGCTAAAGGGAGATGAAACGATGCCTGAAGTAAAGACACAAAAAGACAAGATAAACGACTACCTGATGAATGCGGTTCTCATCGTATACTTCGTCGCCGCGCTCTTTCCGGTTCTTTGGGTTTTCTCGCTTGCTTTCAAGACGAGAACGCAGATCCTCTCCTGGCCACCGACCTTCTGGTTTACACCGACGTTCGAGAACTTTCAGAGCCTGTTCACCGGTCTGACCGGAGGCACCGTAGGTCGTTCAACGGTGGACTTTCTCCATAATTTCGGAAACAGTCTCCTCATCAGTTTCGGATCGGTCGCCCTCTCCATCCTGGTCGGTGTCCCCGCCACGTACGCGATAGCGCGGTTCAATTTTAAGGGTAAGGAAGACCTGGCGTTTACGATTCTTTCCTTTCGGTTTGCTCCGGAATTGATGGTCATCATTCCGATCTACATCTTCTTCCAACGTCTTGGACTTCTGGATACCTACACCGGCCTTATCTGGGTGTATCAGCTGATAACCCTCCCGATGATCGTGTGGATCCTCCGAGGATACATTGAGGATGTGTCCCGGGAGCTGGAGGAAGCGTGCTGGCTCGACGGGTACGGTCGGTTCCAGACGTTCCGGCGTATCGTACTGCCCCTGATTCGTCCCGGGATCGCGGCGTCGGGTCTGTTGGCGTTCATCTACGCGTGGAACAACTTCGTGTTCGCCGTCCTGCTCGGTGGAAGCCGGACAGCTCCGGTTACCGTGGGAGCGATGCAGTTCATCTCGGCCGACGCGCTGAGGTACGGCGACATGGCGGCGGCCATTGTACTGGCAGCTATCCCGGCTCTGGCCCTGGCTCTGTATGCACAGAAGCATCTAATCCGCGGTCTCAGCCTCGGTGCGGTAAAGGCGTAGTTCCGTATGGGATCTGCGGTAAGACAGTATGATCGTGCAGGAATCAGGTCGTTCAGGAATCAGGTAAGGATTTAGAAGTATGGGAACGGTAAAGTTTGATAACGTGACAAAAATGTACGGGAAGGACGTGGGCATCAAGAACCTGTCCCTCGATATAAGGGAAGAAGAGTTCTTCGTCCTGGTTGGGCCCTCCGGTGCCGGAAAAACCACGACACTGAAGACGGTGGCGGGGCTCATTACGCCGACCGACGGGCGGTTGTACATCGATGGGAAGCTCTCCAACCTGGTAAAACCGGCGGAACGAAACGTCTCGATGACCTTCGAGAGCTACGCCCTTTATCCGCACTTCAACGTGTACGACAACATCGCGAATCCACTGAGGTCTCCAAAATACCGGAAGCCGGAAGACGAAGTAGACAAAGAAGTAAAGCGGATCGCCGGCATGCTGGAGATCGGACATCTGCTGGATCGTCGTCCCGGTGAGCTCAGCGGTGGTCAAAAGCAGCGTGTCTCTCTCGGTCGTGCCATGGTCAGGCGGCCATCCGTGTTCCTCCTGGATGAACCGCTGTCGCACGTCGATGCCAAGGTCAGGCATCGCATGCGGGTAGAATTAAATCGCCTGCAACGGGAACTGAACACCACGACAATCTATGTCACCCACGACTACGTGGAAGGACTGTCCCTGGGAGACCGGGTCGGTGTCATCAATGCAGGGCAGATCGAGCAAGTCGATACACCGGATGTGGTCTATCACAAGCCCATCAACGAGTTTGTGGCGAAACACGTGGGTTTCCCGGAAGTGAACCTTGTGGGGAGCAGTATCCGATCTCACGACGGGCATACGATGCTCGTTGTGGACGATATCCCCTCGATGAGCTTCACCCTGACCGGCGAGCAGGAACAGCTGGTTAAGGCAAAGGCAGGTGGAGGGCGTGTTCGCATCGGATTCCGGCCACAAGCGGTGAAAAGGTCCCAGAACGGACAGGGATCCTTTAACGGTATCGTATACGCTTTCAACCCCTTCGTGACGTATGGTGTGCTGATCGTCGAGGTAGAGGGCGTCCGCTTGCGGGTGCTCACGAACGCAAATGAGCACTTCGAGCTCGACGATAAACTCTCGCTCCATATCGATCCGGAAGACATTTACCTGTTCGACGAGAAGTCGACAACTAACCTGGTTTATCTGTAGAGGGGATTGTTTATGGCATCTGTAACGTTAAAAAACGTCTACAAGACGTATATCAGTAAGAAGGAAGAAGTAAAAGCTGTTCGTGACCTCAATCTGGAGGTGCGCGACGGCGAGTTCATGTGCCTTCTGGGACCATCGGGATGCGGTAAAACTTCCTCGATGAGGATGATCGTGGGCCTGGAGGATGTCACCAGCGGCGAAATCTACATTGGCGACCGGCTGGTAAACGACCTGTCGCCGCAGGACCGGAATGTGGCCATGTCCTTCGAGACGTACGCTTTATACACCCACCTCAGCGTCCGCGAAAACATCCTGTTTCCGTTGCGCGCCAAGGGCATGCCCGAAATCGAGTGCGAGAAACGACTGAAGCGCGTGGTTGATATGCTTGAGATCGAGGATCTGCTTGACCGGGGGCCCAGTCAACTCAGTGGAGGACAACAGCAGCGGATATCGCTCGCGCGAGCCCTGATTCGGGAGCCCGAGGTTTTTCTCCTGGATGAACCGCTCTCACATCTCGACGTTACGCTCAGGACGTCCACCCGAGCCCAGATCAAACATCTTCACGACGAGCTGAAAACTACGTTCATCTACGTCACTCATGATCAGCTGGAGGCCATATCGCTTGCGGACCGAATCGCCGTAATGAACTTCGCGGTATTACACCAGATTGGTACGAGAGAAGAGCTGCTGGACTACCCGGTAAACCGTTTCGTAGCGGATTTTATCGGCGAACCGGCGATCAACTTCGTGGAGTGCACTCTCATCCAGGACAACGGGCATCCGGTATTGAAATCCAACCACGGCTCGCTGGAGTACTCCATACCGGACAAGTGGCGTACGAGGATTCTTAACCGTGGAGGCAAGCACTTTATTGTCGGTATCCGACCTCACGATCCCCACACCGACGATATCGGTGATACTACCAAGCTGACCGGAGTTGTTGACGTGTTTGAATTCCTGGGCGAGGAAAACCACGTAACGTTCAAAATTGACGGCGATACGCTGACGGTCGTGGTCAGTCCCTACCAGTTCTACAAAGTCGGCGATACCGTGGATTTCTTCGTACCCGATAACAGGGTACATATCTTCGATGCCGAGACGGAAGAGTGTATCAGTACAACCTATAAGCTGGAGGATGGTGAATAATGCAACGGATAATTAACGACCCCGACAAGGTCGTGGATGAAATGCTCAAAGGATTCCTGAAAGCGCACGCCGACACAGTAGCATCCACCCCGAACCCCCGGGTAGTAAAGTACAAAGATGCTCCCATTGAGGGAAAGGTCGGTATCGTTACCGGCGGAGGGAGCGGTCACAAACCGGCTTTTGTGGGCTACGTGGGAAAGAATCTGGTGGACGCCGTCGCGGTAGGGGAAATCTTCAGCTCGCCCACGGCAAAGGCGTTTTACGACGCGATCAAAGCCGCCGACAGCGGCAAAGGTGTGGCGGTTCTGTACGGCAACTACGCCGGAGACGTGATGAACGTGAAGATGGCTGCCGAGGAGGCGGAAGAGGACGACATAATCGTGAAGACGGTTCTGGCCAACGACGACGTCCCGAGTGCCCCGAAGGGGCAGGAAGCGAAGCGTCGGGGAGTGGCCGGTGAGGTACTGATGTGGAAGGTCGGCGGCGCAAAGGCCGCTGCCGGAGGCAGCCTGGACGAGGTGATCGCCGCGGCACAGAAGGCGATCGACAACACGCGCAGCGTGGGGATCGGGCTGACACCGTGCACCATCCCGGCGGTGGGGAAACCCAACTTCTCCATAGAACCGGGAAAGATGGAAGTGGGTATCGGGCACCACGGAGAACCGGGGATCAAAGTGATGGATCTGAAATCCGCGGACACAATGGCGGATATGGCTCTGGACATCATACTGCCGGACCTGCCCTTTGGCGCGGGCGACGAGGTCGTGGTGCTGGTCAGCGGTCTGGGCGCAACACCGGTGATGGAGCAGTACATCTTCTACGATCGTGTGGCGGAGGTCCTGAAGGAGAAGAAGATCACCGTACACCGGCCGTACGTGGGAAACTACTTCACGAGTCTGGAAATGATGGGCATCACTCTGACCGTCATGAAGCTGGACGAGGAGCTGAGGGAGCTGATCGATATGGATGCTTACTCCATGGGTTTTCGGCAGACGGTGATCTGAGGTTTTACGATATGGCAGAACAGTTCAGGAACGCCGATGGTCGGGTGATCGTGGAGCGGTTGATAGAGTTGATCCACGAGAACCGCGCATATTTGAGCGAGATCGACGGGAAGATCGGTGATGGCGATCACGGGATCAATATGGATAAGGGTTTTCAACTGACCAAAGAGCGATTGGAAGAGGGCATGGGTATGAGTGATGCCTTGAAAACCCTGGGGCGAACGCTGCTGCTTGAGATCGGTGGGTCCATGGGGCCGCTGTACGGGCAGTTCTACAAAGCGATGGCTAAAGCGAGTAAGGATGCCGAAGAGGTGACCGCCACTACTTTCGCCGATATGCTGGAAGCAGCGTACGAGGCGATTCGGGCGTTGGGCGAGGCCAAACCCGGCGACAAGACGCTGGTAGACACTCTCGATCCCGCAACCGATGCGCTGCGCCAGGCCGTAACCATGGGAAGGAGCTTCAGCGAAGCTCTGGATGACATGGTGGCGGCGGCGGAGAAGGGATGGAAAAGCACGGAGGACATGGTTGCACAGATCGGCCGCTCCAGCCGGCTGGGTGAACGCAGCCGGGGAGTCCTGGACGCCGGCGCTACCAGCTGCTACTTCATGCTGAAGAGCATGGCCGATACGGCGAAGGAGCTTGCCGGCGGAGCTTCCGCCGAGGTCGACGCATGAAAGTAGCGGTTGGCTGTGATCCCAACGCCGCTCCCCTGAAAAAAGAACTCATGGACGAGGTAGCCGGGATGGGTCACGAGCTGAAGGACTTCGGCGCGGACGACCCGATCTACGCCAACGTGGTGATAGCGGTGGCCGAAGCGGTAGCGCGAGGGGAATACGACCGGGGAGTGGTGCTCTGTGGGACCGGTATCGGAGCCAGCATCGCGGCAAACAAGGTACCCGGAGCGTACTGTGCGCTGGTGACGGACTGTTACCAGGCGGAGCGCGCAGCGCTCTCCAACGACGCAAACTTGATAGCCATGGGCCAACAGGTAACCGGGGACAAGGTAGCCCGGATGATGGCCCGCGTCTACTTCGAGAATACCGGAAACTTCGATCCTTCCGGCCGCAGCGGACCTAAGGTGCAGCGCATCAAGGAATACGCAACGAAGAGAGACGCCTGACGGGCTCGCGATGTATCCCGGTTCTCGTCCCAGTGGTGTTAAGTGTTAAGGAAGGAAACAAACTTGAAAGGTCATCGTGTAGCAAGCCTGGGAATTCACATAGTAGACGTCCTTGGACGTCATGTCGACTCCATACCGGAAGGTCAGGGGTTGACACTACTTGATGAAATCCGGGTTACCGTCGCGGGAACCGCGGCGGGGACAGCCGTAGACCTTGCTAAGCTTGGTATGGAAGTCGTAGCGTTCGGTGCAATCGGGGAGGATGAACTGGGAGAGTTCCTCCTGGCGACGATGCAGCGATACGGAATAGATACGTCGGGACTGGTGAGGAAGTCGGAAGTACAGACATCTTCCACCATGCTGCCTATACGCCCAAATGGAGAGCGGCCGGCGCTGCACGTTCCGGGCGCCAACGCGTATTACAACATCGACGACGTCGACTTCGACCTTCTTGGGAGCTGCAGCTTTCTCCATGTCGGTGGCACGCCGTTGATGCCCGCAATCGACGGAGAACCTCTCTCGAGAGTATTTCGCTTTGCCCGGGACAAAGGGATTATCAGCACCTACGATCTGCTGGCGTTGCCTCACCCACAACTGGAGTCCTCGATAGAGAAGTGTCTGCCATACGTCGACTACTTTATGCCCGGTCTGGAAGAAGTCGCCATGATAAGCGGCGAGAAAGAAGAGCAGGAGATATTCAGCTACTGCTTTGATCGGGGAGCTACCCATCTCGTTCTGAAAGACGGCGAACGGGGCAGCATCTACACCAGCAGTGAGAAGCGCCACGAGACACCGGTGCGCGTTCCCTCCTACCGGGTGCCGGTGGTGGACTCAACCGGATGCGGAGACTCCTATTGTGCGGGATTCATCACCGGCCTTTCCATGGGCTGGGAGATCCCGAAAGCGATGCGCCTGGGTTCAGCCTGCGGGGCGCTGGTTATCCAGGGTCTGGGGTCCGACGCGGGTATTTTAGATAGGGATCATACGATTGAGTTCATGAATGAGCGAGAAACATATTAATACTGGGGGAGGCCCAAAAACGTTTTCCAACGTCGTGATATGTACGAAAGTTGACGTGACGACAAGCGTTATTTGTAGCAACTTTAAATATATTAACGAGGAAAACGCTGTTTATGATACTAATATCGTCGCCGGGCTGACCGGTTTTTCGTATTGATCGCCAATGTCATCTGAGTGACTAGTGTGGGAGCGACGAGCTGATCGATATGTTGATCACCATAATTTTTTATCATCGGTTATCGCGACAAATCGGAATGCGAAACCGTTCTTACCGCAATGTTGATGTTAACGGTTGCGGGGCGTCGCCTTCGCTTCGTCATTCGGAGGATTCTCACAATAATATGTGCACAGGTTACGATAGGCGAGAACACTGCGGGAGATCGTCGCCGGACAGGTGATAGTAAAATAACGTTTGAACGGACGTGAGCGTACGTCAAGTTCTTGCTGATGTATAGATCCGATGTTTTATGTGGATGGAGAACGGTTGTTAAGAGTCGCTATGGCAGAAAACGAAATCGCACCTCTTTACATTGGAGGTGAAGCGATCGCGCAACTATGTGCGTTCGTAGAAAACCGGTATTCAGGTCAGTGTGTAATAGTTGTAGCAGATAGTCACACCTACATTGCTGCGGGAGAAGCTGTTCTACAAGCGCTGCGAAATGCAGGCATCTCCACGCAGGTAATAACACTTCCCGCCAGCGGCCTTCGCGCCGACGAATCCTCTCTTTCACGAGTTTTAACCCGCAGTCCCGTAGAAAGTAGCGTTTTTATAGCTGTCGGTTCCGGTACGATCACCGATATAACTCGTTATGTTTCGTATCGCCTTGGAGTTCGTTTTATCGCTTTTCCAACCGCTGCCTCCGTAGATGGATATGCTTCCAAAGGTAGTCCGTTAGTGATCGACGGAATAAAACGAACGTACTTCGCGCAACCCCCAGAAGCTATCTTTGCTGATAGAGAAGTCCTTGCTGTGGCGCCTCCGGAACTTACGGCGGCGGGTTTCGGTGACCTTCTCGGTAAAACTACTTCGATTGCCGACTGGCGACTTGGAACGTTGGTTCGTGATGAGTTATTCGACGAGGGAATTGCCATGCGAGTTACTGCTGCTGTTGATCGGTGCTTGTCCGTCATTGATTCAATCGCTCAACGAGATCCAAAGGGATTGCTAACGTTGTTTGGTTCTCTTACCGAAACAGGATTGTGCATGATAGGTTTTGGCGACTCCCAACCTGCGTCCGGGTCAGAACACCATGTTTCACACGTCTGGGAAATGTTAACAATAAAGAATCAGCAAAGTTCGCAAACGGCGCTCCACGGTGCTCAGGTTGGTATCGCTACAGCGTTCTCCGCGCGGATATACGAGAAGTTGCGAGCACTCAACGTTACTGATGTCGAAAAACTATTTTATAACCGATTGCCCCTTTCTCGTCAAAATCAGGAAAGAGAAATCAAGATGTTATTTGGAGATATCGGTAATATAATAGTAAATGAGCATAAAGAGTACCTAGAACTCACGGACGAACAACAGTTGGGTATCGCTGATCGGGTCATTAAATGTTGGCCGGAGATACAGAAAATTGCGACGAGTGTACCGCGCGCTGAATCAATAACGCGGTTTCTGGAAGCGGTGGGATCTCCGACGGACCCTTATGTTCTGGGAATGCGCCCAAGTGATGTTGATGCGGGTATCCGAGGAGGTCACTATTTACGTAATCGATTTACCGTAGCCAAACTCGCTCACATGATGGGTATTCTCGTTGACCAATAGATTACAGAGGATGAAACGCTCCGGTTTCGATGGACAGGTCGAAGCGTGAGTACGGCACGATGTGCCGTACGGGTGGCCTGACAGATCACATCGCCGCCATGGAAAAAATCCACGCGCCACCCCTTGTCACGTCTCACATTAAACGAGAACAACGTCTCAGATTATTTGGGACGCCAGATTAAGCGAGAAGATCGCCTGCCGGCACCGTTACGATAACCGGCAGGCGCAAGCATCTTTAGAAGATC
>SLRR01000197.1 GCA_007130865.1 Spirochaeta sp. | reverse complement strand
CCGCGGCGCGTACCGTGGCCGCCGGATCGGTCCTCTTCCGCCAGCACCCCGCCTACGCGTACGAGCCAACCCTGGCGGTCGGCATGGTCCGCGATCGCCTTGGATTCGGAGACCACTGCTTCCCGGTCCGTTCCGCGTACGGTGACGCGGGCGCGGTAATCGTATTCGTTTCCGACTACCGGATAGCTGCCGATCGCCACGTGGGCGTTGTCGCGCTGTCGCTCGGTAAGCCACTGGGCAAAGACGCTCTCGTCCACGTGGAGGTACGCTTCTCCCTGCCAGAACGTCCCCAGCGGCGGGAGCATCGCCAGGACGCGTCGCATCTTGTCTTCCAGCGCCCGGGGCAGCCCCGGCAGGATAAACACGTTCTCCCACCTGATCACCGGCCAGTATCCCTCCTCGCATCCGACCACTTCCGTCCCGCGAGGGAGATCGGCCATCTGTTCCACCCTGGACGGGAGGGGATCGCCGTACCGGGTTTTCAGAAACGCCAGCATAGCCTCGCTGCGTTCGGTCTCCACCGCGAACGCCCGGGCCGCTGCCTCCAGCGTCATGTCGTCATGGGTTGGTCCGATCCCGCCGGCGGTTACGAGGTACTTCGAGCGCTCCCGCAATTCCCGCATCGCCACGGCTATCTCCTCCACCACGTCCCGAACGATCCGGACCTCGCCTACCTCGTACCCGAGTCCGGCAAATCCGGTGAGCATCGTGTGGAGGTTCCGCTCCCGCACGGTGGCGGAAAGTATCTCGTCGCCGATCAGTAGTATCGATACCATCGCGGCCAGTATACGACGCGTGGGCCGCCGGGACAACGCCGCACGTTGTGAGGTATTTCGAAGCCTGTTGATAAACCGTTGTAAGTACTTACTGTGTAGCGAATTATACCCGAAATCCGTCGAAAAACTATCTGTTTTCTCGTAAGTACCTGCTGTATAAGGAGATAGCTATAATTATCAACAAGCTTCTGAAAACCTCAAGTGCATCGAACGATTGTGTTGACGACGCGCAGGTTCGTTCGTACTTTGAACCCATGGAGTTTCAGCACCAGATCCAGGAGTCGGAAACCCTGATCCGGACCGGCGAGTACGAAGAGGCGATTCGCGCGCTCACCAAGGTTCTTGCGGAGGAGCCGGACAACCTCCCGGCTTTGCTCACGATCGGCGTTGCCTACACCGAGAGCGGCCGGAACGAGGAGGCGCTGCGGGCGCTCCGGTTCTACCTGAATTACGAAAGGGAAAACGACCTCGCCTGGGAGGCGCTGGGATGCGCGTATCTGCGCCTCGATAAACGAGCGGAGGCAGAGGAAGCGCTGGAGACCGCGCGGGAGCTCAATCCCGCCAACGCCGCGGTCCTGCGCAACCTCAGTATTCTAATGGGACGAACGGGAAGAAACCAGGACGCTTACAGGTTGTTGCGAGAGTCCTTTGAGCTGGACAGCGAGGACTATCTCACGATGTACGCTATGGCCTGCGCGTATCGGCAGACCGGAAAACCGGACAAGGCGCAACCGCTCTTTGAGACGCTGCGACGAGTACCGGAACTCCCCCCGGATCTGCGCGAGGACTCGGCAATCCAGTATATCGAGCTCTCAATCGGCTGGAACTGAACAGGCGGCTGGAGCTGAACGAACGACTTCAACTGAACTTGAACTGAAAAAAATCACACTTTCTTAGCGCAAGAGTGAACAATTCTTGAAAAGAACACCTTGCTCCGTTACAGTTGTATCCAGGGGTGAAGGCGTTGAAAAAAGTAATGATCTCCAACGGTATTTTCTGGGTAGAAATACCGGAAAAGGATCTACGGGTCCTCTGTGGTTGCCCCGCAGACACAGTCAAGCATCTCATGCGCAGCGGCTTCATCCACACGATCGAGCGGAACGGTGTAGTCTGCGAGACCGGTCCCAACGCGATTCTGCTCTCCGACGTGAGCGTCCAGAACGGGGACTTCTCCAATCTTGCGGAGTTTCCGGTGCTGCAGATGTTCTACCGCCAGGGCATGATCATCCCGGGACACCCCAGCAACACCGGACAGAAACCGCTCATCCTGGGGACCCCCGACCAGGTGGACGCACAACGGGAGTATATCTACCGCGGTAATTACGGTCTCGTCACGGAGGAGGAGATGCTCGCCGCGGGTCTCAACAAAAAGACCGCCGCGGAATACCTGCGGATCAAGAGAGTGTTCGCCTTCGGCAAGATTCGCCGCCCGGAGGAACTGATCGACTTCCGGGCGATCCGGAACGAACCGGTGGAGGTCGTACCCGGCGTGGATATCGAGCGCGTTGCCAACAACACCTACCGCATCTACTGCGAGGGAGACTACGTGGAGGTGCCGCTCAACCTCGGCAGGAACGAGCAGTACCGGCCGCCCTATATCCTCAGCCAGCACAAGATCAAACCGGAGTACTTCTCGGTGGTCCATACCGGAGAGGGTGACGGCTGGGACTACCAGCGTCCCTGCATGGCGAGCATCGTCGTGTTCCAGGGGAGGATCTACCTGATCGACGCGGGCCCCAGCGTGATGCATACGCTCAGCGCCCTGGGCATCAGCGTAAACCAGGTGACGGGGATATTTCATACCCACGCCCACGACGACCACTTTGCGGGGCTGACCTCCCTGGTTCGGACCGACCACCGCCTGCGGTACTACGCCACTCCCCTGGTGCGGGCCTCGGTTACCAAGAAACTCTCGGCGCTCATGTCGTTCTCGGAAGACGAATTCGGCGACTACTTTGAACCCCACGACCTGGTGGAAGGCGAGTGGAACAATATCGAGGGTCTGGAGGTGAAACCGGTTTATTCGCCCCACCCGGTGGATACCACGATCATGTTCTTCCGTGCTCTCTGGCAGGGTGGATACCGTACCTACGCGCATCTGGCGGATATCTGCACGATGTCACAACTCCAGACACTCATGCGAGACGCCACTCCCCTGGGGAAGAAGCTGGCCAAACAGATCAGGGAGCACTATTTCACACCGGTTGACGTCAAGAAGATCGACGTCGGAGGCGGCATGATCCACGGCGACGCGGAGGATTTCCGCGGGGACCTCTCGGGCCGGCTTGTTTTAAGCCACCGGTCGACGCCGCTCACCGCCAAGGAGAAGGAGATCGGCGCCGACACCTCCTTCGGGATGCAGGACGTGCTGATCAAAGCGGCCAACACCGGAGAGAAGCACATGATCGTGGGGCTGCTGCGGCATAACTTCCCGGATGTGCCGGACTACGATATCGAGATGTTCGCCAACTGCCCCTCCGAGACCTACAGTATCGGGTCGATCCTCTTCCGCAAGGGGGCGCAGCCGGAGAAGGTATACCTCCTCCTGAACGGACTTATTGAGATCATCAACGCCGAGAAGAGCGTGGCAAACCTGCTCACGCCGGGGTCGATGTTTGCGGAGATCAACACGCTTGTGAATACCCCGGCGGAACACACCTACCGGGCAGCCAGTTTCATCAAGGTCCTGGAGATCGAACCGGCGATGTACCGCCGGTTCATGGACGGGCGCGACCGTGACAACGCGATGAAGGATCACCTGAACCGCAAGCAGTTTCTCATGGGCACGTATCTCCTGGGAGACCGGATCGACGGCGTCACGCTCAACTCCGTCGCCCGGGAGCTGGAGGACGTTCGGATGCGCGACGGCGAGACCGCGTTCGTGGAGAGATCGGTACTCATCGTGGTGGAAGGCAAGCTCGCCTGCACGTACCGGAAGAAACGAATCGCCGTGGTCGGCCCCGGTGAAGCGGT
>SLRR01000013.1 GCA_007130865.1 Spirochaeta sp. | reverse complement strand
CGGAAAGGCGAATATCTTCAAAGTTGAAGTAAAAAAACGCTTCGCCCAGATGACGAACATACTGATGGAGCAACGTGCTTTTTCCACAGCGACGGATGCCCGAGACGACGAGAGCGTGCGTGCGGATATCCGGAAGGCTCGCGAGGCAGTCCCGCTCCAACCCGAACGGACTCGCGTCCAGAGCCGCGCGCTGGCTTTCGGCGATACCACGCAGTTCGGATATCTTCATGGGTACAGTATCGCACACGACACCGTATTATGCCATTACAAATGAAATAATTATTCCATTTGTAATGGTGTACCTGCGAACAAGAACTCGCGCTTCGGTTTTCCGTGAGAGCGCAGTGAATACGAGGGCTCTCCGAGTTGTCCGCAGTATGCGGTCGGCGGCAAGTGTTCGGCGTCAGGCGTCAGGCGTCGGCGTCAGGATAATCCACAGTTATGCTTTGGATTAACCGTGTTTTAAGCGGGGATATTCTGGAGTCGGCTGAACTGCGCCCGGCGATCGTGATCACCGGCGCGCGGCAGACCGGGAAAAGTTCTCTCGTGAAACATGTGTTTCCCGATGGACACTTCGTGACCCTGGACCATGTCGCGGAGGCTCGCCTGGCACGGGAAAATCCCCGGGGGTTCCTGCAGAAACACGCCGCGGAACGGGTGCTCATCGACGAGATTCAGTACGCACCGGATCTGCTGCGGGAAATCAAGGTTTCCATCGACGAAAACCGTACCGCCTACGGCAGATGGATAATCACCGGCGGTCAGCGATTCGATATGATGACCGGCGTCGGGGAGAGTCTCGCCGGTCGGGTCCGATTGCTGGAACTGGGAACACTCGGCGCTACGGAACTGCGGAGTTCGGAACACGTACCGCCGGAGACGATCCGGACGCTCCCCTGGCGGGGTGGATATCCGGAGTTGTGGTCTAATCGTCGGCTCCCGACGCCGATCTTGTTCGAAGACTATATCGCAACCTATCTCAACCGTGATCTGCGGGAAATCGTGGCCGTACGGGATGCGGGGCTGTTCTATCGCTTCCTGACAACCTGCGCGATGCGAGCCGGATCGCTTCTGAACTACGAGAACCTGGCACGAAAGCGTTCATCGTGGCGCCGTCTGGGAGAACACGGTGCTTCTGGAACTGATCAAGGGCGAAGGAGCGCGTCATCGCCTCCGCGGACTGGGCGGAACCGGTCGTGACGTATCGCGACTATGCCGTGTGGAATCCACTGGTTGAGCCATTGCTCCAACGGTGACCCGTTACCGTCAAAGTAACGCCCGGGTCCGGCGGATTTGCGTTTTTACGATCCGTGTGATGCGACCGATCACCGGATTGTCTCCCCAACGCGACACGAACTCGTGGGCGTAGTCGTCGAGCCGCTCGTCAAGATCGCTCATAATCCGATCAAGCTCACCGAGAACGTAGGCTTCGCCGGTGTTGGTCTCGCGCGCAAAGGCGCGAAACTGGTCGCGTCCGATATGACCCGGATCCTGGCCCCCGCCGATGTCCAGTGCGAGCTTCCGTTCCACTCCGTCGTAGTTCCGGGTACACACCATGTCGTAAAACGGCGCCAGACGTATCCGCGCACCATCGTACAGGAAGGAGATATTTTTAAGGTGTCCGTCGGAATTGCCGAGGATCAGGTTCGCCAGCTGCCAGGTTATCAGACTTTTCTGGTCCTGCAAGGGCCTCGACGAATGCGCCCGGATCAGTTCGATCACCTGGGCGACCCCGACCCCGCCTTCGCGCTGGTATTTCCTGAATGAAGTGATCCCCAACGCCTGCGCAGCGTCTTCCTGGTGCAGGCGCACGGGTATCCCGTCCTCCCGGGTCCGGTCGTACCGTTCGATCAGGAGGTAGTCGTCGGCAGGCGTGGTTTCGGCCAATGAAAGTCCGAGGCGAGCGGCGAGGTGTGCGGTAAACGCCTCGTTCCGGGGCGCGTGCGAGAACGCGGGATCATAGACTTTGAGAATGTGGGTTGATGGAGCGGAGCCCCGCGGCCAGGCAAGCCGTTTGTTATCGACGACGACCGCCCATTTACTCTCCGATCCGGCAAGGGAGAATCGAACGTATTCGCCGTCAGCCAGAACAGGCAGTGCCGGCCTGTTCCGGAGGAGATTATCGAGCTCGTCCGCGCGGAACGGTTCGTGTCGTGGCGGGTTCGTATCGTCCGGCTGATCACCGATTACCAGTGCTCCCGCACAGTCCTGCCCGATCGCTCTGAGAAGTTCGTAGCGGTTGTCCGGAGAAATACCGAGCTGCCGGCAGAGCCGCTCCTTCCCGGGCCCCTCCGGGAGCAGGTTTGTGAAGAACGCGTCCGCCCGATCCTGCTCCAGGGCCTCGCCAAACGGAAGGCTGATGCTGACGGGAAACGAACTGTTGTTACTCACCCACTCGTCGGTATAGGAGAACAGAAAACCACCCCGGTGATCCGGCTTCAGGTGACCTACCGGTCGACCGCGGTACCACACCGTCATGATTCGCCCCCGGGCGTGCTCAGGTAAACGCGGATATTCATGGCGTTGAGCACCTGCAGAACCTTAGAGAACTCGGACGTCTCCTTACCACGCTCCAGGCTGGAGAGAAAGTGAACGCTCACACCACAAAGGCCCGCGGCAACCACCTGCGTCACGCCTTGTCGTTTCCGCTCCCGCCGGATGATCTCACCGATCTCCGCCACCGACAAGACCCGCCGCATCGCTGATTCTTTCATGATCATGAAAATTCTCCTGGAAACCGGCTCCCAAACGCTATGTTTTCATTTACATGAATATTCTACACCGTAACAGCAGTCTCCGCCACCATTTTTCATGATCATGAATCCGAAGGGCGGTATTCCGCGGCTATTACCCCCGCATTCACGATATCGCCTCGGCTTTTGTGCGTATGTCGTCATGAAGTGCCGCCGCCGTTTCAGTATACGGCAGCACCGGCAGCGACGGAGCGTGGATTCTCCTGCAGCTCCTCAGTTCGCTGAAGAATACGGGCAACATCGTTGTTCTGGATTGGCCGAAGATCTTTGGAGACAGATTTCTTGAAGACAAGCTAATAGTTTGCCATGAGCCTTCAAATCGTCCAGCGAGGCCTCATAGCTCATGGTGGGCTCGGAAACTGCCGCTCCACCGATGGTACCGATAGAATGAGGAGTTTCCGACGCTGATCGATCTCCGGATCATCCCCCTCTAGGAGACGACAGGTCTCGAGTAGCATAGCAGGAAGCCGAACACCGCATGGTCAACGGTGTGCGTCAGCCCGGGGAAGACCGCTTTTTGTTCTCGTCGTTCCGGAGGGCGGAAACCTGTTCCGCGGTAAGACCGGTTGTCTCAATAATCAGGTCGGTGGATATTCCTTTTTCCAGCATCCGCCGGGCGACCTCGTGCGTCGCCTCCTCGCGGCCGTCTTTCAGTCCTTCCTCACGGCCTTGGCGCCGCAGCTCCTGTGCTACCGTCATTATCGCCTCTCCTCCCTCCATAGTATACTCCCGCTCCTCCAGCTCCGTCACCAACAACTCCGTGTTCTCATCCGGCATGTTAAAGAGCAGGTATTCAAACAGCCGGATTCGCGTTTTCACGCCGATCGGGAACATTCCCAGCGTCTCCACCAGCCGTCGCGCGGTTGGTTGTTCCAACCGACGGAACACGTGCCGCAACGTGATCAGATACGCCAGGGTCCGGGTTGCTACCCGGAATCGTTCAGGTTCGATCTCGCTAAGGTCCACCAGGCGATAGACAAGGTCGGTGACAAACGGCACGTTGTCGGAAT